>JAYUOW010000318.1:0-59219 GCA_043760555.1 Betaproteobacteria bacterium
CACATTGATCCCCGCGCCACCGGTAAAGTCAGTGATGCGAAAGCCGCGAATTTCTACCGGGTTCGCGCTGGTTACCGTAAACCCATCGCAGGCAGGGCAACTGGTCGAGGCGGCCGGCGCAATGATCACCCCGTAGGTGGCAGTGGACGCACCTTTTAGCGTACCCGACTCCCCAAAAGCACTTGAGTTCGCAAAAACGGCATCGAGTTTTGTCGCGCACGCGCCAAGGCTTGGAATTTGATTGGCTGTGTCGGGCGAAATCGTGAGTGGGCTTACGGAAAAGAAGTTAATATCATACGGCGTGCCCGGGCAAGTACCAGTACCATCGGCGGCCACGGCGTTAATGGCAGTGTAGAGCGAACCCGCACCTACGAAGGTGTTATCTGTGACCACCCAGCGGGAACCGCCATAGGTGAGGCGATAGTTTTCGAGCGACCCGCCCACCACCGAACCTGTGGTTTTACGCTCCCAATTGCCACCGTCCACCACAGTAGATTCCGCCACCGGAAAGCCGGGAACGCCGGTGATGGTTTGCGCTTCAATAATGTCTCTTGTGGTGCCGTTTGGTGGCTGCGCACCCCTAAAATAGCGATGCAAATCCCCGCCCAATGCCGCGGTACCAGTAATAATAACTTTGTCGGTACTCGCCGGATAAATATGCACCCAAATTCGGCTGCCAGCTTGGCCAATGTAGTCGCCGGTTAAATTCATGTTTCGCGCCGCTACCGTCAAACCCGCGCTCGGTTTAAGGGTTGCGCCAAGATTATTGGTGATGGTGGCATTTATGTTCGCAATAGACACTTCTCCCCCGTTAAGTGTCAGGATACCGCCCCTAGTGAACGTGCCATCGCCCGTAAGCTTGGCGCCCGCGTTTTGGGTAAAGGAGTGGAGCGCATTTAGGTTAATGGCGCAGCTAATTGAAACGCAATCAATGGTGCCATTGTTAAGAAACGAAACGTCTTGCATAACCGATACCGCATTGGTTATCGTGCCAGCGTTGGTAATTAAGCTGCCACCGCCCATGTCACCGGTGATGCCCGAATTCACGGTAAATACAGCGGTGGTGCCTGTAAGTTCAATTTGCGCGCTCGCAGAAATATTGATCGGCGAGCTTTGGGTGACGGCAGCATTACCCATTAAGGTTAATTTTGAATTTGAAAGCATCGAAACGCCCAAGTTTGATCCCATGGCGCGTATGTTCAAAAGGGCACTGCCGGGGAGCTCAATTTCAACGGCGTTTAGCGTGATGGCGCGGCTGCCCGAATCCCAACGATTCGCAAACGTGTTCGCCAGTATCAGCTTCGCACCAGCCACCGTTCCCTGCACAGTGCCGCCATCCAAAAAGTTAAGGTATGAAACCGTAAACACACCTGGCACCGTCACCGGTGATGTGGTACTAGCCAAAATGTTTGCGGTGTCGCCCGCATCGGGATACCCCCCGGGTGAGGTCGCACAGTCAGTCCACGTCGATGAAGCGTTCCAAGCACCGCCGCCTGGCACCGAATTGCAGGTATTGTTCAACGCCAAACTTAAAGTTGCGGTGGCGCATGACACGGCGGCAGCCAACAAAATAAGTACCATGCGCAAACAGCGCAACGGGGATTGAAGTAGTTTTTTCATGAGTAGCTCGCAATCGGTTGAGTGGATTTTAGCGGGTAAAACCAGTTTACAGCATGTGGCGTAACTGTGTAATTGATAATAGCATCACAATAAAAATTGTCTTGGCCTGACACGCTACGATTAACATTGTCGAATTAAAACGCAATTATTAGTGTGATATATACAACACTCGGGCGGAAAAGCATGCCCTTATATAGTTAAACGGGATTGATCGCAAAAACTATCATCCGGTGTGCAAATAAATATTTAATTAGTTTTGGTACGTAAAAATGCCTTGGAGATGCCCGTAAATAGGGCGTCTCCAAGGCATTAAAAATAGGTTGGGCAGGTGTGTTGCCCAACATCGGTGGTTAAAATCACCATTGCCGATATTTAATCACCGATGGTGGGCAAAAAAGCGATGCTTACCCTACGGCTAGGGTGCAAGTACGCTGTGATTCAACGCCGCCGACGCCGCCGGGAAGTTATACAAGTCACCCGCAAATTCCGTCGTTATCGTCACATTACCCGCCGTCGCGAATGATGTTGTACAACTCGCTTCGCGAATATGCACCACGTTGCTGTTGCGCAGGGTGAGCGGTACGTTTGCGCAACCGGCAATTACCGCTCCGTTGGCTTTGAATGTAATTACATTGGTGGCACTTGGGTAGGGCACACCAGCAATATCCGTTACCCAAGCTTTAAGCCGCACTTGCGCGCCTACTACGCTGCTAGTTTGCACAATTGGATTCGGTGCCGCATACACCTGTGACCGCTCAGTGGCCGTAAACAGGGCGTTTGCAGCTATTTCACTATTTACGTTTGCCTTGGGTATTAATGGTGTGAAAGTAGCTTCCATCGAACACGGGCCGTTCACGGTTACGGCAAAGGTATCTATACCGGTGCCGTTAGGCACTAAAGCAATAGGCGCAGAAGTTTTTACATAATCGCAGTTGCTGGCTACGCGCAACACATGACGTGGCTTGGCGGTAACAGATACTTGCACGATGCCGCCGAAAGGCACGGTTTGCTCGCTTGCGGGGCTAATTGTGCCTAAATCAGCGGTTTGAGTGTTTACAAAGCTCTTGAACATCGAAGGGCCAGGCGCGGGTGGTGCCGAGAAGGTAATTTTACGCACCACATGGCCGGTATTGCTAACAATAAACAGATTACCGGCGCTGTCGCGGGATAGTCCTGCTGGAGAATCGATGGTGGCTGCTGAAGCTAGGCCGCCATCGCCGGTATTTGTAGCTGTGCCATTGCCGATGATGGTGGTAACAATGCCATTGGCAGCAATATTGCGCACACGACTCCCGGCAACTTCCGCCACTAGGTACCCGCCCGCGCCGTTGGGTGCCACACCAAACGGAAAATTAAATGTGGCCGCCGTGGCAGCGCCACTATCGCCTGTGCTGGAGTTTATTCCCGTACCGGCAATGGTGGTGATATTGCCACCGGGCATAATTTTACGCACGCGGTTCTGAGTAGCAACGGCAACGATAAGGCTGCCATCGGCTTCAACCAAAATCTCTGCGGGATTATTTAGTGGCGCGGTGAAAGCTGCCACATTATCAGCAACATACGCGGCATTAGTCCCCGTACCGGCTATCTTAGTTATGAAGCCAGCAGTATCTATTTTACGCACCACGCCACCGTTAAAATCCGTAAAAAACAAATTACCGGCACTATCAAAGCGCATGCCTAAAACCCAATTAACCTGCGCCGCCGTAGCTAGACCACCATCGCCCGTGTTAGCCAGCGTGCCATTGCCCACAATAGTGGAAATAATGCCTGCCGGCGTTACTTTGCGAATGGCACCCCGCGTGCCAATATAAATATTACCAGCGGCATCCTCAGCTAGCGAGCCAGGGTCTGTTATTTGCGCCGCAGTGGCTGCCAAACCATCCCCGCTAAAACCAGTGCCACCGGTTCCAGCAAAGGTGGTGATCACACCACCCACATCTACTTTGCGGACGCGATGGTTAACTCGATCAGCAATGAGCACACTACCATCAGCACGCGCCAGGACGCCAATGGGAAAGCTAAGCCGTGCCGCAGCCGCTGTGGCGGAACCACCGTCACCAGCAAAGCCGCTTGAACCGTTGTTACCGGCGATGGTTGACACGGTTTGAGCGTGCGCGGGGTTGCCGAGTGTGGCGAAAGTGGAGAAGAGGGTGAAAGCAAGTAGGGCGCCGAGGGTAATCAAGCCTTGCTTTCGGGTTTTGGGGAAGCGGTGTAGCTTTAGCACGGTGTTTCCTTTTAAGGACGCTGCGGTTTTATTGTTCGAAAATGAAGTGGGGTTATACAGGATGCGTGATGCTTGAGAGAGATGCTTTGGGGGCACCTCTAAAAATCCACTTTTCGTCGTTATGCGTTGTTGCTCGCGAAAAATTTTTTCCTTACATCTCCAGTATATGCGTCGTCAAAATTTGTCGTTCGCGCCTAGCCTAATTTAGAAAATTGAATTTTTAGAGGTACCCTGTAGTTGTTATGGATTAAATGAAGACATCTATTCTAGTTTTTCTGCCTTCGCAAACTCAATCAACGCGCGATGCAATGCTTCTTTAATTGCCCGTTTGTCTTCTACTGCAAGCCCAAACCGCGTTGCTAATAGCGCGTAGTCTGCATCGCTCAAACTGACAGTTAAGCGTGGCCGCACGGGCTTGTTGGTGATGGGCAATTGCAGTATTTTACGGATTTGATCAGACGGCGATAAATCATTTTCTAATGCAGCATAACGCACGGCAGCAATCACTTGCTGCTCGACATCAAACGCCACTTGCACCGCGCGCAATGCCGCATCAGAGCTTGACCATTTTGACCCACTTGCCGTAACCACGTGCGGCCTAGGTGCTTTTCGGCGCGCTGGAAGAATCAATCAACTGTGGCGCAGGCTTAATGCGGTCTTTTAGCCGCGCCATGACTTTTGCACTAGCGTTGCCACGTTCACCAATGCCGGCGGCAGCTAGCTTTTGCTCTAGCGCCCGATTACTAAATTCGCCTTCCAAAATTTGCCCAGCTTCCATGCGGTCGGCCATGTCTTGATGCCGTTGTTTAATGCGTTCCATAGATTCCTTGGCGCTTAATAATTTTGAGCCACTCGAGCCCATGCTTTGCGAGATAGTGTTGGTGGCGCGATAAACGCTTTCGGTGGTTTTAGCCATCGCCAGTTGACGCTCGTGGTCCCGCAGTGCGCCTTCGGCGGTGCGAATTAGGTCTTTTAAGCGCTGCACATGACCAGCATATTCGCTGTGTGCTTTTTGCTGCTCAATCAAGGTATTTTCAGTTTCGGCCACCTTTACTGCGACTTCTTCGGCCAAGCTTTCGATATTTTTTTGCAGCGCTTCAATCGCTAAATTTTCATAGCGTAATACTTCGCCTTTCAGCCGATCAATTTCACGACCTGCTTGCATTTCTTTAGCCATGACCGCTGTTAAATCAATTTTCGCTTTGGCAACGTGTGCTTTAGCTTCTACTATTTCTTGCTCGTAAATGGTGTTGGCGTTGCCGTCAACAATGCTATCGCCAAGCTCGCGCACGTTGCCGCGTAGCATGGTTAAAATTTTTGAAAATACAGCCATGATGTGCTCCTTAAATTAAATATTGGGTAAATACGTCGAGGGCTTCTACCGCGTTATCGGCCAGCATCACTACTTCGGTAACGATGTCTTCCAGCCGTGAATCTGCTGCTAATGCGCCATAAATTACGTAGTGCTCGCCAATGCGCCCAAAGTTTGAAAGCGGAATAGCGATGTTTAAATCCATCATCGCTTCCAGCATTTCTACATGGCGCGTGGGTCTTACTTCGGCTTCTGTCCACAAATAACAAATACATAAAATTTGGGTGGGAGATGCCGTCACAAACACCGGCAATTCGTCTTGCCCTTCAATGCTAATGCGCATTACCGGCACGGCATCTGCCTCAACCACGGGCAGCGCTGTGATGGTCACGCCCGCTGAGCCTAGGCGCTGCGAGAGCAAACTCTCTATTCCTAAAAGCTGGTTAATTATTTGGGTCATAGTTTCCTCATGTGGGTATCGCGTTTGCTGCAATGTAGGCGGATTATTTGTTGCGCCGCACCAAACATCGCTAGACATAATATGTCCAGAATACGCTTCCGACATAAAATGTCAATGCTTTTTCTAAATATTTTTAAACTATTTGCGGATTGCGCTAAAAAGCTTATTTCAGCGATAGGGAGGGCAATTGGAAAGTATAAAAATTGGCTGAAGATGCCCGTATTTAGCGCGTCTTCAAGGCATTATTGGGCGTTTTTGAGGCGCTATTTCTTAAGCAAAAGACAAGTAAGTAAGCGCTAACAACCGATAAAACCAATGCCATTTACACTGTTGATGAACGAGATGGTGTGGAGTACCCGTGAAGAACGTGACCGAATTATGAAATCAGTCATGGAAAAAACACCTATTTCGGTTACTATTATTCATAGTTTTTGAAGGCGCAAGCCAAGACAGTTGTCACTCATAAAATCTGCGAAAAAACTGAGCCAATATTTATACGTATTGCTGGAATTTGCCTTGAGGGAGGCACGATCGAATGCGACACCGCACCTTTCTTGAATTTGGACGCTACCGTTATCTAAAAATTGCGGCACTCATTGCCGCGAATTGCGCGTTGGCCTATGGTTGGTGGCGTTATCCGCTAGGGCACTACGGCGGCACGCCACTGGGCTATACCTTGGGCACGATTGGTGCCGTATTAATTTTGTGGCTGATGTGGTTTGGCATTCAAAAACGTCGCTATCGCGCGACGCAAAATCTGAAAGGATGGCTATCCGCCCATGTTTATTTGGGCGCGTCGCTGGTGATTATTGCCACGCTGCACACCGGCTTTCAAGTCGGCTGGAATGTACACACATTGGCCTATGTGTTGATGCTGATTGTAATTGCGTCGGGATTTTTTGGGGTATTTGCTTATCTGCGCTTTCCACGCTTGATGACTGAAAATTTAGCAGAAGATACGCTGGAAAGTGTGACTTTAAAAATTGCCGATATCGACCGAGAAGCCCGTAAATTGGCACTTGGCATGCCTGACGATATTAATGACGCGGTGCTGCAATCGGTGCAAAAAACCCGCATTGGCGGTGGCGTACTTGCACAGTTGCGCGAGCACGTGCGTCATTGCCCAACCAGCGAAGCCGTGCATATCGTGCTGGCCTACGCGTCAAAAGTCAAAGGCGAAGCGGCACAGCGCCAGCAAAGTTTATATACCTTAATGCTGCGCAAAGAGCGGCTCGTTGCCCGTGCCCGCGCCGACGTGCGCTACAAAGCGATAATGGAAATTTGGCTGTATTTTCATGTGCCATGCTCGTTCGCGTTGGTGGCTGCACTCACGGCGCATATCATTTCCGTGTTTTTTTATCATTGACTGACGAACAACTACATCAATGAAAACTAAGCTAACCACGATCACGCGCAATAAAAAAGGTGAAGCCACCTTAACGATGCAGGAAGTGTCGGCCGAAACCCTGCGCATCGGGCGGGGTGCGGACTGCAAGCTATTTTTGCAGGATGCCCGTGTTTCGCTGTTCCACGCCGAAATTATGTGCAATTTTGGCCACCCAAGCTATATTGAAGCGCGCGGTGGGGCCATCAGTGTGGATGGAAAAAGCACCAGTGCGACAACCATAGCAGTTGGCCAAAAAATACTGCTTGGCCCGTTTGAACTTATTGTTTTGCCCGACGAAAACAATATTGATATCGCGCTGAGCGTTGAGCTAATTGATCCCCTATCTGACGATATAGAGGCCGTGCAAAGCCGCGTAAAAGCTGGGCTTTCGAGCACATGGCTATCAAAACGCGCATTTAGCTGGATTGCCGCTGTTGCAGTTTTGTTGGCGTTTTTGGCGTGGCCCGTGTGGCATGCGCTGGAGCGCGAAAAAATGGTGATGGGCAAATCACCAAACACCGGCATGATTAAAACGGGTGCAGCAAAACCGATGGTGCATCCCGATGCATCTTGGGATGTGGGCCCCTTAAGTAGCGCGCACACAAGCTTTGGCAGCAACTGCGGTGCGTGCCATCAACTGCCATTTAGGCAAGTGCAAAACAAAGCGTGCGAGGATTGCCACCAAAAAATCGGCTGGCACTTTGCGCTAGATACTCCCCAAGCTAAAAAAGTACATAACGCTGTTTTTAGCGAAGCCTATTGCGGCGATTGCCATCGCGACCACAAAGGCCCGATGGGCTTAATACGCGGCGATTCCAAGCTTTGTACCGACTGCCATGCCAACCTAAAAACCTCGCACCCACAAACTGGCGTGATGGACGTGGCTGATTTTGGTAAAGATCACCCACCGTTTAAGGTGTCGATGTTGATACGCAATGCGAAGCCCAGCACTAAAGCGGGTGAGCCCAATGTGCATATTGAACGGATTACCCAAACTGACAAAACCCGCTATGTAGAATCATCTGGCTTAAAGTTTCCACATGATGTGCATGTGACGACCAAAGGCGTGCGTAGCCCCGCCGGACGCGTACAAATGGAGTGTAAAAATTGCCATGAAGCCGATGAAACCGGCACGCGCTTTAAACCCACCACCATGGCGGCACACTGCCAGTCGTGTCACTCATTGGAGTTTGAACCCGAAGTAAGCTCGCGCCAAGTGCCGCACGGCAAAATTGCTGATGTGATGGCTACCGTGCGCGAACATTATGGCTTGGCAGCCCTTGGTCCAGATGCCGTAAACAACGTACCCGCTGCGTTTAATGCAGTGGAGCAACAGCGCAGCAATGCGGGCGCCGCTGCAGCCGAGCCACTGCGTAGTTTGGCGTGGGCGAATAATAAAGCGACAAAAATTACCAAAGAAATTTTTGAAGTGCGCCTGTGTTTTACCTGCCATGAAATAACCAAAACAAAAGACGCAACGGCCGGAGCACCGTGGCAGATTACGCCAATTGTAGTTACCCAACATTGGCTGCCAAAGTCGCGCTTCCCGCATACGGCGCACAGCACGCAAAAATGCAGCAGCTGTCACGAGGTAGAAAAATCAAAATTAAGCACCGAGATTTCTATCCCGAAAATTGAAAATTGCCGTGAATGCCACAGCGGCACTGTGGTTACTAAAGACAAAGCGCCGGGCACTTGTGAAACCTGCCACGGCTTTCACACTGGCAGCCCAAGGTCGGGTGTGCCGCCGATTTTGCCGGGTACAAATCACCCGGCGCGTTTGCTGAAAGTGGGCAGTGACATCGTGCCAGCAAAAACAAAATGAGCAAAATCATCAATCTTAATACCCTGAAGACGCCCTATTTTAGGGCATCTTCAGGCACTTATTTACTACGTTTTGGCGCGGCAGTGGCGCTTGCGCTTGGTTTTAGTGGTTTGGGTGGCTGCAGTGGCGGCGGCGATTCTGGATCACCGGCGGCGGCACCATTAAGCCCTGCAGCGATCGCCACAGATTTTTTAACCGTTGAAGACGTACAGCGCATCGTGGCCCAAGGCGCGGCGGAGGCCACCGCCCGCAAACAACCCGCCACCATTGCCGTGGTGGATCGCGTAGGCAATGTGTTGGCGGTGTTTCGCATGACGGGTGCAGCGAACACCTTTAAAATCACCAGCAAGCAACCTAATAGCGACACCAACAATAACGGTACGGCACGCATTGATGGCGGGCTTGAGAATATCGACATCCTGCCCGACACCTTTGCAGCGATTACCAAAGCCATAACCGGTGCGTATTTATCGTCGAACGGCAATGCGTTTTCGAGCCGGACGGCAAGCCAAATTGTGCAAGAAAATTTTAACCCGCGCGAAGCCAATCAGCCCGCCGGCCCGCTTTACGGCGTGCAGTTTTCGCAGCTCTCATGTTCTGATTTAATGCGTCGGGCTGAACACGGCACTATCGGCCCGAAACGCTCGCCGTTAGGGCTTTCAGCTGATCCGGGCGGATTGCCCTTGTATAAAAATAATCGACTGGTGGGCGGGGTGGGCATCATCGCTGATGCCACTTATGGCTTGGATGCCGACATCAGCGACTTCGATCAAAATGCCGATGAAGTTATTGCAGTGGCAGCAGGATTGGGCTTCACAGCACCGGATGATATTCGCGGCAATCGCATCGCCGTTGACGGCCGCACCTTGCGTTATGTGGATTCTGAATCCGTACAAACTAGCGCGCCTGCAACAACTACATTTGCTAACTTATTTGCCAACTTAAGTGGTGCCAGCGTAGTGGTGGGCGGCTATTTTGATGGCGTCGTGCGGGCGGGTACGGCGTTTGGCTCCGCCGCGTCTGGCTATCAAGCGGACACCAGCACTTTTGCCGCACTTAACGGCTTTGTATTATTGGACAGCGATGGCAAAAATCGCTATCCGGTAATAGCGGGTAGCGATGGCTTTTTAAAGTCGCCAGAAGTAAGCACAATCGCCCAAGAAGCCCTAAAAATAGCCAACCGCGCCCGTGCGCAAATTCGCCGCCCGCTCGGTTCTGCAGCGCAGGTCACCATCACCGTGGTAGACACCCTTGGCAACGCACTGGTGCTAGTGCGCACGCCGGACGCACCCGTGTTTGGCACGGATGTAGCGCTACAAAAAGCCCGCACGGCCTTGGCGTTTTCCCACCCCACGTTTGCGGCTGAATTGGCGGGGCTGCCAAGCTTTACCTACCTTGGCGTAGGCGGCGCCACCGTACCGGCGTTTAGAAGCTTTAATGAATATGTAGTAAGCAGCCGCAGCTTTTTTAATGACCCCACCATGCTCGGCAACGGCATCGCCTTCTCAAGCCGTGCGCTAGGCAATGTATCGCGCCCATTTTTTCCTGAAGGCATTCAAAGTGCTGAAGCCGGGCCCTTTAGTACGCCTTATAAAAACTGGAGTCCCTTCCACTTAGGCTTGCAGCTTGACTTAAATTACAGCGCGATTGTGGCAGCAGCCACGGGATCACCGAAGTTTGATTGCACCGGTTTAACACGTGCTAAAAACGGAATACAGATATTTGCAGGAGCCGTGCCAATCTATCGCAACGCGCAGTTGGTGGGCGCGATTGGCATATCGGGCGATGGCATCGACCAAGATGATATGGTCGCATTTTTAGGCTTGAGCAATGCTGGAAAAGCCCTAAATACGGGCATCGGCAACGCCCCTAAAGCCATCCGCGCTGACAACTTAGTGCCGCGCGGCGAAGGCACCCGCCTGCGCTACGTTAATTGTCCGGTCGCACCGTTTAATGATTCGGCGGAACAAAATCCGTGTGAGGGCATATGAGAAAAATGCCCTTCACAAAGCCAATTTTAAAAGTAATGGTGTTGGCCTTGCTGGGCGTGTCACTTTCAAGCAATTATGCGCAAACGGCAGCCACCACTAGCGACGAAGTAGAGCGCGAGCGCCCACAAAGCACACCGCTAAAATACGAATTGCCGCCGATTGATCCCAAACAAGTTTCGCCGCCTTCACCTTTACTCCCGCGTGAGCTTGTTTCTGTACCGGACCGTTGGCGTATTGTTGAGAGCTTGGGGGTTAAATTTCCTTGGTACGATCCGTATAACCAAAACGTCTACAAAGGCGATAAGCCCTACGAGCCGTTTGCCAAATGGGGCAACGATTGGTTCTTGGCACTGTCTGCCATCTCAGATTCGCTAATTGAAGCGCGTCGCCTGCCAACGCCCGTCGGTGCGCAGTCTACAGCCAGTGCCGATGCCAATGATGTGTTCGGCAGGCCACGGCAAACTGGGCTGGTGCAAACGCTTATTTTTTCAGTCGGCGTGACCAAAGGCAACACCACTTTCAAGCCGCCAGATTATGAATTTCGCTTTGTACCTGCTATTCAAATCAACCACGCGCGCACCAATGAAGTACGCGCGGTGCGGGTGGATCCACGCGAAGGCGTTAACCGCACCGATTCGCATGTGGGCATTCAAGAAGCGTTTGCGGATGTGCATTTGCGCAACGTATCGGAACGCTATGATTTTGATTCGCTACGTGTAGGCATCCAGCCTTTTACATCGGATTTTCGCGGCTTTCTATATCAAGATGTGCCGATTGGTGTGCGTCTGTTTGGCACCCGCGATAATAATAAATTTCAGTACAACTTAGCCTATTTTCGACGCATCGAAAAAGACACCAACTCCGGGCTTAACGACATTAACCAAACCCTGCGGCGCGATCACATATTGGCTGCAAACGTCTATAAACAGGACTTCCCCGTGCTTGGGCACACCACGCAGGCCACCATTATCCACAACATCAATCGCGAGTCTAGCCGCGACTATTACGATAGAAATGGTGCCTTAATTCGCCCTGCGGTTTTGGGTGATGTGCGTGGGCATAACTATCGCGTAACCTACCTTGGGCTAAACGGCGATGGGCATTTTGGCAAGTGGAATTTAACGTCCTCATTGTATGCAGCCCTTGGCCGAGATAATCGCAATCCGCTATCGCAACAGCCGCAAACCATTCGTGCGGGCATGGCAGCGGCTGAACTTTCGCGGGATTTTTCTTGGTTACGGGTGCGTGGCAGTGCCTTGGTGGCGTCGGGGGATAAAAACCCTTTCGATAAAGTTGCAACCGGCTTTGATGCAATTTTTGAAAACCCGCAATTTGCGGGTGCTGACACCAGCTTTTTTATTCGTCAAGCCGTGCCTTTAATTGGCGGCGGTGGCGTAGCACTTTCAGGGCGCAACGGTATTTTGCCGTCGCTGCGCTCATCAAAAGATCAAGGCCAATCTAATTTCGTCAACCCTGGCTTAACGCTGTTGGGCGTGGGAGCGGACGCCGACCTAACCCCGCAAGTACGGGTGCTGGCCAATGTTTCAAAATTGCAGTTTGTAAATACCACCGTGTTGGGTGTGCTTCGTAACCAAACCCCGCCATCAAAAGACCTAGGGGTGGATGTTTCAGTGGGCGCGCAATATCGGCCATTTATGTCGCAGAACCTTGTATTTAATGCTTCTGCATCGGCTTTGTTGCCGGGCAAAGGGCTAAAACAGCTATATGACGAAGGTAAACGCGGGGCGCAGTATTCGGTTTTATTAAATCTCGTGCTTACCTACTAAGTTACCTTCTAAGGCTTATGATGCGTGCATTTTTAACTCTTATTTTTTGTGTTCCATTTTTAAGTCTAGGCATTGCTTTTTCTGTTGCCAATGCAGGCGCGCCGACTAAAGATAGCCAACAAAAATCAACCCACACCAAACATCCCGCTGCCCCTGAACGCCAAACCCAGAAGGATGCTGATTTAAAGTCCACCGGCTGCGTTAGCTGCCACACCAGTACCGACAAACACACTATGCACGCCAACCCAGCAGTCGTATTGGGCTGCACCGATTGCCACGGCGGCGATGTGGCGGTAGTGAAGCCAAAAGACGCGATCTACAAGGGCAAAGATGATGCCCAATACAGTGCCGCTATGCATCGCGCGCATGTGAGCCCCACGTATCCGAAGGCGTGGAACTATCCCGCGTCGGCAAACCCAGAAAGCAGCTACACCCTGTTGAACCGCGAAAATAAAGACTTTGTACGATTCATCAACCCCGGTGATTTGCGCGTTGCACGTGAAGCTTGCGGTGCGTGTCACTTAGAAACGGTACAAGCGGTAGAGCGCAGCCTAATGTCTACCAGCGCCATGTTGTGGGGGGGCGCATCTTACAACAATGGAATTTTGCCGTACAAGCGTTATATTTTGGGCGAGTCCTACACCGCAGATGGCGTGGGTGCGAAAATTAAAAACCCGGTGCCGGTTAACGAACACATGATAAAAATGGGCATTTTGCCTGAGCTAACCGCCCTGCCCGCGTGGGAAACCGTGCCGCCGGGTGATGTGTTCCGCGTGTTTGAACGGGGTGGAAAGGTAATTAATTCGGGCTTCCCTGAAATTGGCCTGCCCAACAGCACGGGTGTTTTACAGAAGCTTGATGAGCCGGGCCGCCCTGATATTAAGCAATCAAACCGAGGACCGGGCACTGGTCAACGTATCGCTGTGCCGGTGCTAAACATCGCTAAAACGCGTTTAAATGATCCGCACCTGTGGTTCCTTGGCACCAACGATCAGCCGGGTGATTATCGCTCATCTGGCTGCACCGCTTGCCACACAATTTACGCCAATGATCGCGACCCAAAGCGGGCAGGGTTTTACGGCAAATTTGGCAACGAAGGTAAATCAATCAGCGTTGATCCAACCATTCCAAAAAATGAATCCGGCCATCCGCTAAAGCATGAATTTACCCGTGCGATTCCGTCATCGCAATGCATGGTGTGCCATATGCATCAGCCGAATATTTTTGTAAATAGTTTCTACGGCACCACCATGTGGGATTACGAGTCCGATGCGCCATCCATGTGGCCGAAACAGCAAAAATATCCAACCGATGCGGAAGCCACAAAAATACTCAAGCGTAACCCGGAGGAGGCCGCAATACGGGGCTTATGGGGCGATGCGAACTTCTCGAAAAAAGTTTCTGAGCTTAATCCAACCTTAAAGGATGGCCAGTTTGCGGACTACCATGGCCACGGTTGGAACTTCCGCTACGTGTACAAGCGCGATCGCAAAGGCACCTTGCTCGATAAGGAAAGCAAACCTGTTGCTGACACGGATCCAGAAAAATTCAAAAAGGCCGTGCATTTAACGTCAATCCATTTAGATGTGGGCATGCAATGCGTTGACTGCCATTTTGTACAAGACGCGCACGGCAATGGCCATATTTATGGCGAGGTTGCCGCAGCGGTAGAAATTGATTGCGCCGATTGCCACGGCACCGCCAATAAGCTGCCCACGCTGCGCACCAGCGGACCTGCGGCCAAACCGGGCGGACGTGACCTGCTCACCTTGCGCACGCAAGATGGTCGCAAACGCTTTGAATGGAAGGAAGATAAGCTGTATCAACGCTCAGCGCTTGACCCAAAACTAGAATGGGAAATGAGCTTGGTTAAAAACAGCGTGACCGAAGGCCACCCGAAATACAATGAAAAAGCCGCGCGCGCAAAGCTAATGCACAATGGATCCGCAGGCCAGGACGGCAAATGGGGCATAAACCAAAATGCGGCCAACGGTAATTCAGACTACGCCCACAACGAAGACAAAATGACCTGTTATTCCTGCCATCTGTCATGGACCACATCCTGCGGCGGCTGCCACTTACCCATTCAAGCCAATGCCAAAACCGATCGCCTGCATTACGAAGGCGGCGAGACGCGCAACTTTGCTACTTACAACCCGCAAGTTGCACGCGACGATATGTTTCAACTTGGTCGGCATGGCACGGTAAAAGGCTCGCGCATTACGCCTGTGCGCTCAAGCTCGGCGCTGGTATTAAGTTCGACCAATGCAAACCGCGAAAAAATTTATATTCAACAACCGCCAATTGCCGCAAGTGGTTTTTCATCACAAGCCTTCGCGCCCCACTATCCACACACCGAGCGCAAAACCGAGACCAAAACTTGCAGCGATTGCCATTTGAGTAGCGCCAACGATAACAACGCCATCATGGCGCAGCTACTTTTGCAAGGCACTAATTTTGTTAATTTCATCGGTTACAACGCGTGGGTGGGCAGTGCTAAAAGCATAGAAGCAGTGCAAGTAACCGAATGGGATGAGCCGCAATCTGTAATCGGTAGCTACTTACAAAAATATGCGTATCCCGATTATTTTAGCGCGCATCAAAAACGCAAAATGGAATTACCCGAGGCGCACGACCACACAACGGGCGGTGCTGCACGCTGCTTGCAACTACGCGGCGAATATTTATTTGTTGCTGAGGGTGCGGGCGGATTTAGGGTTTACGACGTGGCCAATATCGCCAACAAAGGCGTGTCGCAACGCATTATCACCGCCCCATTTTCACCCCTTGGTCAGAACGCACACATCGCCAGCAAAAACGCCACGTGCATGGCACTGCCGACTAATCAGCCCATCGCACCAGAACGCAACACCGGCGATTTAATGCGCATCACCAACGAAGAGCAACCCTTCCACCCGATGTATCACTACGCATTTATCACCGATGCGGTGGAAGGCTTAATCGTAACGAATGTAGACACCTTTGCCGATGGCGAACCGCGCAATAACTTCCTCAAGCGCAGCGTTACGTGGAACGAAAATGGCGTGCTGAACGGTGCCCGTCACATCACTTTAGGCGGCCACTATGCCTACATCGCAACCGATGCAGGTTTAGTGATACTCAACATCAATGATCCGCTAAAGCCCCGTATTTCGGCTACCTTGGCACTATCGGACATGCGCGCCAGCGCCTTGCAGTTCCGCTACTTATTCGTTGCCACAGCCATTGGCTTGCAAACCATAGACGTTACCGCGCCTGACAAACCCAAACTCGTTGAGACGGCCAACATCGCGCTCGCCGACGCACGCGGCGTGTATGTGGCGCGCACCTACGCGTATGTGGCTGCGGGTAAAGATGGCTTAGTGATCGTAGATGTTGAAAACCCGACCACACCAAAAATAAGCACCCACTTCACCGCTGATGGCACGCTAAACGACGCGCAGGGCGTGGTGATAGGTTCCACCAACGCGTCATTATTTGCGTATGTGGCAGATGGCGAAAACGGCTTAAAAGTAGTGCAGCTCACTAGCCCAGATTCGCAACCAAAATTTTACGGATTTTCACCCGAACCCAAGCCACAACTTATTGCGTGGCGCAAAACCAAATCAGCGGCATTAGGCGTTGCCAAGGGGCTGGATCGAGATCGCGCGGTAGACGAAACCGGTGGGCAAATTGCAGTGTTTGGACGTATCGGGTCAAGGCCGTTTAACGCCGCCGAAATGGCGAAGTTCTATAAAAATCCAGATGGATCTCTGTGGACAGTGTCGGATGAAATTAAAAAAGTAGGAGTGCCAAAATGATTGCGCAAATCTTAACAAGGTGCATAGTAGTCTTCTGTTTGTTCTGCCTTTTGGCGATAGATGCCGCAGCGCAACCTAGCCTGCCCTATCACTCCAAAAACGAAACCCTTGGCACCGTAACGTGCGCATCAAGCTTATGCCACGGCTCAATAAAACTGTGGAAAGAATCTAACGTATTGCAAAACGAATACCTTACATGGTCGCGCATGGATAAGCACGCGCGCGCCTACAATGTGCTTCTAAACGACCGTTCTAAGCGCATCGCCAAGAATTTAAACTTGCCGCAACCCGCCCACGAAACCAAAATTTGCCTTGATTGCCACGCCCACGTGGTGCCAGAAAATAAACGCGGCGAGCGCTTTGTGATGAGCGACGGTATTACCTGCGAGGGCTGTCACGGCCCTGCTGAAAAATGGATTAAAACCCATGTAGAACCAGCGGTTGCAGGAGTGAACCAACACGCAAAAAATGTTGCCGACGGCATGTATTCAACGTCCGACGCAACCAGCCGCGCCAGCTTGTGTATGTCCTGCCATTTTGGCAACCAAGATAAATTTGTAAATCACCGCATTATGGCCGCAGGCCATCCACGCTTAAGTTTTGAGCTTGATACCTTTACCGAACTAGCACCCAAGCATTTTGTGGTTGATAGAGACTACGCCGCACGCAAACAGGTATGGGACGGCGCGAAAACATGGGGCGTGGGTCAAGCCTTAGCGGTGGCTGAAACCATGCGCATTTTGCAAGACCCTAAACACGGCCGCGACGGCTTGTTTCCAGAACTGGTGCTATTTGATTGCCATGCCTGCCACCACCCAATGGCGGAAAATCGCTGGCAGCCGAAAAGCTTAACGGGCGGCCGCGTCGCACCCGGTTTAGTGCGCCTCAACGATTCCAGCATGTTGATGCTGCGCGCGATTGCCAGCGTGATTGATCCGAAATTAGGCCTGTCGGTAGCTAGCCAAACCCAAAAACTACATCGCGCGATTGCAGGCGAAACAGCGGGTGTAGCCGACGCGATGACTGAAGCACGCAATTTACAAACCTTGGCACTCAATGCATCGCAAATTATTGCGGAGACCAATTTTACCGGCGTCACGATGCAAGATGTGCTGCAGCGCTTAATTCAAGATGGTGCGCAAAATGGCTATAGCGATTTTGCAGCGGCTGAGCAAGCAACGCTCGCCATCGGCAGCATCGGTGCGTTTTTATCCAAGCGCGGCGTGCTGGCGCAGCCGCGCGAATTTAATGCGCAGCTAAAAAAGCTAAACATCACTTTAAAAAATGACGAGCAATTTAAGCCAGTCGAATTTGCAAATTTGCTAAAAGGCTTAAAGCAATTTGCCAACATAAAAACCACCGATAAAATTCAATCCGCTGCAACCGGAGTAAAACCATGAACACCCAAACTGAACCGGCTGTTGAATGTTTTGATATTGCCGTGATTGGTTCCGGTCCCGCTGGCATTTCAGCGGCTGGCCGCGCGGCAGAATTAAAAATTTCTCATGTGTTACTAGAGGCGCAAGTTAATCACTTTGCCGATACAATTTTTAAATATCAGCGTGGCAAACACGTAATGGCTGAGCCCACTATTTTGCCGCTACGCAGCCCACTTCCCTTCGCTGAAGGCAAGCGCGAAAATATTTTAGGCTTGTGGGACGCACAGCTAAAAGCGCTTAACGTCAACATCCAATTTAATGCACAAGTAAGCGCTATTAAAGGCGAAAAAGGGAACTTTACTGTTTCTTTGGCAAGCGGTAAATCAGTGCAGGCAAAACACATTGTGTTGGCGATCGGCCTGCAAGGAAACTTACGCAAACTCGGTGTGACCGGTGAAGATTTACCCACGGTGCAATATCAGTTAGATGACCCTGATGAGTTTAGTGACGAAACCATTATTGTGGTGGGCGCAGGAGACGCCGCGATTGAAAATGCATTGGCGCTTGCAAAACAAAATCGGGTAATTTTAACGAACCGCAGCGAAGAATTTGCGCGGGTAAAAGACGGCAATGCAGCCCTAATTTTAGCGGCAGACAAAGCCGATAAAGTATCCGTTCGCTACAGCACTTCTGTTGCACGCGTAGAGGCCGCTGAAATTACAGCGAGCAATAAATTTCCACTATTATTTGTTGCCAACACGCCAACGGGTCAAGAGAGCATTCCCTGCCATCGCATCATCGCCCGCCTAGGCGCGATTGCCCCACGCAAGTTGGTTGAGAGCTTTGGTATTACCTTTCCTAACGCCAATATGGACGCCGTACCAGCGTTATCGGAGCGCTATGAATCCAACGTGCCTGGCCTGTACATTATTGGCGCGCTGGGCGGTTACCCGCTAATAAAACAAGCGATGAATCAGGGCTATGAAGCCGTTGAATACATATTGGGCAATAACGTAGAACCGGCGGATGAGCCGGTGCTGCGCGCGAAGTTCAAGGGCGTGAAAATCGCCAGCGTTGCCGAAGCGGTGCAAAATATTCAGCAGAGCGTGCCGCTGCTTTCAAGCTTAACGCAGTTGCAGTTGCGTGAGCTTTTGATGGAGAGCGAAATTCATATGCTTGAAGCCAATGAAATTGTGTTTAACCGCAACGATTACACCAATTCATTTTATTCAATCGTTTCTGGCAAAGTGTCTGTCGAGTTTACTGACGCGAAGGGTAACCCGGTAAAGTTCGAGCTGGGTGAAGGTGAGTTTTTTGGCGAGATGGGCTTGTTATCTGGCCGTCGCCGCAGCGCCACGATTCGCACCAACGCCAAAACCCAACTTTTGGAAACCCCACGTCGCAGCATGCTGAAGTTGTTAGCATCGGTTGAGTCAGTACGAAAAACACTGGATACCGTGATGATGAAGCGGGTGGTACGGCAAACGCTGTCGCAAGATTTATGGGATCACCAAGTTGATGAGCTGGTAAAAACCGCCACATTAAAACGCTACGCCACCAACGAAGCCTTGTTTAAAGAAGGCGATCACGCCGATGGGCTGCATCTAATTCGTCGCGGGTCAGTTACCGTATCGCGCAATATTGGCGGCAAAGAAATTGTGTTGTCTTACGTGGCTGCCGGTAATTACGTGGGCGAAATGGCGATGCTTTCCAGTGCGCCGCGATCCGCTACGGTGCGTGCTGCTGTGCCTACCGAAGTGATTATGCTGGAAGCCAAACAGGTCAAGGACATCATGGCCGATCATACTGTCATCCAAAAACGCATGAGCGTTGAATCGATGCAGCGGATCAAAAGCAATCAGCAGATGGAGACCAAATCAGAATCTGGCAATATTATTTCCTTCCTAATGCAGCAAGGCTTGGGAGAGGCAACCGATGTATTGCTGATAAACGAAAGCCTGTGCATCCGCTGTAATAACTGCGAAAAAGCCTGCGCTGATACCCACGATGGCACCTCGCGCTTAAACCGTGAAGCAGGCCCCACGTACGCGCAAATTCACGTGCCTACTTCATGCCGCCACTGCGAGCATCCACACTGCATGAAGGACTGCCCGCCAGACGCCATCAGACGCTCTGCCAACGGCGAAGTGTACATTGCAGATACGTGCATAGGCTGCGGCAATTGCGAGCGTAATTGCCCGTATGGTGTGATTCAGATGGCAGCCACCGACCCCAAGCCAAAACGCCCTTCGCTCATCTCATGGTTGATGTTGGGCTTAGGCCAAGAGCCGGGTGTGACAAAAGTAAATAAAGATAAGTCGCTGCCTAAAAAAGCCGTGAAGTGCGATATGTGCAAAGACCAAAAAGGCGGTGCCGCCTGCGTGCGGTCGTGCCCAACGGGGGCGGCCATACGCGTGGCACCGGAGAAGTTTTTGGAATATACGAGCGGTGGCGGGCAGTAGCGCGCGAATATTATTTAAAAAATTCCTAAGAATTTTTTCCGCATCGTTGCCACTTTGTGTTCGGCCATTTTTAGTAACGCCTGCATCGCTTCGGTGTTTTGATTTGCATCAAGCGCTATGGCTTTTTGGGCAAATCGCACAGACTTCACAAACTGCGCGCGCGTACCGAATTCACAAGCTATTTGAGCACTTAGCGCATTCAGCTCTGCTAATTTTTCGTTGTCGCCTATCTTGTGTTTATAGTCGTAATAATCAGCTTCTTCCGTCCACTTCCGCGCTTCGCGCCAATTTTTGGTCTGCATATTAAGCTTTACCAAACGCATTGCGGTACTAAAATGCTGCTCTAGCTCGAATACTTTTTTATAATCTGTAGCGGCTTGATTGACTTTATTTAAGTGGTGAAAATAAAGGTCGCCACGATTGGTGTACAAGTCTAGCACCGCGCTATCGTTAACGTTAGCCAAGCAAGCCAAGATGCCCGCAGAATAAGCCTCTTCAGCCTCTTCAAACTTACCAAAACAATGGTAGTTCC
This sequence comes from Betaproteobacteria bacterium, assembly GCA_043760555.1. GTDB lineage: Bacteria > Pseudomonadota > Gammaproteobacteria > Burkholderiales > Usitatibacteraceae > JANMDR01. The sequence goes on from JAYUOW010000318.1 coordinate 20,783, forward strand.
AACCAAAATTATTCCAAAGCGCCGCATCTTTTGGAAAGCGTTGTAGCGCTTTATTAAATGTGGCGCGCATGGCTTGCCAATCACCTGTAGCGGAATAGGCTTCTGCTAAATCAGTCGTCATATCGGAATATTGGCGATGCTCACTTTGCAACGAATGTTGCGCCGCTGCGGGCAAAGCAGCAAAATCAATTAGCACTTTTTCTAAAACCGGAATCGCTTCGGCATAGCGCTTCGCTTTACGTAAACTTGCGCCCCAAAAGCCGAAATGAAAAAACGCAACGTCATCCTCGCACTGAAATTCAGCGAAATTGCCAAATACGTTAGCGTATGCGGTGCCAGCTTCGTCGTGACGATCCAATTCATGGAGCAAGCGCGCGCGTCCCGCCATGTTTTCATAAAACGCGCTATAACGGATACTGGTTTCCTCAAGGGTCAGCGCCAGCGCATAGTCAGGTTTAATGCGGTTTGCGCAATTGTGATGTGCCATGCCCGCAATGTGCTGCTGATTGTTGACAGCACTGCCTTCACCGCGATCTAGGTAGGCTTGAAACAGCGCACACGCCCGTAAATAGGCCGTTTTAGCAAAGGCGCGATACGGCTTTGCAAAGTCATCATCGCCCTCATCTTTGTGATCCCGTTCATCCAGCTGCTCATTTATTACTACACCCGCATTGTAAAAATCATAGGCAATTTCAGTATCCAGCATAATAGGAAAATTGTTTGGAAAGGGCAAATTTGCATTGATGCGCACGCACAAATAACGCGCTTGATTAAACACATCATCTTTGGCCAACACAAAATACTTTTCAAAAAAATGAACGCTTTTCGCCGCGTCCCCTAAATTGCCCCAAGCCCGCGCCAGCACTACATTAGCGGCATTGAAAGTTGCATCCAGCGCGAGTGCTTTATCGGCCAATGCGATGCTTTTTTCAAATAGCGTCTTATCGCTGGTGTTGCTCAGATCGCCCCGCAAATAGGCGGTGTCCATGTGCAGCAGTGCGTAAGCTACATACAGCGCTGGACTTTCTATCTTGCCCTCTTTGATCGCTTTTTCCAGCAGTTCGGCATGTACTGCAGATAGGGTTTGGCTTTCCCACACAGTTGCGCCGATAAAGTAATCGGCAGCTAGGTCATATTGTTCCAGCGAAAACGCCAGCAGCCCCGCTTCACTTAATATTTGCGGACTGTCGGGCTTGTGCTCCAGCGCGCTTACGTAGCAAGCAAGTGCTAGCTCCGATTGTTTCGAGCGCTGCAAAAATGCGGCTTTCTCCGATAGCGCCTGCGTCATGCGCTCATCAATTTTCGTTCGCGGATGCAACGATGCAGTATCAACAGGCGATTGCTTAATGATGGCTATCCAGCGATCAAAACAAGCCAGCACTTGGCTAGTTTGCCCGCTCTGCTCATGCGCCAACAGGGCAAAACCAATGGCGCGCATCGATTCGTCGAACGTGGGCGTTTGCGCCAATATTACTTCAACGTCCTCTAGCATCGCTTGGTAATTAGGTAGTTCGCTTTGCGCCAGCGCCTGCGCACGCAAAAAACGCGCATCAATATGCTTAGGGTCTAGCGCTATCGCCGACGCTAAATCATCTAAAATCGGTGACGCTTCAAAAATGGTATTGTCAGCGTCCTCCCACAGTGCATAACGGTTTGCGGCGCGCCAATAAAACGCATCACCATTTGTTGGATTTAAGTTGATAAATGGCGTCAATAACGCAATTGCATCGGCGCATCGCCCCGCACTGAACAACTCTGCGGCCTCAATTACAGTCTTTTCCATTTAGCTATCCCGTCAGTATTAACCACAATCAATGGGTAGAGAATACCTTTAAAAATCCAGTTGAATAGTTTCTGCGTAGTGTATTTGTAAGCGTTAGGGATGCGGAAACTGCCAATATCCCATTTCTGAATGCACCGACGGGCGCATTGCGTCGTTGTTCCTCAGTTGTGTGGCTAGCCACACTGCCTTCAGAACGCCTAGCACTGCATCCCGCCAGCGCATTCATAAACGGCACATTGACAATTTCCGCACCCCTTATTGGTATTCTTTTAAACTAATTCAGAGAGACGCACCGCATGAAATTTAAATCGCTTTCCCCTTTTTCTAAAATTGAACCTTTAAATATCGTTTTAGCTTCTGTGTTGGTGGCGCTTAGCACTGCAAGCTATGCCCAAACACCAGCACCCGCAGCGGACGCCGCGCCACCTAATCCAACTACGTTCTCATCCAAGCTATTGCTCACCGGCGGTGTTTCGACCATCGAAGGCGCAGCAGGCGGCGGGCTCACGCCTTGGGCGGTGATCGGCGGCAATGGCACGGCCGATCAATTTGGCGCAAACCTATTTGCCACCAATGTACGCGCCAAAGATTACAACTTAAGTGTGGTCGGCGGCCTAGTTGGTATTTACGATCGCGCCGAGTTTTCATTCGCCAAACAAACCTTCGATACCCGTAATGTCGGCGGTCTGCTTGGCCTTGGCAACGGCTATAAGTTTGAGCAGCAAGTGCTTGGCTTAAAAGTAAGGGTAGCTGGCGATGCGGTGCTGGAGCAAGATAGCCTGCTGCCGCAAATATCGGTGGGTTTGCTGCATAAAAAAAATAATCGTGGGCAGCTGCTTAACGCCTTAGGCATTCCTAAAGACAAAGGTACGGATTTATATGTATCTGCGACCAAATTATTTTTAAACACCAGCATTTTAGTTAACGGCACAGTGCGCTTTACCAAGGCGAATCAAACTGGAATTTTGGGCTTCAACACCGGTAGCTATAAGCCGAAATTGGAAGGCTCTATCGCATACTTATTGCGTCGCGATTTAGCCATTGGCGCGGAGTTTCGCGCTAAACCGGACAAGCTCGGCTTTGAGGAAAACAACTGGTCTGACCTTTTTATCGCGTGGGCGCCAACTAAAAATGTATCTGTGACATTGGCCTATGCCGATCTTGGCAATATCGTGATTAAAGACAAGCAGCGCGCGACCTACGTGTCGGTGCAAGTGGGCTTCTAATCCATTCAATTATTTAATTTTGTATTAAAGGAAAACCACCATGAACTCAACCATCACCAAACGAATTTTTACTAGCCTAGCAGCCATTGGCATTTTACTCAGCGGCACGTTTATGGCGCAAAACGCAGCGGCGCAGGAAGGCGCACGCTTGAGCGGCACAGAAACTTTTAAAGACTTCGGCGGTAAAGCGGGGCTTGAAAAAATCATGGATACGTTTTGGCTGAATTTACAAGCAGAACCAACCATGAAGCCATTTTTTACCGAAACCGACCCGGCTAATTTTAAAAAACAATTGGTCGACCAAACTTGCGAAATTATGAACGGCGGCTGCGAATATAAAGGCGGCAAGATGAAGCCGATTCACGCGGGCCATTTAATTAAACGCGAGCATTTTAATGCGCTAGTTGAGCAACTACAAAAAGCCATGACCACACATGATGTGCCGTTTGCATCGCAAAATAAACTGTTAGCAGCACTTGCGCCAATGCACCGCGATATTGTCACTAAGCAGTAGTTTTTTGATGTAAATATAGGCTGAAGACGCCCTAAAATAGGGCTTCTTCAGCTTATCAATAGTAGATTTTTAAAGTGCAGGTGCCATATTTTTGCCACAATGTATCCGAATTAAGCTTAATTTACCGCACAAAAAACGCAGGATGTAAGCCTTAAATGATGGTGTGGCAAAACCAACTTTTAAGGACAGAAAAATGAACATCTCGCCAGTCAATCGCCAACACAGTTCCAACTTATTTACGGCAGTAGCAAGTGCGGCAATAATGGCATCGTTAGCGGTTGCGGCTTCAGTGGTTTTTGTCAGCGTAGTGGATGGCCACACCGTTGGTAACGCACCGCCCGAGCATGAAGTGAAGAATGATTTATTTGAGGCCGTCGAATCACAAGCCAATAGTGCTGCTGCAAGTTTTACGCCCCGCGTAGCCCAAACAGAAAAGTTAGATTGACGATTGATGATGAACCTTAGCGTAGCGCCCACAGTAAGCCGCGCAGCCAGATCAACACGTTTAGGCCAACACCTAAACGCGTTTATAATTGCGCACATGAATGAGACAAAAAAACCTCGGATTTCAAAAGCGCAGAGTAAGCCCGATGTGGATGGTGCCGCCGATGCCATAGATGCCGACGCTGCTAACGGTGCCAACGCGAGGCGCGATGCTGAAAACTTAGCCCTTTGGTCATTGGTGCAGGCGATGGCAAGGCGGGAAGAACAGGCGCTCTCACAATTTTATGATGCCACCATGCGGCGGGTGTTTACTATGGCGCAGCGCATCGTGCAACGGCCTGAATTAGCGGAAGAAGTGGTGTCGGACACCTACATGCAGGTGTGGCGCGAGGCCACGCGCTATGATGCGTCGCGCGGTCGCGTGATGGGCTGGTTGCTCATCATCGCTCGTAGCCGTGCGCTAGATTGTTTACGCCGACAAGACGAAGCCGTATCGCATCCAGAACCTCACTTGCTACAGGATAGCGAAGTGGATGAACATGGCGAGTTGCAGCAGTCGAGCGATGCCGCTAGCTTTGCTTCACCGCCGGATTTACTCGCCACCACTGAGCGCAACACCGCCCTCCACCAAGCCCTGCTCACCCTTGCACCGATCGAGCGGCAATTGCTTGCCTTGGCATTTTTTCGCGGCTTGAGCCACGCCGAAATTGCCGAACATGCAGGCTTAGCTTTAGGCACCGTAAAAACCCACATTCGCCGCGCATTGGCTTCTCTACGCGCAGTCCTTGGCGATAATGCCGCAGAATTTATTTAACGAGACCACCATGCGTGCTAATTTGAAATCACCTAAAGCCACAACGACCAATACGGCCGAAGTATTAGACCGAACGACTACCAGCGCCATCGCGCAAAACTTAACCTTGATCGCAGTAACCCCCGCCCGCAGCGCCCGCGTAAAAGATGCGCTACTAGCCCGCGTTTTTGCCGAAAAAATAACGCCTGCTGCTTCCACAACACCGGTTCTTGAAACCACAAAAAATATCAACACCCGCCATGCCTTTAGCGACGACATCACCGCAAAATGGCGGCCAATTAACCCGTTAGTCTCCATGCAAGTGCTGCACGACGACGGCGAAACACTATCGTGGTACGCCCGCTTTCAACCCGGCGGCCGCCTGCCCGCGCACGACCACACAGGCGACGAAGAAAGCTTAGTTATTAGCGGCTCGTGTTACCTAAACGACAAGCTAATGCAAGTAGGCGACTATCAACTTTGCCGCGCCGGATCGCGTCACGATAATGTGTTTAGTGAACACGGTTGCTTGCTGTTTATTCGCACGCCGAAGGCGATGCTGCGGAGCCATGCGCAGGTTTAGTCGTCTGAATCGGGCCTAAATATCTCTATTACCAAGGCCTCAATACCCGCAAAATGTTTGCCGTTACCGGTAATCAGAGTGCGTTGATGCTCGAGCGCGGTTGCGGCTATCAGCGCATCGCCCAACTGCATGCCGTGACTCAGCACGCGCGTTTCCATTAGCAGCGTTGCGCGGACTGTAATCTCATCCGTGATCGGCAGAATAATGGCTTGTTTACGCGTCAATAACCCCTTAACCGCTAAAAGCTCGTGCTTATCACGAACACCCTGCAATATCTCAAAGTACGTTGTTGCCGATAGCGCCAGTTGCCCCATTGCGGCGATACGGCGGGCTGCCGCATGGTGCCCCCGAAAATACCAAATTAGCACATCGGTATCTACCAGCTCGTTCAATGTGTATCCCGTGATCCGTCGGCAGTAAACCGCGATGCTCTTAGTTCACGCACAAACCCATCAACATCCTTCAAGTCTTTTCGATCGCGCCAAATGCCAAACGCTGGATCGTTGGTAAGCGTTGCATAGCTACCTTCAACTTGTTCGGGAACAAACAAAGCCTTGGTCGTTAAGGCCTCAATAAAAACTTCAACCTCTGCCAGCTGCTGCTCAGATAGCCCACGAATTTTTGAAAGTAGTGCTTGTTCTACTATTGCATTCATCATATTTCCTTTCGCAGCTAAGTACATATCAGCACAAAAACTAAAATCACCAATTGCGCCAGTCGATTGCGCCTGATTTCATGAAATAATCATCATCCGATATTCTACCGCCCAATGAAAGAAATCTCCATGTCCAAAACCATCGAAGTTACCCGCGCCGTCTACGAGCAACGCGGGCCTATTCCACAGGAATCAATTACTGCCGTTAAGCAAACATTACCGGCGTTAACGCCTAGCCAAGTGCTCATTGAGGTGCTCGCGTCCCCCATCAATCCATCTGACGTACTTACCCTTACCGGCATGTACGGCATGTTGCCGCCGCTGCCAGCTGTGGGCGGCAATGAAGGAGTAGGCAAGGTTGCAGCCATTGGCGACGATGTTATGAGCTTAACCGTAGGCCAAATGGTGATGCTCCCAGTGGGCTCAGGCACATGGGCCACACATATTGTGGCCGAAGCACGCAAAGTGATGGCCGCCCCTAAAAACGCCGATGCAGAACAGCTAAGCATGCTGACGGTAAACCCACCTACCGCATCGCTAATGCTTTCTGAATTTGTTGATCTACAACCCGGTCACTGGGTGATCCAAAACGCGGCCAATTCTGGCGTAGGCGCGTACTTGGTGCAGTTAGCAAAATTACGTGGCTTGAAAACCGTAAACATCGTGCGCCGCGATAACGCCGCTGATGCCGTCAAAGCATTAGGTGCAGACGTGGTGCTAACCGACGGCAAAGGTCTAGGCAAGCGAGTTGCGGAAGCCACCGGAGGCGCAAAAATTATGTTGGGTATTGATGCAGTAGGCGGTGCAGCCACCGACCGGTTAGCCTCATGCTTGGGCGAAGGCGGCACCTTGGTTAACTACGGCATGATGAGCGGCGAGCCATGCCAAGTGTCTCCCGCCAACTTTGTGTTCCGCAACATCACGCTAAAAGGTTTTTGGTTAGCGTTTTGGTTCCGCAACGCGACGCCACAGCAACAAGCTGCCACCTTTGGCGGCATCGCTAAACTAATTGCTGAAGGCAAATTGCACACGGCAATCCATGCGCGCTATGGCTTGAGTCAAATTAAAGAGGCGGTGGCAGCGGCAGCGGCGGGGGAGCGTAGTGGTAAGATTTTGGTGGTGCCCAGCTTAGGCTAATGAGTTGGGATAATGCGTTGGGCTGATGATTTAAATTAGTGCATTGGGCAAATGAATTCGCCCAATGCATTTAACTTTAGGCGAACTGAATTATTTTACAACCGCGTACTGCATGCCGTTGGCTTAGGGATGCAGAAACTGCCAATATCCGCACCCCTTAGCGCACGCGCTAACCGTACAGTCTACGTTAACGACTCCAGCATGACTTTTGGATGGCGCTTGGCAATACGGATCAACGTTTGCGCCGCCCCCGATGGATTGCGACGCCCTTGCTCCCACTCCTGAAGAGTGCGCTTCGAAATACTCAATGCCTCTGCAAATTCAGCCTGAGATAAGCCAACCGACAATCTCGCTTGCACCACATCATTGGACTCGACAACCGTCGTCCGCGCAGCCTTCCCCGCGTTCATTTCACGCACTGCTTGAAGCAAACGCTGACCAAGCGCTTCGCCCGCACTTACCTTCGCTACCCTCGCCCCAACAACTTTTTCTGCTCTAGCCACGTTCCAACTCCTCACGAATCTTCTTTAGTATTGCGCCCGGAATGGTAGCCCGAACAGACTTGGGGTAAGCAACCAACATCCAAAGCTCCCCTTCTTTTAAGCGAGTGAAATAAATTACGCGGACGCCTCCGCATTTTCCTGAACCAGACCGCGACCAGCGCGCTTTACGACAGCCACCACTTGCCCGAATGACATCTCCAGCTAATGGATTCTCCGCAATCCAGCTAAAAAACGCCAACCGTTCGTCTTCCGTCCAAATTTCCGCTATGTCGCTCAGAAAAGTTGGGGTTTCGTAAATTGTTAGCATTGCGAATTATACGTCATTGCCGTATTCAACGAGAGCGGAAGAAAACTAACGTTGACGGTGAGATGCAGATAACGGCGCTCCGGAGGTAACAAGTATTCTCAACGCCGCGTCACCGTTATGCGCCCGCCAAACTAAAAAGTTAGGCATCATGCGTCCCAACGCTCCGAATGACTTCTGAGATTTGCCTAATTACTTCAGCACAACCTCTCAGAAAAGCGTCATCGACTTGAATCAGGGTCTCGATCTCAGAAACGTCCCCTTCAAGAAAGAAGTTTTCACTGGGAAGCTTGACGCGAAAAGACAGGTCATCCACGTTTTTTAAAAGTTTGCCATAACTTGATCCACGACCGTGCTTAAGCACATTCACAGCCCGTTGCATATCTATAAACCGCTTCTTCAACTCCGTTTCGCCTTGAGCATCCAGAAGTGTTTCAGCGCTCCGGAATCCATTGGTGCTCGCAAGCGTGTTTTGGAGCTCTGCATCAAACATAGAAAACATCCCAACAGCAGAAATCGCCTTTTGCAATTGGACTGCACGAGCGGCAACCACTAAGCGAGTTGACGCGCTTGAGCTGAATTCGTCGTCCAGACGTCTCTGAGCCTCATGTAACGCATCCAGCGTGAACGCTGTGCAGCCCTCAATAAGGTTGTCGAACGAATGCATTTAATCGCACTTAACGACTGAATTTAGCCGCGCTGGGAAGCGGCGGCGGCATGAATGAATCATTGGGTACCGCCAATGACCGTAGCAATCTGATCGGGGTTTGCCGATTGATTCTTGAACAGGTACGCGGACAGTCTTTCAACAGTATCCCAGTGCTTCTCAAGCAGTTCCCGCGCTCGAGACTGGTACAGATCGTACTTCTTGCTCAAGCCTGCAGTCTGCAATTGCTGCTCCACGAGAGTATGGTCTGGCTGAGCGCAATCAGGATTTGGCCTAAGAGCGAGGTGTCGTTGAGCAGCGATTTGCTCGCCGACAAATCCTGCGCAAAGCACAATTGCTAAATCCTTTGTTACCTCTTTGTCCCTTACAGTAGAAATGTCTTGTGGCTTACCGCCAGCGGAACATTTTGACTTGCTGAGTGACACGTAGATCTCTCCAGCGCCGTAGCTGGATAGATTTATGTTTCCGACGACCGCGTGGTATTTGGAAGGGTTTGCCAGAACGGCGTGTGCTGCCTCGTGATACGCCGCTTCTCTTTTGATCATCATGAAACTCCCTGTGATACCTACGTTTTGTCTCGCACAACAAAACTGTATCTGTAATCCCAAAAGAACGCAACATTGACAAATTTATTCTTAATAATAATATTGATCGTAAGTAATTCACACGTCACGCCATTTATAAGTAGAGCGTTACACCCAAACAAAATCTTCTGCGCCCTTTATGTCTTATGCGCCGTGAAATCCGTCACTAGCATTACTCACTTTCTACTAAAAACGTGTTTGCGCCTCGGGTACTGTTTTTTTATGCCATTTCACGGCTTTAGGCTTCTGCACTGAATTGGCGCTGCGCGTGGCGAAAATTAGATCTACTTACAGCATCGCGCCTTTGCGCGACAGCTTTCAGCGTCTACGCATCTCCAGACTTTGTCCGCGCTGATGTTTTTGTACCGTGACGTGTTCAAAAAATAATTTGCTAAAGTTGCACAAGATTGGAAGAACGAGAACGGTAGCGCGTATTCAATTGGCGGTGAGTGCTGTTAAACGATGGTGTGCCTTGAGGGGGGGGGAATGGCTTGTCGCGCATTTTTGCCATTTTACTCTACGGCACTTGGTTACGCATCACAAAACCGCAGCAAAAAACGCTTATAACGCCCTAAAATAGGGCATCTTCAGCCTATTTTCCTAGTCAATTTGAAACGGATAAACCGAGCCCAATCGCAAAATTTGCGTTAAGGTATCAAGCGCCGCACGGGATTCGTTTAGCAAGTTTGGGTCACGCAAATCCGCTTCGCTCATGCGGTCGCGATAATGCTGGCTTACCCAATCGCTCAGCGCGATGTAGAGCGCTGGCGTAAACACAACGCCTGGATTTACTGCTGCGGCCTCAATCGCGTTCAGCTCTACCCGCAGCCGCAAACACGCAGGGCCGCCGCCATTGCGCATACTTTCACGCAAGTCCATGACCAGCACTTTTTTAACCGGTGTGGCTGCGGCTTCGGTGAGCGTTTGCAAATAATGCCAAACTCGCGCGTTGTTTTTACACTCACTGGGCACGAGCAACATCATGCTGCCGTCGGCCTGTGTGAGCAATTGGCTATTAAACAAATACGAGCCCACAGCATCAGCCACGCTAACTTCTGCACTTGGCACCACAACGGCTACAAAATTAGCGCCTTGTTTTTGCTGTAATTGCGCGATCACATCGGCTTGATTTAAAAACGCTTCTTCATGGCAAAACAGCACATTGCCGTTGCCTACTGCAATGACATCGTTGTGGAATACGCCCGCATCAATAACATCGGGGTTTTGCTGCGCGTACACCACGTGCGCATCGCTAAGCCCGTGCAGGCGCGCGACAGCGTGCGAGGCTTCTAAGGTTTGTCGCGCAGGGAAACGCTTTGGTGCGGGTTTAGTGGCATCAAAACCATATGCGCCAAACACAAATAACTCCACGCCGTGCTGACCATATTGTTCGCAAAAGCGCGTGTGATTGGCAGCCCCTTCGTCACCAAAGGCAGGGCAATTGGCTAGGGCGTCATGATGCGAAAAATGCTGCACATCAGGAAACATCGCGCGCAACAGGCGACTAGTTTGCGGATGCTCCATGGCACGATGGAATTTGTTGTTTAAGTTCGCTGCCGTAAAATGCACGCGACCATCTGCAGTGTTTGCTGATGGGCTTACCGTGGCCGCGTTCGCCGTCCACATCGACGATGCGCTGCATACGCCGTTAAAAATAGCGGGGGCATTTTTTGCAGCCGATGCTATTACCTGTGCATCGCTGCCGCTAAAGCCTAATGCCCGTAAAGCCCCTATATTCGGGCGTTCATGAGGTGCGAACACCCCTTGGCTAAAGCCTTGATCGTGCAAGGCTTTCATTTTATCTAAGCCCTGCAATGCCGCTAATTTTGGGTTGGCAACGGCACCTTGATTATTGCTTGACGCAATATTGCCGAAGGATAAACCGCTGTAGTTATGCGTGGGGCCGACAAGGCCATCGAAGTTAAATTCGGCCGTGCGAAAATTGGCAGCAGACATTTTATGTTCCTCCTTACATCACTAACCCAGGGCTCAGAGCCTTGGGCATGGTCAGCGTGGCGCTCTCCAGCGATGCTTGCGGATAAGCGCAATAGTCCGCTGCGTAATAGGCACTGGCGCGATGATTACCGCTGGCTCCCACGCCACCGAAGGGCGCGGCACTGGACGCGCCTGTTAACGGACGATTCCAATTAACGATACCTGCGCGAATATGCTGCATAAAATACGCATATTGCGCAGCATCGTTGGACAGCAAGCCAGCCGCTAAACCGTAACGGGTTTTATTGGCGAGTGCCACTGCTTGTTCCATATTGGCAACCCGATAAACCTGCAGCAAGGGGCCAAACAACTCTTCATCGGGAATATTTTTAACCGCAGTCACATCCAACAGCCCCGGCGACAACAGCCCGGAGATTGGCTTCAATAGGCGCATTGCAGGGAAACCCAACGCACCGCGATCCACTAAATTCTGTTGCGCTTGCAGCAGCATGCTGGCCGCATTGGCGCTGATCACGGCACCCATAAATGGTTGCGGCTCATCATCAAACGCACCTACGGCAATATTTTTCGTGACGGTTGCCAATCGTTCTAACAGCGCTTGACTGCTAATTTTTCGATTAGGTGAATCGATAATAATCAAGCGGCGCGCGCAGGTGCAACGCTGGCCGGCCGAGATAAACGCGGACTGAATAATGCAGTGCACGGTGGCATCAAGGTCTTCAACATCGCCCACCACTAGCGCATTATTGCCGCCCATTTCAAGCGCCAATATTTTGGCAGGCTCGCCCGCCGCTTGGCGGTGCAGCAAGTTGCCCGTGCCCGATGATCCGGTAAAAAATAAGCCATCAACGCCCAAATGCGCCGCCAGTGAAATCCCAGTGTCGCGCCCGCCCTGAAGCAAGCTCAATACGCCAGCAGGTAAGCCCGCTTCTTCCCAAATTTTTACGGTTAATTCGGCCACGCCAGGCGTGAGTTCACTTGGCTTAAAAATGACCGTATTGCCTGCCAATAGCGCGGGCACAATGTGTCCATTAGGCAAGTGCCCGGGGAAGTTATAGGGACCGAATACCGCCACCACGCCATGCGGGCGATGGCGCAGCACCGCTTGATGATCCGCGGCTTGCGTGCTGCGCTCGCCCGCGCGTTCGGCTTGCGCTTGAATTGAAATTTCTACCTTGCCAATCATGGTGGCAACTTCGGTGAGTGATTCCCACTTAGGCTTACCGGTCTCTAGCCCAATTTGCGTGGCGAGTGCATCACGGTGCTTTTCTAAGCATTGGGCAAAATTACGGATCAACCCGATACGATCAGCCAAGGGCGCGTGCGCCCATGCAGGTGCGGCCTGCCGCGCGGCGCTCACCGCTGCATCAACCTGCGAGACCGTGGCCGCGTTGCCCTGCCACGCTAGCCGATTGTCGGCGGCGTTATGGGTTGAAAACTGCGCGCCTTCACCGGCACGCCACTTACCTGCAATAAATTGAACGTTCATTTTTATCTCTTATTTTTATGTCACCTAGCGTCGGTTTAAGCCCGAGCTGATAGTGCAACCACTCTCGCCTGCTCACCGTCTACCAAACCTAATGCCTTCAAGATGCCCGTATTTAGGGCGATTGCAGCACTATTTTTAATTTCTGCCAAGGTAAGATTTGATGACACTACACAGGCACGGAAGTCGATTTTTTTTGTATTTGCGACGATTAAGCGCGTGGGTGCAGCATCGGGTGCCGCCTGCGCGGTTTGCGAAACCGTGACCAAACAACTTTGCGCAACAGCCCTCACGTCGTCAACATTGCATTCCACCGTAGGCCCAGCATCAAAAATATCCACATGACCTTCGTAGCGGAAGCCTTCGCTTTCCAACATGCTGCGTGCGGGCAATGTGGCTTCGTGGGTTTTACCGATGACAGCTTGCGCCTCCTGTGTGAGGAAGGAGCTATACAAAGGATGCTTAGGCATCAACTCGGCGACGAAGGATTTTTGGCCGATGCCGGTTAAATAATCAGCTTGCGAAAACTCCATCGAGAAAAAATGACGGCCTAAACTTTCCCAAAATGGGGATGCGCCTTTTTCGTCGGATACGCCACGCAATTCAGCAATAATCTTTTGCGAAAACAACGCACGGAACTGCGCGATAAATAAAAACCGGCACTTCGACAGCAGCGCACCATTTTTGCCAACACGATATTCGGGATCTAAAAACAACGAGCAAAGTTCCGAATGTCCGGTGTGATCGTTGGATAAAAACAAGGTTGGGGTTTGGGTAAAAATACCAAGCTCTTTCGATGCATGCACTACCTGACCCACACGGTAAGAATACCAAGGCTCGCGCAAACCCACTGCTGCAGCCACAGCACAGGTGCCGACGATTTTTTTCAAACTCAAATCTTCAAGCACAAACATATAAATTTGCTCAGCTGGCTCCGCTTGCCCTGCAAACGACGCAACGGACGCCGCAATACGCGCACGCAGTAATTTTTCGTTGTTTGGCAGCGTGGTTAAACCGATGCCGGTTTTAGCAGCTAGCTGAAGCAAGGCGGCTAAATCATCAGTCGCAATGGGGCGAATGCACATCATTTTATTTAAGTCGCCTATGATTGATTTAATGATTTGAAAAACGCACCGGCACGATGCGCACATCGTCGCCATTTACAATTTCTAATGCTGCCATCATTTCTTCTGACAGCACCACCGTTTCACCCAAGCCCGCCGCTACGTTAGCAAACGTTGCGCGGAAGCGCTCGGTTTCGGTGTTGGCGATGATGCAAAGTTGGGCGTTCTCTAAGCCTTGTTGGCTGGGTAACGTGCCCAGTGAGGGTACGCGTGCTGCCGCTTGGGCGGCAATGTGCAGGGCTGATGTGACCGACGTGTCACCCGCAATGGCGCGCTTTTTTACATTATGTAGTACGCTGCGAAGCGTTGAGATACGGGCATCTACAGTGGGTCCACCGTCAAAAATATCGATGTAAGTATCAGCTTCAAAGCCTTCATCCATCAGTATTGAAAACGGTAGCTCGCCCACTGGGTGCAATTGCCCAATGGCTAATTTTGCATCAGCGGGAAGTAGCGGCACATAAATTGGATATTGCGGCATGAGCTCAGCAATAAAAGTTTTGCTGCGTCCGCCAGAAAGCTGCTCGGCCTGCGGATAACCCATATTAAAAAACCGTTTACCGACGGCGTTCCAAAATGGCGAATTGCCTTCGTCATCACACACGCCCGGGCTTTCAGCGGCGATGCGATCCGGAAAGCGATTAGCGTGCTCGGCCATAAACAACAACCTTGCGCGCGATAGCAATTGCGGTAAGTCACCATCTTGATGCGCGGGTTTAATATAGAACGATGACAGCAGCGCCAAGCCGGTTAGGTCATGACATAAATGCAGCGAGTGGATTTTATTAGACACACCCAATTGCTGCGATGCGTGCACAATAATTTCATTGCGATAGCTGTAAAAGCGATCGTGAAAGCCAGCCGAGGCAACAATGCCGCTGGTGCCAATCACTTCACCCGTGGCATTGTCTTCGAGCACAAAAAAATACGACTCCTCGCCACATACGTCCACTTCGGCAGCCAGAGAATGCATGGAATTAGCAATTTTGTCGCGCAACCTATCATGATCTGGCGGCAGGGAAGTAATACCCACCGCACTGACCGCGGCAATGCCTTCAATAGCGGGTAAATCAGCGAGGCGGCAGGGTCTTAGTACAAACATTAGTTAATGATCACTCTGCCGCAGCGGCGTTTTCTTGCGCTAATAATTCAACAATGGCTGATTCAAAACGCTTCATACCCGCGTCAATATCCACTTTAGTAATGATGAGGGATGGCGCAAAACGCAACACGTCAGGGCCTGCGACTAGAAATAGCACGTTGTGTTTATGTCCCATTTTTACGAAGTCATTCGCGCGGCCGTGATATTTGGCTGCGAGCTCTAAGCCCATCAATAGGCCATCGCCACGGATATCAGCAAATACACCATATTTTTTATTGATGCCTTCAAACGCATCGCGCATCCACTGGTGGCGCTCGGTGACACCGGCCAAGGTTTCTGGTTCATTGATAATTTGCATTACCGCCAATGACGTTGCACACGCCAGCGGATTGCCGCCATAGGTGGTGCCGTGCGAACCCACACCGAGGGATGCGGCAAATTTATTGGTGGTAAGCATGGCACCAATTGGAAAGCCGCCTCCTAAGCCTTTGGCGGACGTAAGTACATCCGGCGTTACGCCATATTTTTGGTAGGCATACAAATACCCTGTGCGCCCAGCACCGCACTGCACTTCATCAAATATCAACAGCGCTTGATGCTCGTCACACAAATCGCGCAGGCCTTGCAAAAATTCTTTGGTGCCGGGATTAACGCCGCCTTCACCTTGAATCGGCTCAACAATCACAGCGCAGGTTTTAGCACTAATGGCCGCACGCACGGCTTCTAGGTCATTAAATTTTAAGTGCTTAATATCCGGGGGCAAAGGACCAAAACCCTTAGTGTATTTAGCGGTGCCGCCAGCACTCACCGTAAACAAGGTACGGCCATGGAATGAATTTAAAAACGAAATAATTTCGGTTTTTTCGGTCAGATAGGGCGTATCGCTATTTTTATCAATCGGAAAATTATCGGATGCATATTTCCGCGCCAATTTCATCGCAGCTTCATTAGCCTCAGCGCCAGAATTGCAAAAAAAAGCACGATCAGCAAAGGTGTTTTCAACCAAAAACCGCCCGAGTGCCAATACCGGCTCATTGGTCATGCCGTTGGATACATGCCACAGTTTATTGGCTTGCTCCACCAATGCGGCAACCACTTTTGGATGGGTGTGTCCTAACGCATTAACTGCAATGCCACCAGCAAAATCAATAAACTCACGACCTTCTTGGTCCCATAGGCGCGAGCCGTGGCCGCGTACGGGCACAAACGCGGCGGGCGCGTAGTTTTGTACCATCACGGCATCGAAAGTGGCGCGCGTCACCGGTGCCAGTGGGGCGCCGGATGCGCTATCGGTAGCTGAACTAGTGTGCAATGTAGTGGGAGCATTCATGATTTACCTTTCATTCATGGAGGTGTTGCGTGTAATAAGGGAGCTAAAGTAAGGCGTTTCGGTGATTTCTACAATGCAAATCTTGCTGTAAGTTCTACTCAACGCCAATTATTACACCGCTATTGTAATCGTGAGTAAAAATTGCGCAATTCAATTTTGCGACATGTGTTTATAGAAAGCGCTTTCAGGCCATTACTACGCCGGGATTCGTGCTGGCATTGTGCTGAAACTGGTTATCGCGGGCGAAGCGCTGGTTGCGCTGCTCTCGCGGCGTAACCCCAAAATGCGCCCGATAAGCACTAGAAAAATGAGGGCCCGACGAAAACCCGCAGCTTAAGCCAATTTGCAAAATGGACTGGCTAGTTTGCTGTAGCAGCTGGCGCGACCGATTCAACCGCAGCTGCAGATAGTACCGCGACGGCAAACTCTCTAAATATTGCTTAAACAAGCGCTCTAGCTGGCGGCGCGACACACCTACTAGCCTGGCAATTTCTTCGGTTGGCAACGGCTCTTCAAAATTTGCTTCCATCAAGGCAACCGCCTCAGTAAGCTTTGGCTGCCCGCCGCCAATCCTCGCCGATATTGGTACCCGTTGGTTTTCAGCCCCTGCCCGCGCGCGCTCCACACCGAAATGTTCCACCACTTCAGCCACCAAATCGGCATCGTGACTGCGGCGCAAAATTTCTAGCAACATATCAAGCACCGCAGCACCATTTGGACAGCTCGCGCACGCACCGTCAAGCTCAAACAGGTTGCTGGATACAATCACCGGCGGAAAATCCTCAGCAAACAAACTCGCGTACGCCCAATCAATGGTGGCACGCGCGCCATTTAACAGCCCTGCGCGCGCCAACAGGTAGGCGCCAGTGCCAATGCCGCCTAAAGACGGCGCAGTGGCGTTCTGACCGCCCTGTAAACGACTCTGGATGGTGCGCAACCATAAAATCACGTTTTCAAATCCGCGCTGCGGCAAGGGGCTAGCGCTGAGTACGAATAACGTATTTAGCAATCCGACGCTACCCATCGCCGCATGCACAGCGATGGCTACACCACAACTTGACATTACCGGCGTACCTGCTTCAGAAATTAAAACAACTTCGTAACTATCGCGCTCAAGCAGTTGATTTACTTGCGCAAAAAGCTCGGTACAGCTGGCCATCGAAGCCAGCGAAAATTTAGGTAGAAGGAACAAACCTATGCGTTGAATTTGCGGCGCCACTTCCGCGTTTGCATTCCGACCATATGGCGAGGGGATGCTCATCGCTTACTTCAAATTGCCAGACAGAAATTGCTGCAAGCGCTCGCTTTGGGGGCGTGCTAACACTTCTCGCGGATCGCCCTGCTCTTCAATTACACCCTTATGCAAAAACACCACATGGTTTGATACTTCGCGTGCAAAGCCCATTTCGTGGGTAACGACAATCATGGTTCGGCCCTCACCGGCTAAATCGCGCATCACTTTTAGCACTTCACCAACCAGCTCAGGATCAAGCGCAGATGTAGGCTCATCAAACAACATCACTTCAGGCTCCATCGCCAAGGCGCGCGCAATAGCCACCCGCTGCGCTTCGCCGCCAGACAAATGCGCAGGATACGTATCCGCGCGATGTGCCACGCCAACCCGCGCCAATAGGGCTTTAGCACGTTCTATCGCTTGCGCTTTTGGCACACCCAATACATGAATTGGCGCTTCAATAATGTTTTCAAGTGCGGTCATGTGCGCCCATAAATTGAAGTGCTGAAACACCATGGCAAGCTTGGACCGCATGCGCTGCAATTGCTTTACGTCGGCCGCTTTTAGCGCGCCCGCTTTATCCGATATTAGTTTTAATTCTTCACCACAAACAGTGATTTTTCCTTCATACGGCGCTTCTAGCATATTGATGCAACGCAGCATGGTGCTTTTGCCGGAACCGCTTGAACCGATTACGCTTATCACGCTACCTGCGTTGGCCGATAAGGAAACACCACGTAGCACTTCGTTGGTGCCGTAGCGTTTTTTTAAATTTTCAACGAGCAGTTTTTGCATAATATTTCAATCAGTTTTAACCATAATAATGGCCTGAAGATGCCCTAAAATAGGGCGTCTTCAGCCTATTAAAAACTTACGCGCTCAGCAAATTTCCAGTTTTAAAGGCCGTCGCACTCGCCACCTTCGCCAAGCGCATTCCCACTGTAGCAAAGTAGCGGTTTTCACGTGCGTACAACACGCCGGAGGTTTTGCAGCAAAACTGTTTTACGGCACCACTAATTGGGTCAATCACTTCAGCAATTAAATCGCCGGCTTTAACGACATCACCGGGTTTGCGAATAAACGCCACCACGCCCGATACATCTGCCTCGAGCGCTTCAGACCCTGCCAACGGGGTTGCAGGATGCAGCAGCGCGGGCAAGGCTGGAAGCGCTTGCGCGTCCACTAAAACCACGCCGCGATGCATCAGGAAATCGATGATGCTTTGCGCATCCTTTGCGGCTTGGTCATGCCCTACGTCCATCTGTCCACGCAATTCAACGGTCACAGCCAAACAAGCCATGGCAATGGGTGCCGAAGGAAACGCTGCTGCCAATTGCCACCATGTTTGCGAGCAAGCTTCATCGAACGGATTGTCGCCACTTTCAGTTGCCAGCAAGGTCGCGTGCGCGCCCATCGCGCGCGCCAAAGGCTCGCATTGCGGCCATAGCGGCGTGCCAGTGTATAGATGCAGCACGGCATCAGAATCACAATGCAGATCAAGCACCACATCGGCATCACAGGCTAAACGCATCAGCGTATGACGCATGCTGCCCAGCTCGCTTCGCGGCGCGCTGGCGTTCAAATGTGCACGCATGGCGGCGCGGATGATTTTTGTATTATCGGCTTCGTTACTGGTCAGCTGGCTGGCAAGCGAATCTTTGATGGCGGTAAAAAGTTCTGGATAATGCCGATTAAAATTCTCGCCAGTGGCAGCATCAAACCGTCCTAATTGCGTGCGCAAAATCGTTTGCCCTAAGCCAATTGGGTTGGCTATTGGTACTACAATCACCTCACCGCGTAGCTGATGATTGGCTTCTAATTTGGCCAGCATTATCCGCAAATGATGTGCCACCATCATGCCGGGAAGTTCATCAGCATGCAGCGATGCTTGAATGTAAATTTTTTCGCCAGAACTGGGCGTGCCATAGTGAAAGCTAACAATTTCACGCTGGGTGCCAAGATAGGAAACGCTGAGCGGATGGTTTTTTTTAATCATAGTTTTTTACGCTGCAATACAGTTCTAGTGCGCTTTGCGCACGAGGTGTTTTAGAAAATGCTTTTCAGCTAAACGCGCAAGACCCACCAGCACGAAGGTCATCGCCAAATAAAAAAGCGCGCCAACAATAAACGCTTCGTAAGGCAAGTAATGCCGCGAATTTACTTCGCGGGCCACACCCGTGAGATCCATGATCGTTACGGTACTGGCCAAGGATGTGCCGTGCAGCATCATAATAACTTCATTGCTATAGGCTGGTAACGCCCGCCGAAAGGCGGCTGGCAGCAATATACGTACAAACATTTTTACCCGCGACATGCCCATACTTATCGCTGCTTCAACCTCGCCAATTGGCGTCGCTTTAATGGCACCTGCCAACATTTCTGTGGTGTAGGCACAGGTGTTAATGGCAAAAGCTAACACCGCGCAAAACCATGCAGACGATAAGTACGGCCAAGCGAAGCTCTCGCGAATCCACTCAAATTGCCCAGCACCGTAGTAAATTAAAAACAGCTGCACCAACATCGGCGTGCCACGAATAAGGTAGGTGAAAAACCAAATCGGCTTGCTGAACCAAGGGTTATCTGCCGCACGCAATACCGCTAGCGGTATTGCCACCGTCAAACCAATAGCAAGCGCCATAAACAGCAGCTGTAGCGTCACCCAAGCGGCTTGCCAATACTGCGGCAAGCTATCCCATATCACTTCAAAGTTCATAATACAGCCGTCCGAACGCCCCTATTTACGCGCTTCTCCAGCCAGTTTAAAGCCAGAATTGACACCGATGTAAATAGTAAATACAGTACAGCAGCAGCGACATAAAATGTAAATGGCTCGCGCGTAGCACCTGCCGCTTGCCCGGCTTTTTGCATCATGTCAGTCAAACCAATGACTGATACTAATGCGGTAGATTTGATGAGCACCAACCAATTATTACTAAAACCCGGCAAGGCATAGCGCACCATTTGCGGTAGCGTAATGCGAAAGAAAATTTTACTGTTCGACATGCCATAAGCTAAACCCGCTTCGCGCTGTCCGGGTGGAATTGCCATCAGCGCGCCACGAAATGTTTCTGTTAAGTACGCACCAAAAATAAAGCCAATCGTGAGCACGCCAGCAACAAAAGGATTGATGTCGATAAAATCATCGTAGCCAAGCTTAGGCGCAAAGTGATTTACCGCCGTTTGCCCGCCATAAAAAATAAGCAGCATCAAAATTAAGTCCGGTACACCCCGAATTACCGTGGTGTAAACCGTAGCAATGCCGCGCGCAATGGGCGACTTCGACAACTTCATTGCCGCCCCCTGCAAGCCCAATATCACTGCAATAAGCAGCGAGCAAAAGGCCACGCTTAAGGTAATCAGCGCGCCTTCTAAAATACTGGGTAAATAACCGTGGAGCATTATTTTTTAACTGTTAGCGGGGCGGGTGTGACTATTTTTGGCGGCATTACTTTGGCCTCAGTGATTGCATCGCCATACACGTCAAAATCAAAATACTTGTTTTGCAACCTTAGGTATTCACCGTTGGCGCGAATAGCTTTTAGGGCGGTATTAAACTTATCGCGCAGCACGGCATCATTTTTACGCATCGCCACACCCGCGCCTAGGCCGAAGTATTTTTCGTCTTTAAACAAGGGACCAAAAAAACCAAATGCTTTGCCCTGTGGCGTTTTCAAAAAACCATCGTTAGCCGCTACGGAATCGACAAAAAGTGCATCTACACGGCCTGCGACCAAATCTAAAAATGCCTCGTCCTGCTTAGCGTAGCGTTTAATTTCCGAATCCTTATATAGCTCGGTTACGTAACGGTCTTGCGTGGTGGTGCGCTGCACGCCAATTTTTTTACCCTTCAACGCGGCCGGTGTCGCTTCAAGCTTGACGCCGTTTTTAGCGACAAACCGTGCCGGGGTTTGGTAATATTTATCGGAAAACGCAACTTGCTTTTTGCGCTCATCGGTAATGCTCATGCTAGCGATAATGGCGTCAAATTTGCGCGCATTTAGCGCTGGGATCATACCGTCCCAATCTTGCTGCGCCAGCACGCATTCGGCTTTCATTTCGGCGCAAAGTGCGTTGGCCATATCGATATCAAAGCCTTTCAATTTGCCATCGGTACCAAGCTGGCTAAACGGTGGGAAGGCACCTTCAACACCGATGCGGATTTTTTTCCAGTCTGGGGCTTGCGCAGACGCTACGGCTGTCGTCATCACTAATGCTGCAGCCAATATTACTTTAACGTATCGGTTTGATTTCATGAGTTTGAGCCTTTAAAAATGAGCGTTAGTCTGTTAGTCTTTAACGTGTGCAGTGGCAATGGGTGCATACAAAGGCAACTTTATTTGTACTGGCGTAATATCCAAATAAATGTTTGCCACGGTATAGCGCTCACCACCCGCACCGGAATTGAAGTATCCCAGACTATTTGCGCCTTTGCTAAATATAAACTCGAAACCAAGCTCAGGCCGCTTATCCGCTGCCGCTTTTGGGTTAAACGCCAATGCAACAATGCGCGTTTGTTTGTTATCAATTAAATTGCTCATCACCGTGTAGATGGTGTTGTCACCCAAGATGGCAGGATAAAAGGTGTCATCACTAAAATAGGGTTTGAAATTAGCGGCGCTCGGATCAATTTTGGACCCGCTTAATTTAGCGGCAGATGGCGTGAGCACGCCTGTTGCGTAGTCGTATTTGTCGCCAGCGTCTAAGTAGGTGATTTTGGCGTTTTTCACATTAAATTCAGCAATCGTTTTGTCATGCTTCGCATCGCGGAGATCCGCGAAAATAGCGCCTTTAGCGCCAATTACTTCAATGCTTGTGCCCCGAATAACGGCCGCTGAATTTTCTTCAACACCTAGGCCGATTTTGTTGTTTGCTGTTTGCATGGCAGGCAATAAGCGCCCCAACCTGCCGCGCTTTAAAAAATGCTGATCCAAGAATAGTTCCGCACCCGCAAAACCCAAGCCCACATTTAATTCACGCTCGTTGCCTACGCCACCCATACGCGCACCAAACTTCATTACATCCAGTACATCGGGGGCATCGCGAAACATGGTTTTGCTCATCATCGCAGCCCCCGCACTGGTGCCCGCCACAACACCGCCCTTATCAAACACGCTCCAAATGGCTTCCAGCACCGGCGTGCGGCTGCCGTCAGCATTTAGCAATGCTTGAGTGATGCGTTCTTGCGAACCGCCTGAAAAAAACACGCCTTGGCTTTCGCGCACTTTACGCACCAGCGTCGGGCTGCGCGCTGCCGTTTTATAGCTTACTTGGGATGCAGATTCTTTTAGCATTGGCGCAACTGGAATGTGTTCAGCCACCGCGCCATGTTTGGTTAGTGATGCAATAATCGACTGCGCGGATTTTTCAGGATTATCGGCTGCCGTCGCAAACACCGCGAATTTACTGCCTTTGCCGCCTGCTAAGGCAACAATACGCGACCACACCGCATCGTTGTCCGCAGCCAGCGCGCCACCGATAGGCACAGCAAATCCGGCTGCGGTAGCGACCAAAGATTGGCATACGCCAATTGCCACCACGCAGAGAAATAAAAAAATGTTTTTGAATCGCATAATTGTCAGTGGGCAAAAAACGGTAGTAAAAAAGAGCTGCTCGAATCCGAAGCCGCAGTGTGTCACACCTAGGCGTGGCACGGTGCATCACCACAATGAATGTGTAATTTGGCGTCGCATTCCGATAAACCCGCCACCCATCGCAGCGCGCACCAAAACCGCGCAACACGCATCGGTTTGGTGCGCGCCACGATTCAAGAATCGACCACGTTGCATTTTTGCGACAGTTCAATGCGCCACTTGTCAGTTTTGCGACGCCAAGTTGTAGTGAAGCGACGCGTAATTAAAAGACGGGTATTTTTTCAAAACTTGAGTGGCTACACTGCACTCTGAATAAAAGTTTGCTCGGCCGCCACACATATGGGGCGGACAAACGGCTGGACACCACTCACTTTCCGAACATTTTTTGGGAGCATCAAACAAATGAATCATCGTCACCATGTTTCTTCAGCCGCCGGTACGCCTAAGTTTAACCACAAGCTTTGCGCCGTCGCCGTAGCAGCCGCTATCGCCGTTGTTTCGCAAACCAGCTTTGCGCAAACCCCCGCCCCCGTTGACGCAATTCCGGCCAAACCTGTCGCCCAAAAAGTAGAGCGTATTGAAATTACTGGCTCCTCCATTAAACGTATTGAAGGCGAAACTTCCCTTCCGGTACAAGTTATCAAAAAAGAAGATATCGAACGCACCGGTGCGACCACTGCTGCCGAGTTACTGACTAAAATTTCCGCCAGTGCCGCTGCGCTAACAGACGGCGCAAGTTTTTCAGACATCGCGGGTCAACGCGGCTTTAGCGGCGCAAATTTGCGCGGCATCGGTGTTTCATCGACCTTGATTTTGCTAAACGGTCGCCGCGTTGCAAACTTTGCTTCACCTGGCAGCGCTAGCGGTGTTGATTTAAATGCGATTCCTTCAGCAGCCATTGCCCGCGTAGAAGTGCTAAAAGACGGCGCGTCAGCCATTTATGGCACAGACGCCATCGGCGGCGTAATTAACTTTATTACCAATACCGACTACCAAGGCTTTGATGCATCTGCTTATGCATCCAACACCCAACACGGCGGCGCAGGTAAGAATATTTATACCGTATCGGGCGGCATCGGCAGCCTAAGCCGCGAAGGTTTCAATGTATTTGGCGTACTTGATTATTCGGAGACCAAAACCTTGCGCTCCACCCAGCGCAAATGGATTGGCTCGGTTTTTCAACCGGACATTAACCTAGACGTTGGAAGCTCCAACACCTACCCGGCCAATGCCCGTCTTACTCGCGCCAACGGTTCAGCTACCGGCTCGCGCTTTAACCCGTCCGCACCTAACTGCAACCCACCCGCCACTATTTTTGCACCTACTAGCTTTGTTGGTTCCAGAGCCTGTTTGTACGATTACATGCAAGATACCGAAATTTTCCCGGCCTCCGAGCGTATTTCAGCCATGACCCGCGCGCAATATGTGGTGAATGCTGACCATACTTTGTTTGGCGAATATTTGTACAGCAACACCAACACCACTTACCGTATTTCTCCACTCACCGTGACCAATTTGAACTACCCCGGCAATGGAAAATACTATCCCGTATTGCCAAACGTAACAGGCCCACTACGTTTGAATCTACGTCTGACTGAAGCGGGTGGGCGTACCAACGAAGTGGAAGCTACCACCGAGCGTTTAGTGTTAGGTGCTAAGGGCGTTGTAGCGGGGTGGGATTACGATGCTGGCGTAAACATTAGCCAAAGCCGTGTGGTGGATTCATACGTCAATGGTTATGTAGCCACTGCACCGTTTGACACCGCATTTTTAACTGGCAATATCAACCCCTTCGGACCATCAGATGCGGCTGGATTAGCGTTATTAAACAGCACAAAAATTAGCGACAAAGCCCGTGATTCAAAAGGCAAAACGGAGATGGTTGACATCAAGGCATCGCGTCCACTGTTTGATTTGAGCGGTGGCGATGCGTCCCTTGCGCTAGGCTTGGAAGTACGTCGCGAATCGCTTAGATTCACACCTTCAACCTTACTTGCGGCAGGCCAAATTCGCGGCGACGGTGCGGCCGTTGGCTTTACCGGCAAGCGTGACGTAAACGCCATGTACGCCGAAATGAATTTACCCTTCACCAAAGCGCTCGAAGCCCAAGTAGCGTTGCGTTACGATGATTACAGCGATGCGGGTAGCAGCACCAATCCAAAGTTTGGCTTACGCTATGTGCTCAGCAAACAAGTGCTATTCCGCACTTCCTACAGCACCGGTTTTCGCGCACCAAGCTTGGCTGATTTATATGCGCCATCACGTACCGGTCAAACCAATGGTATCTACAATGATCCATTAGGTTGTATCGTACGCGGCACGATTAACAACACTAACAACCCTGATTATTGCGGCATTCAGCCAAGCAAACTTACCGGCGGCAATGCGGACTTGAAGCCAGAAAAATCAAAGCAATTTTCGATCGGCACCGCCTTTGAACCGAACAGTCTATTAAGTGGCACATTTGATTATTGGGCGATTGAAAAGACTGATGTAATTTCATCACCTGAAGGTGTGTTGTTTACCGATCCAGTACGCTTTGCGCAGTTTTTTAACCGTGCACCGGCTGATGCCACATTGGGCGGCATACCGGGCTTCATTAACTCGATTGATTCCCGTCTACGCAACTTCTCAGCCTTGAAAACAACTGGTTTTGACGTGTCCGCAGATATTCGTTTGCCCAAAAACGAACTGGGTAAATTTGGGGTGAGCTTGAACGGTACTTATGTGTTGACCTATAAAACCCAAGCTGGTTCCGGCGCTGAATTTACCAATGGCGTAGGCGTTTTTGTAAACGATCAAATTGTGCAACGCTGGCGTCATACCTTGGCGTTTAACTTTGATCGCGGCCCGTTTGCAGCAACGCTCACACAAACGTTCTACCTAGGCTATAAAGATCAAAATAAGCTGCAAGACGGCAGCACGCGTAACGTAGAAAATTATCAGTTGTGGGATTTAACAGGTTCATATCGCTTTAGCCCTAACTTCCGGATTCGCGGCGGAATAAAAAACGTAGCTGATGCCAATCCACCGAAATCAAACCAAGTGTATTTCTTCTTGGCCGGTTACGATCCAAGCTACACTGATCCGCGCGGCCGTACCTACTTTGCGAGTGCCAATTACTCGTTTAAGTAAAGCTCTACAAGTAGAAAATAGCAGTACAACCAACCCCGTTTGGCTCGCGCCAAACGGGGTTTTTACATTGAGGGGTACGCAGATTGCCAATACCCCTTAATACAATTGAAAAATACCCATGTCGCAAAACCAACATTTCATGTCGCTTTTGAAGCGACCTGTTTTTATAACTAGGCCTATATTTAGTTAGCGATTCAAAACACTAATTGCACAGCCGTGCTGCAACGCAGCATTTTGTAAAAATAAACCTTTAAAGTGGATAAAAATATGCACAACCTAGTTGGCAAAATAACAAACACCCTTCATCGTAGTTTAGGCGTTTTGAGCATGGGGCTTGTTACCGCTGCGTTCGCCGCCTCGTCATCCTTAGCGGCATGTCGCACGGCCGAGCTCGAACCTAATAATAGCGATACCGCAGCCAATATCGACGTGTGTGCGGGCACAGCCATTAGCGGCAGTATTAGCAATGCCGCTGATTTCGATTGGTACAAGCTTAACGTGACTGCACCCGGTACTATTTCCATCAGCTTAAGCCACGCCGCAGGCATCGACCTTGACTGGTTTTTGTACCCTGCTACTGGCAGCTATATTGCCTACGCCTCAACGTCTGCTAACCCTGAAACCGGCAGCAAAGCCGTGACCGCTGCGGGCACTTACTATATTCGAGTAAAAAACTATTCCGGTTCGGGCACTTACAACCTAACTGTCTCCGGCCCAATCGCTGCAGGCGGTGGCAGTGGCGGCTTACCCGCACCTACTTTTGGCACCTTTAGTGTTCTCGCCAAAAACCCCGGAGATGCCCCATTTACGGCCACCTCCCCCACTAGCAATAGCAGCGGTGCATTCACTTTTAGCAGCAGCAATACGGCAGTTGCTACCGTTTCTGGTAGCACCATTACGGTTGTGGCTGCGGGCACGTCGACCATCACTGCAAACCAAGCGGCCACCACAACCTTCGCGGCTGGTAGCACTGCCGCAACGCTCACCGTGGGTACTGCAGCATGGCCTTGCACCTTGCCTGCTGGTGTGAATTTAGGCAAAGTTGGTAGCGCAACCGATGTATCGCCAGCGACCATGGGCGGGTTTGTGCTCATGGGCGGGGGTGCGGATGTAGACGCCGCAATTGCGTGGATGATTAGCAAATCTGGCGGCGGCGATGCGGTGGTGTTACGGTCAACCGGCACCAATGGCTACAACAGCTATATCCAAGGCTTGGGCACGTTAAATTCGGTGCAAACACTGTTGATTGACAACGCAATCGAAGGCGACAATGCCTGCGTAGGCGAAACCATTAAACGTGCGGAAATGGTATTTATTGCGGGCGGAAATCAGCAAAATTATGTTGATTATTTTAAAGGCAAAGCCGTTGGTACAGCGCTTAATCATTTAATCAACACTAAAAAAGCGCCGATTGGCGGCACCAGTGCCGGCATGGCAATACTGGGTCAGCACTACCATCCGGGCGGCGCTGCTGATGATTCCTCTTCCCTGAGCAACCCCACCGCTGTTGCCATCGGCAATAACTTCTTGGGCGCTGCCTTGCTCAATAATGTCGTCACCGATACCCATTTTAGTCAGCGCACACGCCAGGCACGCCTCACCGCGATGTTAGCCAGCACCATTTACAACTTCGGTGTGACGTGGCAAAACGTACGCGGCATCGCCTGTGATGAAGCCACTGCCTACGCATTAGATGCGAATGGCAGCGGCAAGGTATTTGGCAGTAACGCCTGCTTCTTTGTTAAACCCACGGGCGCGCCAGAAACCCTTACCGCAAACACCGCACTTACATGGAATCGCAATTTTTTAGCGCTCAATGTGTATCGTGTAGCT
The DNA here is from genome assembly GCA_043760555.1 of Betaproteobacteria bacterium. Taxonomy (GTDB): domain Bacteria; phylum Pseudomonadota; class Gammaproteobacteria; order Burkholderiales; family Usitatibacteraceae; genus JANMDR01. Next base: position 48,767 of record JAYUOW010000318.1, read on the forward strand.
GGCACCGCCATAGGTACCAACACGTTCAACATGACCACATTTACCGGCACCGGCGGCACTACACAGGCTTGGTCGGCTTCTAATGGAACCTTCACTATTAGATAGTCTCCAAAGTCCTAAAACCTGATTACGCCACTGCAACAATGCAGTGGCTTTTTTTCGTCTACCGTCGAACCTAACCCAAGTTATTTTGCGCTTTAAGTTGAATAAACCGAGCGACAAGGTTATGCTTACAGGTTGCCCGAAATTATCGGGCGTAACTGTGAAAATAGCTGCTATTTATGGAATTATCATCAGAACTTGCCCTGTTTGCGCGGGCACTTGAACGTGCTTTTGATCCGGCAACAATTGAACGAGGGCTTAAAGATGTAAACGCAGGGACCGTCATCACTAGCAACCCATCGCCAACCGGCATTGTGGTAAAACTACGCGGTGATGCTTACGTGGCGCACTATTTTGTGCAAGCGCAAATGAAGCCTGAGCGCTTTGTGTATTCCACCTGCACCTGCCCCATGTTGGGCAAATGCAAACACGTTGTAGCCGCCATTGCCTACGCGCACACCCACGGCCACAAGGCCAGCCTGCAGGCCTTAAGCGAAGATTTATCGCATGTTGTGGCACCTGCAAGCAACACCAAAACGCCACAAGAAATTGCCGAAGCGTTTTTGCGGTTTAAGCGCGAAACGCCCCCAAACGCGATTGCAATTGAAGTCGATAGCGCCGCTGCTGTCACCACGCGTATTCCTGCAGTGCTAGAAGATGGCCAGCCCCGCTCATGGGGCGCTGCAGCTATTGACGACGGGCTTTCTTACACTGCGCAATCGTGGATTGATAGCTTAGAGAAGCGCACCAAAATATTCTCTCTCGCCGCAGCACACGCCAGCGCTGGTGCGGCGACTGCGCCAAAACTTACCCGATTATTTTATGTCATTCATCTAGCGGCATCGGGTAATTTTGCCTTTAGGTCGTGGCTTGAAATTAATATTGCACAGCGCCGCAGCAGCGGTGAGTGGGGCAAAGTAAAGCAGTGGGCAAACTGGCGCGGCCTGCTCGACACCAGCGCTATTGAGCTTGAACACCCGCAAGATGAACGCATTGTCGAAATGCTGTTGGCGCGCGGCTTAAATGAAGATTTTGCCGCCGCCGACGTGCGTAATGTGGAAGCGCGTTTATACAGCCAGCTAATTAAAACGCTCACCGAAACAGGGCGCTTATTTACACCCCAAGCATTAGGCCGCGCGTCATTGCGACTAAAAAATACTGAACTGGTACAACCTACTTGGGTGCCACTTAAAGGCGATCAAACGCGTTTAGGTTTGAATTTGGAAGAAGGCAGCATCGCGTTTTTAATTAAAGATGCTGTGTGGGCAATCAACAATGACAGCAACACCATTTTTGAGCTAAATGTGGCATTGCCCTTGCAAGAAGTGGGTGCCCTATTTTCAGGGCCCGCTATTTCGCAAAACGAGCTTAACTATTTAAAAAGCCGCTGGGATACCTACAATTTACCCTTGGTGCCAGACCCGCGCGTAAGTGCGGTGCAAATGGTGGAAGCCGTGCCGATGGTGCCGGTGCTAACGCTACAAACATTGTCACAAGCAGCTAACGCGTGGGCGCGCACTGGCTCACGATCGATCACTGTTGAAACCGCCACCTTGATGTTCGACTACGCGGGCACGCAGGTAAAGCCAATTCCACCCGCACCCAGTGTGATGCGTTTAAACGCACAAACGCAAAGCCATGAAATGTTGCCGCGCGATGGCAAGGCTGAAGCCACCGCACTTGAAACGATGACGATCAACAATTTTATCCCGCTCATCCGTCATCCACAATTTGGCCAAGCCAGTGCGAATAGTATTGCTGATCCTGCATCACCGCATGTCTATGCAGCCGCCAATGGTGCTGCTTTAGCGCATTTTATTGAAGAAGAAATGCCGCTGCTAGAAGCTGCTGGCTGGCGCATCAATATTGATCCGTCGTTTAAGCCAAACTACGTGTCAATTGATGATTTTGAAGCGAGCCTTGAAGACACCGCAGGCGGCTGGTTCTCATTAACGCTTGGCGTGCGCATAGGAGACAAGCGGGTTGACATCGCACCGGTGTTGGTTGAACTACGCCAGCGCTACCCAAATTTGTTCCGCCCAACCCTTGCCAGCGACGAGCCCGAGCGCGTACCTAAGCGCATCTATGTGACCATGCCCGACGGTGCGGTTGTAGCATTGCCAGTTGATCGTATGCGCAAAATTATGAGTACCGTAACCGACCTATTAAGTGACGGCGCGGGCAAACAAAATATTAAAATTGCCGCAACCGATTTAGGCCGTCTAGCCGTGTTAGACGCCCTTCTTGAGAAAAACTTACACGCCAGCAAAGCTGCGCGCGAACGCCTAACTTTGCTTAAAAGCTTTCACGGTTTAGAAGCAGTTGCGCCGCCTACTGATTTGCAAGCCACGCTGCGCAGCTATCAACAGCATGGCCTTAATTGGCTGCAATTTTTGCGTCAATATCAGCTTGGTGGTTTGCTGGCCGACGACATGGGACTAGGCAAAACGGTACAAGCGTTAGCCCACATCGCGCTGGAAAAACAAGCAGGTCGCCTTACCGCGCCCGTACTGGTTGTGGCACCAACCTCAGTGGTATTTAACTGGCGTGCTGAAGCGCAACGCTTAACACCGGGACTCAAAATATTGGTGCTGCATGGCCTGCTGCGCGCCAAGCAATTTTCTGAAATTGCCCAGCATGATTTGATTATTACCTCCTACGCGCTATTGCCGCGCGACATCACAGCATTAGCAAAAATGAAGTTTTATTTGGTGGTGCTGGACGAAGCCCATTACGTTAAAAATGCCACGACCCAAGCCGCAAAAGCCGTGCGCGCGTTAGACGTGAAACATCGCCTGTGCTTGACTGGCACACCGGTTGAAAATAATTTGTCTGAGCTTTGGGCGTTGTATGATTTTTTAATGCCCGGGTTTTTAGGTACGACGCAGAACTTTAAACAGTACTATCGCAACCCAATTGAAAAAGATGGCAATCTTGATTTACGTGCGCTGTTAGCCAAGCGCGTGACGCCGTTTTTACTGCGCCGCCGTAAAGAAGAAGTAGAAAAAGAACTGCCTGCTCGCACCGACATGACGCGTATGGTCGAGCTTAATGCCGCGCAAACTGATCTCTACGAATCTATCCGGGTAGTCATGGATAAAAAAGTGCGCGACGCCATTTACACCCGTGGCGAAGCACGCAGCCGCATCGTTATTTTAGATGCGCTGTTGAAGCTGCGCCAAGTGTGTTGCGACCCGCGTCTGGTGCAATTGCCGAGAGCCCGCGAAGTAAAACACAGCGCCAAATTAGATGCGCTAATGGAGCTGCTAGAGGAGCTTTTAGCCGAAGGCCGCCGTGTATTGGTGTTCTCGCAATTTGCACAAATGATTGCGTTAATCGGCGAGCGCTTAGATGAAGCCAAAATCAAACACGCTGTGCTCACCGGTCAATCCACTAACCGCGAACAAACGGTGACTGAATTCCAAGAAGGCGACGTGCCGGTATTCCTCATCACCCTTAAAGCCGGTGGTGTGGGACTCAATTTAACGGCCGCTGACGCCGTTATTCACTACGACCCGTGGTGGAACCCTGCGGCCGAAGAACAAGCCTCTGCCCGCGCCCATCGCATCGGCCAAACGCGACCTGTGTTGGTGGTGAAACTGGTCGTTCGCGGATCAGTAGAAGAGCGCATCATCGCCATGCAAGAGAAAAAAGCCGCATTAGCGCGTGCCGTAACGGACAACGACGATGCAGAAATTGATTCATTGAGCGGCGATGATTTAGTCGCACTATTTTCTAGCCCGGGAAGTCTACCGCTCGAATCAGCCGAATAACAATTTTTAAAAAGGACATTGGCCATGCAAACCATCACCCAAACCGCACCCGGCGGCGTTGACACGATGCAGCTCGTCAACAATGCACCAATGCCCGAACCAAAACCCGATGAAGTGTTAATCAAAGTTGCCTACGCGGGCGTCAACCGCCCCGACGTAGCGCAACGCGCAGGCATGTATGCGCCACCGCCGAATGCCTCACCCATCATGGGCTTAGAAGTGTCCGGCCATGTGGAAGCAGTGGGTGCCAACGTGACGCAATGGCGCGTAGGCGACGCCATCTGCGCCCTTACTCCCGGCGGTGGATACGCGCAATATTGCGTAGCCCCTGCGGCGCATTGCTTACCCGTACCAAAAGGTTTAAGTTTGCTAGAAGCAGCCGCATTGCCAGAAAACTTTTTCACCGTGTGGGTCAATGTGTTCGACACCTGCAAACTAAAAGCGGGTGAAAGTCTGCTAGTGCATGGCGGCTCATCGGGCATTGGCCTCACCGCGATTCAACTAGCCCGTGCTTTCGGCGCAACGGTATACACCACGGTAGGCAATGACGCGAAAGCCGCGTATTGCGGGGCTCTCGGGGCAGTTACCTTTAATTACAACACCCAAGATTGGGCTGCAGAACTTGCCACCCACACCGAAAAGCGCGGCGTAAACGTCATCCTCGATATGGTCGGCGGGTCATACATTGAGAAAAACCTGCGCAATCTAGCGCTCGAAGGCCGCTACTGTTTCATCGCTTTTTTGCAAGGCGGCAGCGCCCAAATTGATTTCCGCCCCCTAATGATGAAACGCCAAACCATCACCGGATCAACCTTGCGCGCGCGACCCGATGCGCACAAGGCGGCGATTGCCGAAGCGTTAAAATTACAGGTGTGGCCACTAATTGAGGCAGGTAAAATAAAGCCCACGATACACGCGACCTTTACACTTGCCGAAGTGGCGGAAGCACATACGCTGATGGAATCATCGGCGCATATTGGTAAGATTATGTTGGTTGTGGGCGGCGAAATATAAAAAATCCACTAAATTGGATATGCTATCTCGTTGCTATCCAAAGAGTGTCTTCAGATTTTAGACAAACTGCCTAGCCACTCCTGTGATTGCTAACCTGTATTTGAGCATTTTCAAACTAACGCCGTAGGTACTCGCGGCTGTTACATCATCTATCTTTAGCTTACGGATAGCAATGAGTGCTTCTCTCGGTAATAAAATGCACGCGGAAAGCCAATCTGCCTGGCTCTCTTCTAGAGTGTCATAACTTTCTATTAACATTAATCCCTCAGCAGACGTCAATACCTGACGCGCACTGTGCTTAAGTATTTGATGCGCGAGCTCATGTGCTAAGTCACTTGATTGACGAGCAACGCTGTGGGACGAATTTAGAACTATGAGCTTTTTATCACCCACGACCAAGGTCACCGCGGACCAACAACTGGGTGTTTTTCCATCATTCCTCAGCAAAACTTCTAGGCACTCTTGGGACAAGTTTGGAATTTCATTGACGAGTAAAACCTTTATTTTCAAATGACGGGCAAGGCCTCTCAGATCAATTGACTTTTCTTTCGACGTTCCGAGTTCGGCGCGAATCTCACAAGCGTATTTTTCGCACCACGTCTTAAACCCATGATGGAAAGCACTAGCCGTCAAACTGCTCGTCCATCATAAGCTTACTAGCAGAAACGATCATTGCAGCCAAAGCTGTCGCTGTGTCTTGACTTATCGTAGCGCTCTTTTTGAAGTGAACCTTGACCTTGAGAGATTCGTCAACGGGTTGCGAACTTAATCCAAGGAGCAGCGCAGGGTCTTCACCGAGCCACTTACAAACTTTGCTGAAGGTTTCCAAATCTGGGATCTTGCCATTCTCAATTCGCGAAAGAGTTGCTGAACTAACTCCGACCTCAGTGGCAGCTTCCCTGATGCCTTTGCCCTCTCTTCGCGCAAGAATTTTCTGGGCTAAAAGATCCATTTGGATTGAACTCATCGAACGTGTATCTTTCATAATACAAAAAAGTGTTTGACATGTAAGACGATTTATTGTACATTTCGTTTCACTGATGAGACAGAGTGTCTCACGGCGACGTAGTGGCGTCAATGCCACCTGCCAAAAAAGGACTAGAAATGACTGCTGATTTCGAAACAAGTAAACAAGAGCATCGTAATGAAATTATCGTAATCGTTAATGGACGGCAAAAAGTAGTTTCCAAAGACACTCTCTTCTATTCAGAGATAGTGATACTCGCGTTTGAAAATGCTACTTTCAATGATACGACAGTATTTACCGTAACATTTTCTCGCGGGCATGACGCGGATAAACCAGCGGGCGTATTAGTGGCTGGCGATACGGTTAAGGTTAAGAAAGGAATGATATTTAATGTCACGTCAACTGATAAATCTTAGTCCAGATCTCAAAAGGCTATCGGACGAAGGCTACGACATAGAGATAAAAGCCGGATTTCTCTTGGTACATTCTGTCCCTTATTTGAACGCTAACCAAGAGCTTTGCAGTGGCACTTTGGTGTCAACTTTATCGCTCGCTGGCGACATTACAACAGTGCCCAGCGATCATGTAGTACATTTTATTGGCGAATATCCGCATCAAAAAGGAGGGGGCGAAATCACGCAGATAAAGCACGCGAATGAAACTAAATCTATCAGCGAAGGTACTGTAATTAACTTTTCTTTCTCCAACAAGCCGGCTGGAGGTTACGCAAATTACCATGCAAAGATGACACGTTACATTGACATAATTACGGCCGAGGCAGAGTCAGCCTTTCCGCTGAGCCGAGTAACGGCCAAAAGTTTCAAACCCATTGAAGGCAAGGCGGAGCACTCAGTTTTTCAATATCTTGACTCATCCTCAAGCCGCGGAGGCTTTCAGGCGAGCTCTCAAAAGCTGGTGGGGCTAAAGGTCGGAATAATCGGGTTAGGCGGAACCGGATCTTACATATTGGACTTAATTGCAAAAACGCCGATTGCTGAAATACATCTCTTCGATGATGACCATTTTCTACAACACAATGCGTTTCGATCACCTGGCGCGGCATCACTTTACGATCTCAAGGCTCAATTGATCAAGGTCGATTATTATCAAAAGGCGTATTCAAAACTTCATAAAAATATCTTTGCACATCCCCTTAAGGTCACCGAGTCAAACGCCGCGGAAATGGCTCCCCTTGACTTCGTTTTCATTTGCGTCGATAGCGCAAGTTCAAGACAATTTTTAGTCCGCAAACTGGAAGAAATGCAGATATCGTTCATCGACGTAGGCATGGGAATAGTATCGGTGAACGATATGTTAATTGGGCAGGTGCGCACTACTATCAGCACAGCAAGCACGAGGGATAGCGCAATAAAATCGATTCCGCTCAGCGACACTGAGAACGATAATGAGTATGCCACGAACATTCAGATTTGCGAACTAAATGCATTAAATGCGTGCATGGCAGTAATGAAATGGAAAAAGCAATACGGCTTTTATCAAGATCTCGAGAACGAGATTTGCAGCATTTACGAGTTGAATACCAATTTGATTGTAAATTTGAACCAATGAGAAAGCCAAAAAATTTACAGCACAGATTTGTGGAATTTATACCGAGCGATTTAGACAAGGGTGTTGTATACATCTCAATCGAGTATGCAACCGCGACGCATTTATGCTGCTGCGGTTGCGGCTCCGAGGTGGTAACCCCTTTGTCGCCGACAGACTGGGAAATAACCTTCGACGGCGCCTCTATATCTATCTCACCTTCTATTGGCAACTGGAACTTTGCCTGCAAATCACACTATTGGATTATTCGAAATTTCGTGCATTGGGCAGAGCCGTGGGAGATCCACAAGATCACAGCAAATCGCGAGAAGGATGAGGCTAACAAAAACGCTTACTTTTTAATCAATAGCACTCAAAAAAATGGTGCTTCGCCAGACAAGCTTACGCCCAAAGCCACCCGCGCAACATGTAACTCAAAAAACACTTTTCTCGCTCGAATACGAAAATTACTCATGCTAAATTAAGCTTATCCCCAATTTCAAATAACCGATTTGCCAATTATTTTCGGCAAGACACTTACACAACTCCTCAATATTCCAACATGAAAAAAACAACTCTTCAAATCGAAACTGGCATTGATAGCCTCGCTAAAATCACTACAAACATCGTCAAACTAGGCACCCTTATTGGTGCGTTCTTTGTAACTATGTATTGCTTAAGGATAGATCACTTTCCTCAAGATCTTTCTTTAGGCGATGGCTTGTTGCTGCTGCTGGCTGGCGGGGCGTTTGGAGCAGTGTACGTATTTTTTCTTGTCTGCCATATCGCTTTGGGGACCGCCCTTTTCCCAGTTACAAAATTCATATGTAAAGCAATTGTCGCATTGCCATTTTTACGCTTCGCGCAAAAAGAACATCTCCACCGATTCACGCCGTTTTCTTGGCAGTCGCTTCCATTTGCTTTTGTAGCAGTCCTATTGATTTATCTCATGGGAAGAAATGACCCAATCTTGTATTGGCTGTTACCTTTGTGGGCTGTTGCGCTCCACATTTTTTATTCAGTATTTTCGTCCTGCGGAGACAAAATACGCATTCTCGAGGGCGCGCAAAACTCTATTGTGCACAACATCGTAAGAGCGCCTATCGACTGCAACCAAGACATTGAAACGCTTAAAAACACACGAATCGCTACCCTTGCAGTGATTGTGATCGCGCCACTAGTTGCGAGCGGCATCTACGGACAGATTCTTGACTCAGCCATGCGGCTTGCCAACGTCCGGTTAGAGTCGCCCACCATCTATCTGAAAGACCCTTACTTAGCGCTGCTCCCAAAAAATTTGATCTCCAAGACCCAACGAATTTCAAAGGATTATGTGGCTTTTGAGGGTGCGAAGGTGTTCTTCAAGGGATTCGGAAAAACGACAATTATCAGCTTTGCTGACGGAACGGTTCGGCGGCAGCTTGAAATCCCCAACGACCAGATCATCGTCGAGAATCGATAGCCACCCACGCCGAAAAGCGCGGCGTAAACGTCATCCTCGATATGGTCGGCGGGTCATACATTGAGAAAAACCTGCGCAATCTAGCGCTCGAAGGCCGTTACTGCTTCATCGCCTTCTTGCAAGGTGGGGTCGCCCAAATTGATTTCCGCCCCCTAATGATGAAACGCCAAACCATCACCGGATCAACCTTGCGCGCACGACCCGATGCGCACAAGGCAGCGATTGCCGAATCGCTAAAGTTGCAAGTGTGGCCGCTAATTGAGGCAGGTAAAATAAAGCCAACGATACACGCCACTTTTCCACTTGCCGAAGTGGCGCAAGCACATACGCTGATGGAATCATCTGCCCACATTGGTAAGATTATGTTGGTTTTGAGCGGGGAATAGCGTAATTTTAGTGCCTGAAGATGCCCTATTTTAGGGTATCTTCAGGCATTCGTTCAAGTTACTTTCGACTTAAAATCACGCTGGCTATTGGTTAAACAACCGACTCCTCTGTCGCGGCACGCTCACTTTCCAACTACCCACACTACCGGCGGTGCTTACTTTTGAAGTAACGCCGCAATGAAACTCAGCGCGAATAGGTTGCGGGTGTTGCGCATTGGTGCGGGCTGCAAATAGCGCTTTCACTTCAGCCAACGTATAGCCATTAGCGCAGGCACCGTTAACAGTATCGCGTGGGTAAAACCACGTACTGTTGCGAATACCGTATTCGTCAAAACTACCTTCACCAAACGGTGCCGGCGGTCGTCCTTCACTGTTAGCAATTGGGCCTGCGATATGAAGGCCGATGTACTTTTCGTTAAAGCCCATTTCGACAATGCGCGCCGATGGCGCAAGCTCTTCGGCAAGCAATGCAAAAACCGCATCAGGATTTTTCAGCCAGTTGGTTGCGGTAAGTGGCGCCATTGGCGTTAACGCTTGATAAGTTGCGTTGTTCGCCAGACTTGGAGCGGCGCTGATCAACCGTGGAAACGCTGTCGCATCGGGCTGTATCACTTCAACCGAACCATCGGCCAACCAACGCCGCTGCAACAGCTCGCCCTTCACCGGGTCTGCAGGGTCTTGCGCGGCTTCCAGCCCTTGCCAGCTTTGATTTGGCAAACCCGCAAAGTAATCAAAAAGGTTGATGTCAAACATCACGGTTCGAGACTCAGTGGGCGCAGATTTGGTCGGCAAGCGCGATGCAAACGCACGCGGGTAGCGCGCACCATGTTCCACACCAGAACCATTGCAATAAAAATGACGCATTGATGCGGTATCAGCACCATCCATCACATACCAATCCATGCCGTCCTTATGCCACGCAAAAGCCAGTGGCGCTTGATCCCAATGACCTGCCAGCCATTGCATTCGGCAATGCGCAATAGTCTGCGCGAGCGTCATGCTGCGCAAATCAGTTTGTGGTGGCGGCACTGGTTTTGGCGGTTCATGGAACAGCGTCAGAACGACTACCAGTGCGATAAAAGCGAACGGTAATATTTGTAACCACGGCCAGCGTTTGAAGGACATCATTTTGCTCCGTGAGTGCATTACACTAGAATGAGAAAGCGTTTAAGCCCTGAAGGCACCCTATTTTAGGGCATTTACG
>JAYUOW010000319.1:0-23793 GCA_043760555.1 Betaproteobacteria bacterium
TGAAACAAACACGGGTTGATGTGGCCTCTGAAATGTTAGCGCCGTTTGGCGGCATTGAAAAAATCAAACTACGCGCCGCGCACAACAACTATAAACACACCGAATTTGAAGCCAGCGGCGCTGCTGGTACATTGTTTGATAACCAAGCATCTGAGGCACGAATCGAGTTTCATCGCAACGCCAACACCGACACACGCAGCGTATTTGGTTTGCAGTTTTCAAATCGCGATTTTTCTGCTATTGGCGAAGAAACGATTGTGCCAAAAACCAAAACGAACACGCAAAGTTTGTTTTTGGTACAGCAAATGTTGGTGAACCAAAACAAAATCGAGCTTGGTGGCCGTATTGAGCAAGAAAGCCATAAGCCTGAAACTGCTTTGCCATCACGCAAATTTAATTTGGTTTCTGCAGGTGTTTCTGGCACGATGCCGCTTGCCCCGCAAACCACATTATTTGCTGGCCTAAATTACGCCGAACGCGCACCCAGCATCGAAGAACTTTATTCTAACGGCGCGCATATTGCGACGCAAAGCTTTGATATTGGTGCGCCTGATTTACGCAAAGAGCAATCACGTAGTATCGAGCTTGGTATCGCACGTAGCGTGCAGGGCGTAGGTGGCTGGGCCTATGCGAGTTGGAAAATAAATCTGTTCGCCAATCAAGTAAAAAACTTTGTTTATCGCGTGAGCGACGATAGCGATGGCGATGGCATTGCCGATGTGGTGAATGCGGAAGGCGAGCTGGCGGCCGATGGCGAGTTTTTGCTGCAGCGCACCGCGCAGGCTTCGGTGCTGTTTCGCGGTTTAGAAGCTGAAATTTCTTTTAAACCCATTCCAAATTTAAGCTTACGCGCATTCGCCGATACAGTTCGGGCGAGCATTGACGGTAATGGCAAATCTAGCGTAGCAAATAGGTTTGGTTTTACAAACCAAAACAACAGCGGTGGAAACCTACCGCGCATCGCGCCTAGCCGCGTGGGCGCAAGCGCACAATGGTTGGTGGGTGCAGTCACCCTAGGCGCCACCGTAACCGCCGTTTCACGCGCACGTGCTTTGGCAGCGCTGGAAACGCCCACCGCAGGTTACACGCGGGTAGATGCAGACATGGCATGGAAGCTGAATGTTGGCACGCAACAGCAACTAACGCTATCGCTTAGCGGCAAAAACCTAACAAACCGCGAAATCCGCAGCCACACCTCATACCTAAAATCATTCGCGCCGCAAGCGGGCCGGACAATTATTGCAGCGGTAAACGCCAGCTTTTAGTCGTTTTATTACCCTACTAATACCCTGAAGACGCCCTAAAACAGGGCGTTTTCAGGGTATTTTTATTTGCTTTAGCCACTCGCGTTGACGCAATGATCCAATAGGTCTGCTTGACAGGACTAAATGTAAGCTTTAACATACATTTTGTTTTATTTAATAGACATCATTTATGCTCAATATCGTGGCGGTTCTGGTTGGCTTGGCGGGATTTGGCGCTTTTTTAGCTTCTTCGTGGGTGAGCGTATTGCCCTTGCGTGCGGGCTATGTGGGTGCGCTTGTTTTGGTTGGCATGGCATTGGCGGCGCGGTGGCATTGGAAGCGACGCGCACGCATTGCCGGCGATGACCCAAGTGCGGCCGAGCGCCGCGCGTGGCTGTATATGGCGGGCACATCCATGATCTGCGCTTACGTTATTTTGGTGCTGCTCACACCCGGCTCAGAAGTGCACCGCGCCACGGGCGACACAGGCGGATTCGATTCGTGGGCGATGGCGGGCGGTGCGGCAATTGCATGGTGGTTGCTGTACGACAGCAGCAGCGCGCGCGACGAACGCGACATAGCAATTCACGCCTACGCCAACAAAGTTGGCTACACGGCGTTGATTGTATTGCTCATGGTTTTCTTACTGCTGCTGGGCTTCGCACCGCGACCAAGTATGCAGCGCTTTACCCATTGGCTAATCGCCAACAGCTTGCTCACGCTAATTATGCTGGCAGGCCTCGCGCAATACGTCGCGCAATTGATTTGCTACTGGCGCGACAGGCAAGCCACCGCAGCGAGCGGTCAGCAATGATGGCAACCGCCCCACGAACCCCAATTGATCGCCCTATCGACAATCACATTCGCAAGCTGCGTTTTGAGCACGGCGAAATGACGCAAGAGGCTCTCGCTAAAGCCGTCGGCATCACACGGCAAACCATTATCGCGCTTGAAGCATCACGGTATTCGCCGTCGCTCGAGCTGGCCATGAAAATTGCCGAAGTGTTTGGGCGCGAGGTGCATGAGGTTTTTTTTCGTCGCGCTAGCTAGCTCACTTTCTTTTCTAAATTATTTCGAAAATCTATTCCATGAAAAAATTCTTAAAAATAAGCGTATTGGCAATTGTTGGTTTGGTACTCTTCCTGGTACTCCTGTTTGGTGCATACACCGCTTATGTTATTAACAGCGTCGATACCGTCAACATGCCTGCACTGCATGGCAAAACGGAATCCAAACTATTTATCACTAAGGACGGTAGCGCACCGGTGGGCACGCCACGCCCATTGATTGTTGGCTTAGGCGGTGCTGAAGGTGGCAACGGGTGGGCGCATGAGCGCCGGACAAACCTGCGCAATAAATTTATTGATGATGGTTATGCATTTTTAGCCATCGGCTACTTCGGGGCTCCGGGCACACCACAAAAGCTCGACCGTATTGCGCTTGAAGGCGTGCATGCCGCGATCATACAGGCCGCGCGCGACCCAGCCATTGATGGCCGCTGTATTGCGGTGGTGGGCGGCTCTAAAGGTGCCGAGTTAGCACTTTTGTTAGCCAGCCGCTACCCAGACATCAAAGCGGTCGTCGCCTTGGCACCTGGCAATGCCGTATTCGTTGGCATTACCGATGCGCTAACCACGTCGTCATTTAGTCACAACGGCGAGGCACTACCGTTTGTGCCCTTTCCGTGGAGCGCCACTTTACCGTTGTTGAGGGGCGACAAACGCAAAGTCTTCGACATCATGAGTGAGGATAAAGCCGCCATTGAACGCGCATTGATACCGGTGGAAAAAATTAACGGGCCGGTATTTTTGATGTCGGGCACGCGCGATGAATATTGGGCGGCCACAGAAATGTCGAATGCCATGATCGCCCGCCTAACCGCCAAGGGCTTTGCCTATGCGCACGAGCACGCCGCTATCGAAGGCGACCACGCCGTGCCAATAAAGCACATGGATCGCGCGCGAACATTTTTGAATACGCACTTTAAGTCGGGCGCCACGAACGGTTGTGCGCGGGGCGTTTAGGCCGTTGATAGCGTCGCAATAAGCAGTCTTTGCAGCTCAAAAACAATACACAATGCCTTGGAGACGCCCTAAAATAGGGCATCTCCAAGGCATTTTTATGGGTGATAAAATTGATTCGCACCTGAATGCATCCGAATAACGGGGTAGCGAGTATACATTTTGGTACACAATATAAATCTGCCGTCGGTGATTTTTCGGGCAAACTACTGTTCGTGCAATTTGGTACAAAAAAACCGTCGCTTTTGTCGCCATTTAGCGACATATTTTGAGTGTGTGTTTTTTACTTTTAACTGACTTTAAATTGCGTTAAGCTCAAATGCTTTGTAGCGCTCATCGGTCGCAATTAACCGTGCGACATCAATTTTTATAAGGGTTCCACATGAAGCTAGCCCAACTTATTTTTGCCGTATTCGCTCTGCTTTTTTCTAACGCTGCGTTCGCCCAAGCTGGCAATGCTGCTGCTGGCAAACCACTCTATATCGAAAACTGCGGTTCTTGTCATGGCGTCCCGCCAACAGGTGGCGCGCGACTGGCAGCCAACAACGCCAATAGAATCTCTAACGCAATTAATAGCGTTAACAGCATGCAATTTTTGCGCGGCGTATTTTCCCAAGGCGAATTAGCTGACATCGCTGCCTATATCGGCAACCCGAATGTGGTGGTGACCACCAATAACACGTTGACTGTGACCAAAGCCGGCACCGGCAGTAGCGCCGGTACGGTAACTTCTACACCAACAGGCATTAGCTGCGGCACAACCTGCTCGGCAAGCTTTGCGACGGGTACGGCGGTGACCTTAAACGCGGTGGTGAGCAGCGGCGCAAGTTTTGCCGGCTGGTCAGGCAGCTGCACGGGCACCACGTTAAGCTGTACGGTGACGATGAGCGCGGCGCAAACGGTTACAGCTACTTTTAATTCCGCTGTTGTCAACGCTGCCCTTACCGTAACCCAAGTAGGCACAGGCTCAGGCAGTGTCGCATCAAACCCAGCAGGCATTGATTGCGGCCGCACTTGTACGGCTAATTTTGCGGCGAATAGTACCGTGACATTAAGCGCAAGTGTCGCCACTGGATCAACCTTTGGTGGTTGGTCGGGGGGATGCACTGGCAGCGCATTAAGCTGCACAGTAACGATGGACGCAAGCAAAACCGCAACCGCACGATTTGACCCTGCAGTGGTTCCCAATGCGTCGTTAACCGTCAGCAATGTAGGTTCAGGCAGTGGTGTGGTAACGTCCAGCCCGTCGGGCATTAACTGCGGCACCACCTGCACAGCGGGCTTCATGGGCGGGTCTACGGTGACGCTCACCGCTGCCGCAAATACCGGATCGACCTTTAACGGCTGGTCTGGCGTGTGTGCGGGTAGCACGCCAAGTTGTACGGTGTTTATGGACAGCACGAAAACTGCAGCAGCTAATTTTGCGGTGGCGGGTACCATTACCCCAATCAATTACACCGATATGTGGTGGGCGGGCGACGCTGAGAACGGTTGGGGCATGGCCATCACGCAACATCAACCTTCCAACATGCAGTTCAACGCATTTTATGTTTACGAGGCCAGTGGCTTGCCAACGTGGTACGTCATGCCGGGCGGCACGTGGAATGCCAATTTCACTGTGTTTACTGGCGCGCTATATCGCCCCACTGGCTCAAGATTAGATAACTTTGTAACGGGTAATATTGCGGTCGGTGCAGCAGTGGGCACAGCCACCCTCACCTTTACCAGCGCGTCAACGGCCACGTTTGATTACACAATAAATGGCGTTACTGCGACGAAGAAAATCGAGCGCCAAGTATTTGGCCCAGTAGATACGACGCCGGGCTTGCAAGTAGGCGACCTGTGGTGGGGCAACACGCCGCAAAACGGCTGGGGTTTTACCTTCGCACAACAAAACCGCACGTTGTTCGGCGTGTGGTACACCTATGGCACAACATGCACCGGCACAAACATCGGCTGCGCTGCCACATGGTACGTGATGCCAGGCGGCGCATGGGGCACCACACCGGCCACGGCCAACACCTACACCGGCACACTGTACTCAACGGTTGGTTCACCTTGGCTTGGCGTACCGTTCGACAAAACGCTGGTGAAGGTCACACCTGTAGGAACAGTGAGCGTGGTGTTTACGCCCGATACTGCAGGCGCCACCACCGGCAAATCGAGCAACGCAGTGATGACTTATACCTTCACCGCAGGCCCGTTTGCAGGCACCACACAAACGAAACCGATTACACGACAAGGCTTTTAGCACGCTGCAATTATCATCATTAACATGCCTGAAGACGCCCTATTTTTGGGCTTCTTCAGGCATCTAAAAACAAGAAAGCGCAACAATTATGGTAGCCAGCTCATTTAAAAATACCGCGCTTACATTGTTGGTGGCCATCGGCCTATCCTTGTTCGCGACTGCCACCTTAGCGCAAGAAGTTGGCACCATCGCGCCCGACATCACACTACCCGGAACCAAAGACCCCGTGACGTTAACCGACTTCAAAGGCAAGGTGGTGTATGTTGATTTTTGGGCATCGTGGTGCGGGCCTTGCAAGCAATCATTTCCGTTTATGAACGCGATGCAAACCAAATACAAAGCACAGGGCTTTGAAATTATTGCGGTGAATGTCGATGCAAAAACAGCCGACGCTACCGCGTTTTTAACCAAAGTACCCGCTGCGTTTACTGTTGCTTTTGACCCTAAAGGCGAAACGCCAAAGCGCTATAAACTCAAAGCCATGCCGTCGTCCTATTTGATCGGTCGCGATGGCAAAGTGGTGGCGGTACATCAAGGCTTTAAGGCGGAAGATACGGCTGATTTAGAAAAGCGCATTGCCCAAGCTTTAATGATTAAATAGCGTTGCCGCAGTAAACCAAAATAGGCAGCCATGAAAATATCAAATTCGATTCGCGCTTCAGCACTCACGCTAGCTGCGCTCACGCTTGGCGGCTGCGCCTACGCACCCCCGCAAGCGTGGGAAAAAGGCAATTTAGCCAAGCCCGCCATGTCGATGGCGTCCGACCCACTAGACCAACGCTTTGCCCAGCATATTTACGCCAGCAAAGAAAACGCATCTGGTGGCTATGGCGTGGGCGGAGGCGGCTGTGGCTGCAATTAAAGTCGCAGTTAAAGCTAGCGCTTCAGGAGCCGATAAAGCCGGTGCCATCATTGCCGCCGCATTGCTTTTACCCGGCGTTATCGCACCGATAGCGCACGCGGAAACCGCGCCCGAAAACGCGGTCGTCGCATTTAAATATTTGCAATACCAAGATTCGCAGCCGAGTTTAACACGCATCAAAGTCACATCCCCCTCGCTGTATTTAATGGTGCCAGTTTCACCACAATGGGCTGTAGAAGGCTCATTGGTGGGCGATAGCGTTTCCGGTGCTACGCCACGCTATCACAGCGCCATTTCCGGTGCGACCTTGAAGATGAAAGATAATCGTGCGGCGGGTGATGTAAAAGTAACCCGCTATTTTGATCGCGCCACCACTTCAGCAAGCTTGGCAAGATCGCGCGAGCATGATTATGAGAGCACGGCTTTAGGGCTCGACGCGAGCTTTTCTGCTGAAGATAATAATCGCACGTGGAACATCGGTTTAGGCTTTACTAACGACAAAATTACGTCATCCAACGACATCAGTTTGAATGAAAAAAAACGCACCACCGAATTTATGGTGGGTGTAACGCAGGCACTTACCGCCAATGATTTATTGCAGATAAATTTAACGCGCAATCAAGGGCGCGGCTACTACACCGATCCGTACAAATTTCCTGACGCCCGCCCACGCACGCGTAACCAAAACATCGCGCTGGTGCGCTTAAACCATCACTTCACTGATCTTGGTGCCACCTTGCGCACCAGCTATCGTTACTACAGCGATAGCTTCGGCATCAAGGCGCACACCTTGGGTGCCGAATGGGTGCAGCCGGTGAATGCCACATTGACGATTACGCCATCACTACGCGGCTATAGCCAACGTGCGGCTTCGTTTTATTTTGATCCTGTTTACGATGCGATTGCCGGAGAGCCTTTTCCACCGGGCTTCTTCAACAATCCCACGCAAATTGTTTCAGCCGATCAACGCTTAGCGTCGTTTGGCGGCATTACCTTGGGCGTTAAATTTGCGTGGCAAGCCACACCCGAATGGCTACTAGACTTAAAACTTGAACGCTATGAGCAACGCAGCAATTGGGTATTTACGGGCAATGGGTCACCGGGCATTGCGCCGTTTCGCGCTAACTTTATTCAGCTTGGTGCGGCTAAAAAGTTTTAAGCTATGCGTGTGAGCGATACCGCGCAGACGCCCGAATCTATTGGCTTTGCGTTTCAAGCCATGTCCAGCGCGTGTGAGATTCGACTTGAACGTGGTGAAGGTGATGAAGAAGCGTTGCTAGCGGCGGCCGCTAAACTTGCCATTGCAGAAGTGCAACGGATAGAACAAAAATATTCGCGCTACCGGCCAGACAGCATCGTGTCGCGCATCAATGCGGCAGCCGGTTTGCAGTCCGCCATTGAATTAGATGCCGAAACGGCATCGTTACTCGACTTTGCGCAAACGCTGCACACCATGAGCGACGGGTTATTTGACATCACCTCCGGCGTGTTGCGACGGGCGTGGGATTTTCAAAGCGGGCAGTTGCCTGAAGCTGCAGCGCTTGCCGCTTTACTGCCGCTAATCGGCTGGTCGCAAGTTAGTTGGGATGCACCCACTATTTACCTACCGCAGCGGGGCATGGAGCTTGATTTTGGCGGCTTTGGCAAGGAATATGCAGCAGACAGAGCAATGGCGGTTTTAGTGGCTGCAGGCATGCGCCACGGCTTTGTAAACCTAGGTGGCGACATTCGGGTGCTGGGCGCACGCGTAAACAGCGCGCCGTGGCGCTTCGGCATTCAGCATCCACGTGGCGATTCGAGCACAATTGCCAGCGTCGATATGATCGAAGGCGCGCTTGCAAGCTCGGGAGATTACGAACGCTATTTTGAGCTAGATGGCAAACGCTATTGCCATATTCTGAACCCAAAAACTGGTTGGCCGGTGAGTGAATGGGCATCCATTAGCGTGACCGCACCAGCGTGCGTAGCGGCGGGGGCGTTGAGTACGATTGCGATGCTGAAGGGGGCGGATGCGTTGGTGTTTTTAGAAACGCAGGGGGCGACGTTTTTGGCGGTGGATGGGGCGTTGAATTTGTTTCGAGATGCCGACTCAGATCGCGTTCGGTTCGAAAGCGCCCCTTAGAAACGCGCTACTTTTGCCAACCAAAGAGAATTTTAGCGAACCCAAGAAAACAAAAATTACTGGGTATAGCGAATACAAGCCGATCCAAACACCGCAACCCCTACCACCCAAACATCGCCGCCAACTTATTGCTCGGCGCTGCTGTTTTCACAAATTTGTCTAACCAATTGGTAATCTCTGCCGCGCGATGCAATTGCGATTCGCGGGCGCGGTAGCCGTGGTCCTCAAAGGGCAACATGACCAGCCGTGCGGTGCCGCCTAGACCGCGAATGGCTTGATACATGCGTTCGCTTTGTACGGGGAAGGTACCGGGGTTGGAATCATTTTCGCCGTGAATAAATAGGATAGGGGTTTTGATTTGGTCGGCAAAATTAAACGGTGACATTTGGTTGTACACGTCGCGCGCTTTCCACATATTGCGGGTTTCGGCTTGGAAGCCAAAGGGCGTTAGCGTGCGATTGTAGGCACCACTTTCAGCGATGCCTGCGGCAAATAGTTTTGAGTGGGCGAGTAAATTGGCAACCATAAATGCACCGTATGAATGCCCACCTACTGCCACCTTATTTTTGTCCGTCACACCTCGGCGCACTAGCTCATCAATGGCGGCTTCGGCACTGGCAATTAGCTGGGGAATATAGCTATCGTTGGGCTCGGTGCTGCCCTCACCAATAATGGGCATAACCGGATTATCGAGCACCGCATAGCCTTGCGTTAACCACGGCAAGGGTCCCGATGCGCTCGGGCGTACGTAGCGGTGAGGTGATCCTGCTACTTGGCCGGCAGCTTCCGCTGTTTTAAATTCGCGCGGGTAAGCCCATAAAATGGTGGGCATCGGTGCATCGCCGCGTTTGTAATTTGCGGGCAAATACAGCGTGCCTGAAAGCTCGGTGCCGTCGCGGCGTTTGTAGCGGATGAGCTCTTTACTCACGCCTGCTATGGGGTTTTTTGGCGTGGCAAATTGGGTGATGGGGCTGATGGTATTGGCTTCGACATTGCGCAAATACAAATTAGGTGTTTCAGTTTGTGATTCGCGTTGCGTTAGCAGGCGGATGCTGCCTTTATCGAACACGGCAGCAACACTTTCATAGGCGGGCGGCTCGGATTGGAACAGGCGCGTGCTTTGTTTGGTATCGATATTTAACACATCTAAAAACGGGCGATCACCTTCGGCACTGGCACCGTTGCCACTCATGTAAATCGCGCGGCGATTGGGCGTCATATTGAGCACCCGTTGGCCGGTGGGGGACGTTTCGAACAATGGCGTGCCAGGGTCACCATAACGGTCTTCGGATGAGCGATCAAACAGCTTTACCGCTGCGCGATTTAAGTCACCAGGGAAAATACGCCACAACACGCTGCGACGGGTTTTACGCTGATTGTCGTACACCAGTGCTACATCATCGGTGCCCCACACCACTTGCTGAAAGCGGAAATCGAGTTTTAGCATCAAGCTGGCATCACCTTGAAACGGTGCACTCAACGCGTATAAATAATCACCATCGCGTTTTTTTACTGGCTTATCGGCTTCATTGCTTTGCACCCATGTGAGCGTAGCGGGCGCGTCGGCACGCCAAGCGTAGGCACGCGGGCCACGGCGTACGGTGTCCGGCTCGCCATCATCGTCTTCGGCGACGCCAATGGCCGATAGTGCTTTAATAAAATCACCCGTATCGGTACCCAACAAATCACGCAGTTCGGTTTTAATTGCAAATTGGCCGATCGGTACGGCACGCGAATAGGGCTTGGCTATTGTTTGCACTAGCAAATAATTCGCATCGGGAGAGGCCGAAATTGTGCGCACTAATCCCGTCTTGCCCACCTGCGTAATTGCCCCGTCAAGCCCGATTCTTGCGGGCTGCGCTTGCATGTAATATTCCAACAGCTGCTCGTCGTGCGTATTTTTTATTAGGTCTGGAAAGGTGCGTGCAGCGGCAGCTTTGCCGCTGGTTTCTTGCACATTAGGCCCAATGGGTGCGGGGGGGGCGATGGGTACAGCACCGCGACTTTGCGGCACCAGTAGAGCCACTAATGATCGGCTATCAGCAAGCCACGCAAACGCGCGACCGGATACGCCATTTAGGTTGCTGTTGGTCAAGCGCTTGGCCTGCAAAGTAGCAATGTCAACAATCCAAAGCTCCAAGGTATTTTCTCGCGCAATCGATACCGCAATGCGTTTACTGTCGGGCGACCACAATGCTTCACCTATCAGTGAACCAGCTGGAAAGCCTTGTATTATGGCCTTCTCTGGCGCTTTATCGGTTGGCTTTTCCGCCAATTTAATTAGCTTTAATGCCGCGCCATAACTCACGCGGCTCACATCATTATTGCGCGGGTTGATCCGTAGCCCAGCCACTTTTACTTGCGGCAACGCTAAATCGCTGATGCTGGGCAGCCCTGCCCGCTCGATAAAAAGTATGTGTTGTTGGTTAGGCGACACAATGGGCTGCGGAGCTGCTTGCGTTTCAATCATATCAACAATGGGCAACGGCGGAACTGCAAAACGCGGGCTGGTTTCAGCATACGCATTGGTTGCAAAAACAACGGCAATCAAACTTAGCCGCGTAAAAAAATTTCCACTATATTTCATGAGTTATTCCGCTTATTATTTTTGGACTGGCTTCGCCACGCTAGGCATGAATTTAATCGTGCCGATCTGCGTAGTTTGCACCTTTTGGCGCGATGTGGGTATGTTTAGCATCTCATTGGCAGCCCAACGATTTGCTAGGCTATCGTAGTAAGGTGAAAAGCGGTTACCCGATTGGCCGGTGGCATGGATGAATGCGGAGTTTTCTAAATCAGCAAAATCATAAATCGCGCGCATGCTGGCCGCATGATTTGCCGCGAAAGGGGCGGATTTGCTGGCGATACGATAACCACCGACGTTCACCGTGTAGCTATCGCCCGGCACGGCGCGACGAATATTAAAGTAATCAAAGGCCGCACCAAACTGCCCAAACGGGCGATGCTCAGACAACGCCACATGCGCATTACCCCACGCCCATTTGTTCATATCGGCGCCATATTGCGCCTGCAATTGCACCATTGCCTCATCGAGCGCCTGGGCAATTTGATTGCTGCAGGTTTCTTTTGCTGGCGTAGCAATGTTGTCGCACCACGGGCTGTGGGTAGATTGGCTTAAGGCATTAAACATAAACACCGCCCGCTGATCCCACGCGCGATCAAACAAATCAGCGCCCAATTCATCGGCATACATTTGCTTGGTTAATTGCCGCATCCATTGCGCAAAAATTAGCGGGGCGGCATCTTGGGTGCGCGCATTGCTGTCCCAGGTTTTTAGCAATTGTCGGGCGGCGGCGGCACGCGGACTGGCCGGTTCGGGCACCAACAACAAGGGCAACATTTGTTTGGCATAGCCCGATAAAGTATCGCCCTGTAAAGCCTGCATCGACGCCATATTGTGTTTGGGTGTAGCCGCTATCAGAGCCTTGATGCGGTCAATACGATGCTCAACCGACCATTCGTGCGCCAGCACGGGTTTGTAATCATCACCCACTATTTTATTGTTGGCCGTGGCAATGCTATTGCTTTGCGGATTATAGGTTTTTGGTAAATCATCAAAAGGGATAAAGCCTTGCCAATCGTATTGCGCATCCCAGCCGATCGACGGCGCTAAGCCGTGCAGCACATTACCGGGGCGGCGAACCGGCACACGTGCAGCGGCAATCATGCCGATGTTGCCAGCAGTATCGGCGTACACCATGCTTTGCTGCGGGCTGATTGCCAGTTTGGCGGCTGCAAGAAAGCTTGGCCAATCATGGGCTAATTGCTGCGCACGATTGGCGGCAGCAGTGGTGTCACCATCAAGTAATGCCGCCCAGCGCAGGCTAAATACGTAGCCGGGCGGCAGAATACCGTCAGCGGCTTTTGAATTACCACTAATAACGGGGCCGTTGCGCGTTTCAAATTGATCGACTACGACATCATTTGAAAATCGCACTTTGAAGGTTTCAGTGCGCTTCATAAAAGGAGCCGAACCCGTTGGCGTTTGATAGCGGGTTTTGCAATCAATCATGCAGCGCTCGATCACGATGTCTTGCGAATCAGGCCCGGTGTTGGTGGCACCCCAAGCAATATGGTCATTGCGCCCTAACACCACAAAAGGCACACCCGGCAGCGTTGCACCGACAAGGTTTTGCGGGGGAGAAGTTGCATTTAAATGGGCAAAATACCAAATGCTGGGCGCAGACAAACCTAAATGCGGATCGTTGGCCAACAGTGGCTTACCGCTCGCAGTTTTAGCACCAGACACCACCCAATTGTTTGATCCCAAGCTATCGGGTTGCAGGTCTTGCGCTTGCGCTAACCATGCGGCTAATTGCGGGTCAGATGGCGCATTGGCTGCTTTTACTGCAGCATCCGCTACCGGAAGCGCCAAGCCAGCAGCCGCATAATGCTGTTTTAGGTCAGGCAAAATTGGTAAGGCAACACCGGAACCACTGGGCATAAACTGCGCAATTTGTTCGGCCGTTAAGCGGCTAGATAAACGTAGCCGCATCAATTCAGCGCGCCAGTTATAGCTTAAATCCCACGCCATCAATTTGCCGAAGGTTGCCGAATCTAGTGGCGTCCAAGGCTCTGGCTTGATGCCTGCAAGGGCAAATTCAATGGGTAAATTATTGGTGGGCGCGTTGATAAATTGATTCACCCCATCGGCATAACGCTGTAGCGCTGCTCGCGTGGGCGCATCTAAAATAGCCAATGATTTTTCAGCGGCGCGACGCATGCCAACCGCGCGAAAGAACTGGTCCGTCTCCAGCGTGGATTTGCCCATCACTTCACTTAAGCGCCCCGCTGGCAAACGCCGATTTAGCTCCATTTGCCACAACCTGTCTTGCGCGTGCGCGTACCCTAGCGCCACATAAGCATCATCGAGCGTGGTGGCGTAAATATGCGGGATGGCGTTGGCGTCGCGCACCACTTCGACCATGCTGGAGACGCCCGTTAATTGGACTTCTCCAGCCAGTTTTGCCACAGTGCTACGCAGATACAGTGCCGCTGCAATGGCAAGCACCGCGCAGGACGCAGCAACCATATAAACGCCTAAAAATACGAATTTTTTTCTTAACTTCATCATATGGCGAGAGTTGGTTCTTCGGGTTTTAAATGGTTTTGCAGCGCTTGGCTGATAGTGGCTAAAGCCGTTACGTTAATTTTATTTAAGTCATGACTAATTCTACGCGTCGCACCGGGCTTTCGCCTTGTAACTTCGTTAAATCGGCCAAAATTGTAAATAATCAGAAATAGGTTTATGCTTCACTCCCTCATGTTGCAGCGCAACATATTTTCAGGATTTTCATGGATACTTCTAATAAGAAACTTGGCGCATTAACGTTTGGTGCCATCGGTATTGTGTTTGGGGATATTGGTACCAGCCCACTCTACGCCTTAAAAGAGTGTTTCAAGCCCGCCCACGGCGTGGCGGTCACAGAAGCCACGGTATACGGTATTTTGTCACTGATGTTTTGGGCCGTCGTATCATTAGTGACGGTAAAGTATTTGCTGCTGATGATGCGAGCAGACAATAAAGGCGAGGGCGGGATTTTGGCGCTAACCGCCTTGGCGCAACGCTGCGTACCTGCGGGCAATATGCGATGGGTAATTACCGCTTTGGGCATGTTTGGCGCCGCGATGTTTTATGGCGATAGCATCATCACCCCAGCAATGACGGTGCTGTCGGCCGTAGAGGGGTTAGAAAAACTCAACCCGAACTTTGGTAAGTTTGTGATTCCGATTTCCATCGGTATTTTGGTCGCGCTGTTTTTAGTGCAACGCAAAGGCACTACCACTATTGGTCGTTTTTTCGGTCCCATTATGGTGCTGTGGTTTGTAACCTTGGCGGCCTTGGGTATCTCGCAAATTATCCAGAACCCAAAAGTGCTAATGGCGATTAACCCAATTTATAGTTTTGAATTTTTGATTAGCCATAAGTTTATTGCCTTCGTAACATTGGGCTCTGTAGTGCTGTGCGTAACAGGCGGCGAAGCGCTATATGCCGATATGGGCCACTTTGGCAAAAAGCCGATCCGCTTAGGCTGGTTTACCTTGGTGTGGCCAGCGCTTATTTTGAACTACTTCGGCCAAGGCGCATTGCTGTTATCCACCCCTGCCGCAGTAAGCAATCCGTTTTATTCCATGATGCCGGGCTGGGCTTTGGCACCGATGATTGTGCTGGCAACTTGTGCGGCGGTGATTGCGTCGCAGGCTGTTATTTCTGGGGCGTTTTCGCTCACACGACAGGCAATTCAGCTGGGCTATTTGCCGCGCTTTGCGATTCATTACACGTCGGCTAAAGAGTACGGCCAAATTTACGTGCCGTTCGTAAACTGGCTGTTGCTATTGGGCGTTGTTGGCCTAGTGGTTGGCTTTAAAAGCTCTGATAATTTGGCTGCAGCTTACGGTATTGCCGTGACGCTCACCATGCTGATCGATACGCTATTGTTGTTTGTCATTATGATGAGTGTGTGGAAATGGAATCGCTTCATTGCCATTGGCCTCACCGTAATTTTATTGATTAACGATGTGAGCTTTTTTCTGGCGTGCGCATTGCGCGTGGCTGATGGCGGCTGGGTGCCGTTGCTGGTTGGCGTTGGTATCTTTACGCTGATGAGCACATGGCGCACCGGGCGCGAAATTTTGCGCAAAAACTTAAACGAAGGTTCTATGCCCATGGATTTATTTATCGACAGCATGGCAAACAGCACCACGCCACGCGTGCCGGGTACGGGTATTTTTCTGACGAGCAACCCTGAAGGCGTACCGAATTCACTGCTGCACAATTTAAAGCACAACAAGGTGCTGCATGAGCGCGTGGTGCTGCTATCGATCAAGGTAGAAGATATTCCCTACGTACCCAAAGAAGATTACGTTTGGATTGAAGATATGAAGCATGGTTTTTGGCGCGTTACGGGCCATTATGGCTTTAAAGAAAACCCGGATATTCCGCGTATGTTAGAAGATTGCAGCTTGCAGTTTATGCATTTTGAAATGATGGAAACAAGCTTCTTCGTGAACCGTGAAACCTTGATCGCCACACCTGGCGGCGGCATGGCAATTTGGCGTGAACATTTGTTTGTGTGGATGTCGCACTTAGCAGCAAAAGCATCCGACTACTTCCGTATTCCGGCGAATCGGGTGGTGGAATTAGGATCGCAGGTCGAAATATAGTGTGCCTGAAGATACCCTATATTAGGGCGTCTTCAGTGTCTATGTATTCAAAAGAAGCATCATGATAGAAGCCTTTTTAGTCTCAACCGGCATTGTTGCCTTAGCTGAAATTGGCGACAAAACGCAATTGTTAGCCTTTATGCTGGCGGCGAAATTTCGCAAGCCTTTGCCCATCATTGCGGGCATATTTGTCGCCACCATTCTCAACCACGCAGGCGCGGGCGCATTGGGCGCGTGGCTACAAGCTTTGGTTGCACCAGAAGTATTGCGCTGGATTGTGGGCATTGGGTTTTTAGCGATGGCTATCTGGATTTTGGTGCCCGATAAAGTGGATGCGGAATCAAGTAACGCCGGGCGCTTTGGCGTGTTTGGCACCACGGTAGTGGCGTTTTTTCTAGCGGAAATGGGCGATAAAACGCAGATCGCCACCATCGCTTTGGCGGCCAAATATTCGTCGTTTTACATGGTGGTGCTGGGCACCACCTTTGGCATGATGTTGGCCAATGTGCCCGCAGTGCTACTGGGAGACAAGCTAGGCAAAACACTGCCACTAAAAATAATACACGGCGTAGTGGCGATTATTTTTGCTGTTTTAGGCGTAGCGACGTTACTTGCGGGTGCGTCAATTGGCGCGTGGTTGGGGCTGTAATACGCTTAGGGATGCGGAAACTGCTAATATCCCATTTCTGAATGCACCGGCGAGCGCATTGCGTCGTTGTTCCTCAGTTGTGTGGCCAGCCACACTGCCTTCAGAACGCCTAGCACTGCATCCCGTCAGCGCATTCATAAATGGGACATTTGCAATTTCCGCACCCCTTATTCCAGCAAGCCTAATTCCACCATTTTATCGCGCACGGCCTCTGCCCCAATTAAGCAATAAGCATGCATGCCCACGGCTTGTGCCGCCGCCACGTTGCGTTCGGAATCGTCGAAGAACACCGTATTTTGGGCATCCGCGCCGATCGTGCTCAGCGCATGTTCAAAGTACGCAGCCTTGGGCTTCATGATGCCCACTTCATATGACTTTACAAAATGCTTCGGCCCCACATGCAGACCGAATGCCTCAACGGTGGGCCAATGTACCGCACTCATATTGGTCAGCAAGGCTGTCGTGTAGCGGGTCGATGTTTCAGCCACTAGCTCACGCGCACCGGCGTATGGGCCTACTAGCCACGAATCGAAACGACTTAAAAAATGCGCGGCGGCGGCGTCTGTTACTTGCGCGCCGTTTTCGGCTAAAAATGCGCGACCAAATTCTGCGGCTTTAATTTGGCCTGTCTCATGGGCATGAACGGATGGCGAATGCATCCATTTATCCCACACTTCAGCCCGGCTCATGCCGGGGCCATAAAACTCACGCAAATGGTCGTCGCCATTTAGCTCGATGAGGATGCCGCCGATGTCAAAACAAACTGCGTGGATGGATTGAGAAATTGCCATTTTTCGCTTCTAAATTATTGGGTTTAATGGCGCATTTTACAGCTTCCGCACAATTGAAAACAACCGCTACCTGACACCAAACAACCTTGTGTCAGATAGCGGTTGCCCACTGCAGCTACTTACTCAAAAAACTTCCTACTAACTCACGCTAAATCATAACGATCGAGGTTCATTACTTTGTTCCACGCCGCTACAAAATCGCGGGCAAACATTTGCTCAGCATCACGGCAGGCATACACTTCTGCAATGGCACGTAGCTGTGCGTTTGAGCCGAAAACCAAATCAACAACAGTGCCTGTCCATCGCGGTTTTCCGGTTGCACGATCATGGCCTTCCAACACCCCTTCAACCGTTGCCGATTTTTGCCACTGCGTATTCATGTCGAGCAGGTTAGTGAAAAAATCTGTGCTCAACGTTTCGGTGCGTTGGGTAAATACGCCGTGCTTTGCTTGCGCATAATTAGCATTAAGCACACGCAACCCGCCAACTAACACCGTCATTTCTGGCGCGGTGAGTTTCATCAAATTTGCACGGTCAATTAGCATCGCAGCCGCAGATGCTTCACAGCCTTTTGTAACGTAGTTGCGGAAGCCATCTGCCAGCGGTTCCAACACGGCAAACGAAGCGACGTCAGTAAGCGCTTGCGTGGCGTCCATGCGGCCGGGCGCGAAAGGCACAGTGACGTCTAGTCCACCTTTTTTAGCAGCAGCTTCAATCGCCGCAGCACCACCGAGGACGATTAAATCAGCTAAAGAAATCTTTTTGCCGCTCGATTGCGCGCGATTAAAATCAGCTTGGATCACGCCCAGCTTTTGCAGTACAACAGCAAGTTCTGCAGGCTCATTGGCGGCCCAATCTTTCTGTGGTGCGAGCGCAATCCGCGCGCCATTCGCACCGCCGCGCTTATCGCTGCCACGGAAGGTAGATGCGGATGCCCACGCGGTGGTGACCAATTGCGAAATTGATAAACCTGGTGCGAGCACTTTAGCCTTCAGCGCCGCAACATCTTGGGCATCCACCAGTGCATGATCAACCGCTGGAATCGGGTCTTGCCAGATAAGCACTTCAGACGGTACCAGCGCACCTAGGTAGCGCGAACGCGGCCCCATGTCGCGATGGGTAAGCTTGAACCACGCGCGCGCGAAGGCATCGGCAAATTCGGCAGGGTTTGCCATAAAGCGTCGTGAAATTTTTTCATACGCAGGATCCATGCGCATTGCCATATCTGCCGTGGTCATCATCGGGGCGTGGCGCTTGGTTGGGTCGTGCGCGTCGGGCACGGTGCCAGCAGCGTTGGCGTTTTTGGGCGTCCATTGTTGTGCGCCTGCGGGGCTGCGCGTAAGTTCCCAATCATATCCAAACAAATTTTCAAAATAGCCGTTATCCCACTTGATTGGATTATTTGTCCACGCGCCTTCGATGCCGCTGGTAATGGTGTGCGCGCCGTTTCCCTTGCCGAAGCTATTTTTCCAACCCATGCCCTGCTCTGCAATGCTCGCACCTTCAGGCTCAGCGCCAACATGCACGCCTGGATCGGCAGCACCGTGGGATTTACCAAAGGTGTGACCACCAGCGGTCAGTGCCACGGTTTCTTCATCATTCATCGCCATACGTGCGAAGGTTTCGCGAATATCGCGGGCAGAAGCTAAAGGATCAGGATTACCGTTCGGGCCTTCCGGGTTCACATAAATTAAGCCCATTTGCACGGCACCTAACGGGGTTGCAAGCACACGATCACCACTGTAGCGCTCGTCAGCAAGCATTTTAGTTTCTGAGCCCCAATAGATGTCATCTTCCGGTTCCCAAATGTCAGGACGACCGCCGCCAAAACCAAAGGTTTTAAAACCCATCGAATCCATGGCTACATTGCCCGTTAGCATCATTAAATCGGCCCACGATAGCTTGCGGCCGTACTTTTGCTTAATCGGCCACAGTAGGCGACGCGCTTTATCCAAGTTGCCGTTGTCAGGCCAACTATTAAGGGGCGCAAACCGCAGCGAACCAGAACCCGCGCCGCCACGACCATCGGCAATACGATACGTGCCTGCACCGTGCCATGCCATGCGCACAAAAAACGGCCCGTAATGGCCGTAATCAGCCGGCCACCAGTCTTGCGAATCGGTCATCAATGCGGTGAGGTCTTTTACCACTGCATGTAGATCAAGGCTTTTGAATTCTTTCGCGTAATCGAAATCTTCATGCATCGGATCAGACTTTGCCGATTGCTGATGCAACATCTTCAAATTCAGTTGATTCGGCCACCAACTTGCGTTGGTTTTAGTACCAGCCAATGTTTGTTTGCCAACACCGGCTGCGAATGGGCACTTCATTTCGTTTGACATGATAGATTTCCTTTTAAAATTGCCCTAAGCGAGTGCTTGAGCGTGCAAATACGAATAATATGCCTATCGAAAATCGATAGCCAATAGATTGATGCTATGGAATGGATTGATGGCAGCAATGTGGCTGGCTTTTGCTAGGCAAGCGCAAAACACCATAAAAAATGCCTTGGAGATGCCCTATTTTAGGGCGTCTCCAAGGCATTTGAGGGCGGGCTTTTAGCGTGGCTTTACTTTTCCACGCCCAAGGTTTCAGGCAGACTCCACCAAATAATTGCGCCCACTAAAAAGGTGAGGCTACCAATGTACATAATGGTGTGCATGCCGTAACTTTGGGCAATGGCACCAGACAGCACCGCGCCAAATAGCGATACGATGCGCCCCCAGTTGAAAATAGACGCCGCCGTGGCACGCAAATGTTCTGGATACAGCTCCGCAAAATACGGCCCCCACACGCAAATTGATACCAACGATCCGCCGTACAAAAACCCAACTGCGCCCAGCGTGAGTGGCGTTTGCGGCACGTTTAAAAACACCACAATAAATATTGCCGCAAATAAAAATCCAATCGCGTTAAACCGGCGGCCAAAACGATCGCCCGCCAAGCCCCACAAAATTGCGCCAATCATTGAGCCCACGTGCATTGCGGTAAGCAGCTTGCCGACCATGTCTGGGGTGTAGCCCAAATCTTCTTTTAGATAGGTGCTAATCCAGCCGTTAAACGCTTGAAAGGCGAAAAAATTTAAGCCACACAGCAGCACTAAACGCAGGGTAATTTTCCAATAGCCACCCGCAAACAATTCCACGATGGCGAATTTTTGCAAAATGCTACTGCCTGCTACAGCACTTTCGCGCTTCTGATCACGACTCGCCGTACCGCCCCAAGGTATAAGCACACGATCATCGGGCACCACCAAATAAATAAGCAAAGCCGCGCCAATTGCGCCGACGCCACCGCACACCATCACCAGCTGCCATTGATCGGCATAATGCCTGCCGAACCACGATAACAGGGCATCTCCGCCGTTATAAACCAGCTGCACCATGCCACCGAGCAGCCCTCGGAATGATTGCGAAAATAGCCCCACATACAAACTTACCGCACAGCCAAATACACCGCCTAAAAAAAATCCCATGGCAAAGCGTTGCACCAAGGCCGCCGCAAAACTATTAACGCCGAGCGACGTAATGGACGCCACGCCAAAGCCCACCGCAATGAGCGCGAACGTGTTGCGCCGACTAAAGCGGTCTGCAAATTGCGGAATCGTCAACGCACCAATCAGCGCGCCCAGTGCCTGCAAAGTATAAAAATAAGCCACCTCGCCTTTGGTTAACCCAAGCGACTGCGCCATGTAAGGACGCAAAAAATTTTCGGTGTTCCAACAAAACGCGTAAAACACATACACGCTCATGATGGCCGCAAACATCATCCAGCGGCGTGTGGGCGTGATGTCTTCGGCGCGGGTAATCATGATTTATTTTCCATGTTGGCCATTACGTCAAAATCCATTTGCAACAGTAAATCAAGCTGATCAATAAACACCCAGTTTTCACGCAACAGGTTGCCCTCGCGCCGCCAAAAATCCATCACCCGCATACCAATACGTTTTCCCGTGGCCGGCCGCCCCATCCACGGGCCTAAATGCGTCGCGCGCACAGAAGGCCAACCGGTTGAGCCAACGTAAGCGCCATCGCCTAGACGCGCCTTGTGATCACCACCGACGCGATCAGGAAAGGCCCGCAAAAACGCAATTTGATGCACGTCCTGAAAACCTTTAAGTCTACGACTGCTACCGATGCCCGCCGGGCCATACCACATCATTTGTGGATGCCAAAACCGTTCCATGCCCATGCTATCTAGCGTTTTTTGGTCATATGACATTAAGCCTGCAATCATGGCCTCAACGAGGCGCAGGCTTTGCATGCTTTCAAGCGGATCAACTTCTGTAAGCGTAATACCGTCTGGACTGCCAGGTCCCGGCACATGCTCCACTACGCCTAAAGGTTTTGATAAGCCTTGTGGCAACTGTCCCGCTTGGCGCAGCACATCCAAAATATCGAGAATGATGTACACCTCGCAAACCTTGCCGTTTTCCAAACGGCTAAATTCACCATAGCGCACATTGAGCACCCCACCTGTTGCGCGAATGCCTAGCCAATCATTGACAAAGGTACCGGTGTAATAACCGGTAGCGCCGACCCAATTGCCGTTTTTAAAGTGGGAGGCAATAAAAATATCATCACGACGTTCCATATCGGGCATGGCATGTAAAAACGGCTGCCAAAACTTGGCAACTACACTATCCGCACCAATAATTGCGTTGATCGGATGCGGGCCGTGCCACGCCACGTTGGCATCATATAAATTGCTAAATGCTGCAGGCCATTGATTGTTTGGCAGTTGCGCAATGTGCGCTAACGCTTTTGCATAGGCGCATTTTTCAGTGTGCGGTGTAGTCATGTTGTGACCTTAAAAAATCCAGCTTTGATAAACCAAAAAAGCCGCCATTCACATATTGGAACGACGGCTTTTCATTGTACGTAATGCGAACAGTTAGTAGGTGTAGTTAACCCGTAAGCCCCATGTACGCGGAGGTGCTGCGCTTACTTGCAACGCACCACCGCCGCCCCACACAAAGCGGTTAATCACCTGCTTATCAGCCGCATTATCGACAAAGAATAAGGCGCTAAAGTTGCGGTTAATCATCCAGTTAAGTTTTAAATCCACCTTTGAATACGCACCTTGCTTTTCAATATCAGCATTGGTTGGTTGCCCAAAATAGCCGCTTGAAAATGTGAGTACGGCTGATGGCGTAATTTGGCTGCCACCGGGTAAATCAAAAACATACGACGCCACAATCGAGCCTTGATACTTTGCGGCATACGGCACGCGCTTGCCGGTTAAATCACAACCAAACGCCGCACCGGGTTGCCCCGCGCCACCGGTACCGGGAATCACGTCGCAGCTATAGCCAGGTGCGAATACACGCTTTTGGCCTGCGGGTGCAATGGTGACGCCGTTGACGATGGTGGGTGCTGTAGATGCTGGATCGGTAATCAGAATCGAGGTGCCAAAGGGCAGAGCCACATCTGGAAAGCTAGTGTATTTAGCGTCCAGTAATGACAGCGTGCCACCGAGCGACAAACGATCGGTTGCTAACCATTCAAGCTCGGCTTCCATGCCGGTTGCCTTGGCTTTAGCAGCGTTGAAAATGGTGGAAATGGTGGACGCGCCGATTGGCACTTGGCGCTGCTCTTGCAGGTTAGTGTATTTGTTACTAAAAAACGCCACGTTTAGCTGCACGGTGTTGTCCATAAAGCGGTTTTTAGAACCCACTTCAATGGCTTTGACTTCTTCGGGCAGGAAAGTACGGGCTACTTCCAACGCTTGGCCAGAATTAAAACCACCGGACCTAAAGCCCGTGGATAGCGACGCGTACAGTAAGTTTTGCTTCGCCCATTTGTAGTCAACGGCTAGGCGGCCCGTGGATTTTTTAAATGTTTTTGCATCATAAGTGGCACCCCACAACACCGCAGGATTTGCCGGATCGCAATAAAACCCGGGGCCACGCACTGGTAGGCAATTGGATGCGCCTGCGGTGCCGTAAGCTGCACTTCCCGGTAGCGGAATACCAAAATTAATTTGCGTGCCGTCGGGCGTGCCATTGGCTAACAACGGTAGCACTGAGTTGGCATTGGCAAATTTAAAATTCTTCTTATCCGACGTGCTTCTTCCACCAAGGGTCACCGATAGTTTCTCGTCAAACTTGTAAGTGGCTTGCGCGTAGAAAGCGTTAGATTGGGTTTCGGCGATAGGGTCATCAAAGAAGCCTGCGCCGTTTTGCGGCAACACCAGTGGTGCTGCAATTAAGTCTGAGCGCACGGTGCGCGGGAGCTGCACTGCATTCAACGTGCCGCGCAACTTATCTTTAAAATAATAGAAACCCGCTACGTAATTTAACGGGCCTTTGCCAGCTGATAAAATTTGGAACTCATGCGATGTGGTTTTAGCTGAGGTGCGCTGATAATCCACGGCGATGGTGGATGCTGACATATCGGAATCAGCCGTGCGCTGCGTATCAAAATCAGCCACGCCGCCGATGTACTTTAGGGTAAAGGCGTCAAACTTATAGGCCATATCTAGCGTCGAACTTTTATCGCTTAACTTTAGGTAAGTTTGATAATCGTTGGCCACGCGATAGGCATTACCTGCCGCGTATATCGGCACGCCGATATCTACACCCGTTCCTGCAGCCGATGCGCCAGTACCGGCACCTGCACCAACCGTGCGGGTGCAATCATTTACGCCATCGCGGTTGCCCGGGCGGC
>JAYUOW010000320.1:0-7714 GCA_043760555.1 Betaproteobacteria bacterium
CAACAAACTCGATATCATCGCCCTGAGTGTCGTTTAGGGCAGCATCAAAAAGATCAGCCGCTTCAACAAGGCCGCGCTCACGCGCAAATGCTGCAGTGATCGCCACGCTCTCAAACTGGTTTTCCAACACTGCATCAAGGCCACCACAATGCGCCACAGTACAAAAATGCCATGCTGATAATTCAGACGCAGACAAATTACGCCCGTCTCTTAGCGCCTCGTTAAGCGCCGCTTGAAGCTCCCATGTAAGTTCAGGGTCGGAGCGTTTAGTGCGTTGGTTTAGCAAATCTTTAATGTATGTCGTCATCGAATCTCATCCTATTAAATTTTAAAAGCCTTGAAGACGCCCTATTTTCGGGTGTCTTCAAGGCATTTAATCACCACATTTCAACCCCTAGCCCAAATTTAAAAAATGCTCCCGATAGTATTTTAATTCTTCAATACTTTCTTGAATATCAGCTAGTGCTTCATGTTTGCCGTGCTTTTTCATGCCGGACATAATCGTTGGCTTCCAGCGTTTGGCTAGTTCTTTTAGCGTGGATACATCTAGGTTGCGATAGTGAAAAAACGCTTCTAGTTCGGGCATGGCGCGCGCCATGAAGCGGCGGTCTTGGCAGATGGAGTTACCGCACATGGGCGATGTTTTTGCGGGTACGTGGGGTCGCAAAAAATCTAGCATTTGCGCTTGCACTTGGGCTTCGCTAAACGGCGACGCTTTAACACGGTCAATTAAGCCAGATTTTTTGTGGGTGGACTGGTTCCATGAATCCATGCCAGCCAACACCGCATCGCTTTGATGAATCGCCACGCCGGGCATTTCGGCCAACACGTTTAAATTGGAATCAGTGACGATCATGGCAATTTCGATAACACAATCGGTTTCAGGCGTTAAGCCTGTCATTTCCATATCTAGCCAAACTAGATTGTTTTGATCAGCAGCCACAGTGGGTTAACTCCCGTAAAATAAGAATCTCGATTATATTCTGCCTATGCAGTTTTATCTCAAGCTGCGCCAACTTGGAACCAACATGCAAAAACTTTTAGACATGCAATGCGAAGCCGGTGCTGATGCCCTTCAAGATCAAGAGATTGCCGAGCATTTGCAAAAGCTAAATGGCTGGGATCGCGCGGGGAGCGAGATTCGCAAGCTGTTTTTTTTCCGCAATTACTACGAAACCATTGCCTTCGTAAACGCGCTGGCCTTTGTGGTGCATAAGCAAGATCACCATCCAGAATTAAGCGTGCATTACAACAAATGCGTGGTGGCATTTTCAACGCACGATGCGAATGGCATTACCTTGAATGATTTTATTTGCGCTGCAAAAATAGATGCACTCGTGGGCACCAAAGCGTGAATCCCCAAGGCATTGTGACGGGTGATTTTGGGCGTGATTTTTTAGTTGAATTAGCAGACCGCACGCAGCTTACCTGCTCGCGCAAGGGCAAAAAGCAGGACGTAACCTGCGGCGATATTGTGGAAGTATCGCTAGCTGATCCAAGCGGTGACGGTGGCAATTCAAAGCAAGGCCGCATTGAAAATGTAGCACCGCGCCGCAACGTGTTGTTTCGTACTGATGCGTGGCGCGAAAAAACGCTGGCGGCCAACATTGATCAAGCTTTGGTCATCGTTGCACCTAAGCCAACATTCTCCGACACGTTTTTGTATTTGTGCCTGCTAGCCTGCGAAGCCGCACAAATCAAGCCTCTCATCATGTTGAACAAAAAAGACTTGCCTGAATTTGATGAAGCCTATGCGCGCATTGCGCACCTTGAAACCATCGGCTATACCATTTTGCCGATGTCGGCCAAGCTAGATGTAGCGCCATTACGCCCACACTTATCCGGCAAAACCACCTTGCTGGTTGGCCAATCAGGCATGGGTAAATCACGTACAGTAAATAATTTAGTCATGCGTGATGTCGCGCGTGAAGCTGAGCATTCGGTAGCGCTTGATTCCGGCAAACATACCACTACCTATACCCGCACCTACCGGCTTGATGCCACCACCACCATCATGGATTCACCAGGCTTGCAATCGTTTGGATTATTCCATCTGAGTGATGACGATATAGCCTTCGCGATGCCCGAATTTAGGCCGTTTATAGGCCATTGTAAGTACGGTAACTGCCTGCATTTAGCGGAGCCGAAGTGCGCGGTGACGGCCGCATTAGGCATTGCGACCAACGCCGCACAGGATGGCAAAATTCATCCTGCACGGCTATCGTTTTACCAAGCGCTTATCGAGCAACAGCATGAACTACGCTTGGCACATCCGGACTGGAAAACGTCCTAGGTTACTGGATCGTAATTGACGCTGCTGCACTCAAGGTTTTCTTCGGCAGCGTCAACGTCAACACCCCATCTTGATACCGCGCTTCCACCTTAGTTGCTTCGATGTCGTGGCGCACGGTGAAGCGGCGCGCACTTTCAGTCACGGCACTGTCTTCAGCGGCTGCGCGCTCGCGACGTAACCAAGATTCAGATTCTGCTGCCAGCACAGGTGCCGTCAATTTGGCGGTGATGGACACTGCTTTACCTTCTACTTTTACGTCAATATCTTCGCGCTTCACGCCCGGTAACGCGGCGTACACGGTGTAGGCTACTTCCGATTCACTCACATCAATTGCGATATTTGTGGCCGAAGTAGCGGCACTTTCTGCGCACTGAGACTGCCCGAAAACGCCCGCTAATAGGGCATCTACAGCCACTTGTTGTGCAACATTATTGGAAAATGCACGGCTTGGGGAAATATTTAAAAATGCTCTCATGGTGTTCTCCTAAAAGGGAAAAATTAAAGTTTCTACAGTGAGTTGCGGCGCTCTTGAAAAACCATCAGCGCAACACCTCATGCATCCCATATCGGTACGCACGCCACCGATTACAAGCAAAATTTGCGCACTATATTTTTACTTGTGTACACTTGAAATTCAATTTTCCACCTTTATTTGTGCAGTTTTTTGAAAAATCATGATCGAATTCGACCTATCCCAATTTGAAGCGCGCGTGCTTGGCGTGCTGGCTGAAAAGCAATTTATTACGCCAGATATTTATCCGCTATCACTCAATGCGCTCACCAACGGCTGCAATCAATTAAGCAATCGTGATCCGGTGATGGAGCTATCTGACGACACCGTATTGCAGGCGCTGCAGCGCCTACAGCAACGCCAATTGGTGCAGGTGTATTACCCTGCGGGCAGCAGGGTTGCCAAGTATCAGCACATGCTGGCAGAAGTGTTTGCAGTAGACGATGCGCGGCTTAGCGTGCTGACTATGCTGCTGCTACGCGGCCCACAAACCTGCGGCGAGCTGCGTAGCCGCACCGGGCGCATGCATGCGTTTACTAGCGTTGAAAACGTAGAACACAGCTTGAATGATCTCGCCAATGCATCCCAAGCGCTCGTAGTGCAATTGCCACGCGCACCAGGCACAAAAGAAGCGCGCTGGGCGCATTTGTTGTGCGGCGAAATGGCCATTGAGCGGCAAGAAATGGCCAGCACGATGGCCGGGCATAACGTGAGCGGCGGGGTTGTAAATAGCAGCTTGAGTGACGAGCGCGTAAACCAACTGGAAGCGGACGTAACGCAACTAAAACGCGAAATGGCGTGGTTGACGGAAGAGCTATTGAAGTTTAAAAAGCAGTTTGAGTGACACGCTTTCGCACTGCGTTGTGCAAAACTAACCAATTCATTTCATCACAATAAAAACTACTCGCTATGCTCGCTCCCATTCGCAAAGTGCTTATCACCGATGACCACAGCCTCGTGCGGGCGGGCATTGCTCACTTGGTTTCGCGCTTGCTTCCAGACGCAGAAGTGTTGCACGCAGAAACGCGATTAGGCACATTGCAAGCGTTGAGTGCGCATAAGGATATTGGATTACTCGTTCTTGATTTAACGCTCGCCGATGCGCACGGTTTGGGCATTGTTGAAGCCGTGTTTGCGGCCAATCCTTTATTGCCCGTCGTGGTGGTGTCAGGCGTTGAAGATGCCGATTTAGCGCGACGCGCAGTGGACATGGGGGTGCTGGGGTTTATTGCAAAATCGGCTGATGCGTCTGTTACCGAAGCGGCCTTACACACCGTGCTAACCGGGGGACGGTATTTGCCGAGCTTTGCTTACGCGGTGTCGAGTAACACGGCGTTTTCATCTGGTATTTTATCGGAGCGTCAACAAGAGATCGCGCACCTAATGTGCGAAGGCATGAGCAATAAGCAAATTGCCAACGCACTCAACCTGACTGAAGCCACCGTAAAAGGCCATTTGACGAATGTGTTTCGCGTGCTAAAAGTAAGCTCGCGCTCCCAAGCGATTGTGGCGGCGCGCACCTTGCCAAAATAGCCTAGCAGCCTGTCGGCTTGTGGCATGAAATTTCAGCGTTGCGTTTCTGTTTAGAAAATCACACAGGCGAGGTGCACACGACGTAGTCTCTGCCGTAGCCCGGCTCGCGCGGCTTCATCGCGATAGCCGGGGTGGTGTTTAAAAATAGGCAGCGCTAAATATTGACCACCGACCCCGGCTATCGCAAAATGCCGCCCGAGCCGGGCTACGCAGCCGACGTCACAAATAATGAACACAGGTCCAATCTTAGACAAAATTTTATGACACAGTAGGACTAGCTACACCGCGTTATCTGCTTTGGTTTTGAGTAGCTGCGACAGCGCCATTCTTAGTGTGACGGCGGCCACTGGTTTCGGCAGAAAAATCGTTGGCTGCCCCAAAGGTTCTACCGACAAATCTACTGTGACCTCGCCACTAATCAATAACACCGGAATTGCCCATCGATAGCGCATCCGCAGCCCATTGGCAATTTCTACGCCATTGTCGGTGCCTAATCTAAAGTCGGTAATGATCACATCGAGCTTGGGCATAGTGGTCGCGGCATGAGAGGCGTTCATTATTTGCGCCACATCTTCAGACCCGAAAGCGGTGATGACCACACAGCCCCAACTGCGCAACAACACTGCGGTTGCCGCATTGACGGCAACGTCATCTTCAATGAGCAAGACAATGGTGTCTTTAAGGACTTCATCGGCGATTACCCTTGGCACAGAGATACTGCGGTCAGCCCGGGCAAAGATACCGCTGTCACCACTTTGCGTAAGCGCGATAAGGGATGGTGCCAGACTTTGTTGCGCGGGTAGCGCTACCGAAAACACCGCGCCACGACCGAGACGCGACCGACACGTAACGGTGAAGCCCAGCATGGCGCAAAGCCGCGCCACAATGGCTAACCCCAAGCCCAAACCTTCACTCCGGTCACGCGCCGGATTGCCCACTTGCACAAATTCATCGAAGATGATGGCCTGGTCCGACGCACTGATGCCAATACCGGTATCCCATACTTCAATGGTCAGGCGCTTGTCGCGCACCCGTGTCGC
Source organism: Betaproteobacteria bacterium (assembly GCA_043760555.1). Lineage (GTDB taxonomy): Bacteria > Pseudomonadota > Gammaproteobacteria > Burkholderiales > Usitatibacteraceae > JANMDR01. The sequence goes on from JAYUOW010000320.1 coordinate 5,378, forward strand.
CAGCAACACGCCGCCCTCATGCGTATAGCGAATGGCGTTTGAGAGCAAATTGCGCACGATACGCGCCAACATAATTGGATCACTTTCGATGACCGCTGCATTACGCCGCACCCGTAAAGTAAGCCCTCGATTTTCCGCCAGCAATACCGCTTCATCCACCACGCTATCAAGCACATCTTGCAGCGCAAACTGTTGTAATCCGGGCTTCACCAGCCCGGCGTCAAGCCGCGAAATATCGAGCAGGGCGTCAACTAATTGCCCTAATACCTGCGTCATATTTTGCATTTGCAGCAGCACGGGGGTGATGTGCGGCGCCTCATTTGCGTGCTTGCCACGGCTTAAAGCGACCGCGTGAGCCGACAACAATCCTAGCGCTTGCAAAGGCTGGCGCAGGTCATGACTGGCGCTGGCTAAAAATCGGGTTTTACCGGTGTTGGCGCGTTCAGCCTCTGCTGTGCGGTCAACCAATTGCGCGAGCAATACTTCGCGCTCATAGCGCATGGCCAATCCCGCAATGAGCACGCTGGCGTTACGATTTACGTAGTCGAGAAACACAAAATAAGTTGCCACTACAAATATTAAAATCGGCCACGCATAGGCCGAACCGTGGATAAACCACGGCACGCTCATTAGCAAAAATAGCGGGGTAATAAAGGCGGCAAACGCCCGTGGATACCATGAAAATGCCGCCACCGACATCACCGCAATGACGTACTCCGAACCAAAAATTAGGTAGCGACCCGCCTCCGTTGCCGCCGGAAACAATACCCAGCCGCATAAGCCCCACAGCGTGCCCGCAAACACCAAGCCAATTACAAGATGCTGCGCCCAACGCTCGACCTCACGAGGCACCTGTGAAGCACGCTCAAACAGTTGCTGACTCCTTGCAATAAAGTGCAGCGATATAGCGCCGAGCCACCACCAATAGGCAGCAAATTGCGCGTTGTCTCGAAACAAAATGACAAACACCAATGCCACCAACATGCCACCGTACAATCCACCCTTCGCACCATGACGCACGCGCGCCATGGCATCGGCAAACAGCCGGTTGTTGTCATCGACAGAAAGCGTTAAGCCATCGTCAAGACGGTGCGGATAGAACTTATTTTTAAAAAAACGTGTGCGCATCGTGGGGCATGGCGCTAAGAAGTGAGTGCACTATTCTGGACGCTTTTGCGGCTTTTTTATAGTCCCCACGACTTTAGTCGTGGTTTAGTGGCGGTTTAGCGGTGGTTGTGCAAAGTGCACTCGCAAACTAGGCGCGCCGTTACGCAAGACCAATTGCGCCACATACCATGCCTGAAGACGCCCTAAAATAGGGCGTCTTCAGGCAATCAGTTTATGGCAATAACGGCCGTAACGGCACCGTCGCCCCACTGGTGCGTGCGCCCACCATCGGTGCGGATTTAGCCAATTCAATGCCGGCCGTTTTAAATGCCGCTAATGCGGCGCACAAAATATCGGAGCGCAATGCGGCTTGGCCTTGTTCGGGATCACTTATCCACACGGTGAGTTCTAGCTCGATGCCTACATCAGTAACTTGCCGCACTAAGGCCAACGGCGCGGGCGTGGCCGCTACCCGTGCTTGCGTTTTGGCGACATCGCTAAAAAGGGTTAGCGCATCAGGAAGCAGTGCCGCGTGGGTGATGGTGACATAGCACTTAACGGAAATAGCTTTATCGGCATACGAGTGATTGGTGAGCGTGTTGGTCACAATGTAGTCGTTGGGGATAATAGATTCAGTGCCGTCTAAACTACGCAACACGGTGTAGCGGGCTTTAATATCGGTAACTACGCCGTAGCGATTATCGATGGTGACTAAATCACCCGGGCGGATGGAGTGATCGAGCAGCAGCACGAAGCCGCTTACATAATTGCTGGCGATTTTTTGTAAGCCCAAGCCTAAACCCACGCCCACAGCTCCGCCAAAAACCGAGAGCACCGTAATATCGATGCCCACTATCGGCAGGGCGATTAGCACCGCAATTAGCACCGCAATGGCGCGCAGCAGCTTAGCGGCAAACACCCGCATAGTGAGATCAACGGACTGCAGCGTCATGATGCGGCGCTCGAGCACGCCGGTTAAAAATAACGCTAAGAACACCGCAATGGCAAGCGATAAAATGGCAGCAATAACCATCCACAGGGTAATTTTTTGCTTACCTACCGTGATGCTCAACGCTTCTAAGCCAGCGATAAGCTCCGGCAATAGCCCCGTAAAATACAGCACCACAATGGACCAGGCACTGTAGACAATAATGCGTTCAAAGGCCTTTAGCGTGGCGCTGGGGGCGATGGTGTGGCGCAGCATGTATACCGCAAAGCGGATGAGCATGA
>JAYUOW010000321.1:0-7664 GCA_043760555.1 Betaproteobacteria bacterium
AGCTAAACCCGAAAGCCAGCGCCTATCCGAAAACGTCGACGAACTAATTGCCCGCCGCGTAAAACACCTAACCGCTTATCAAGACGAAGCCTACGCAAAAATGTACAGCGATTTTGTAGCCAGAGTACGCGCCACAGAACCCGCAGGCAAAAAAGCGCTCACCGCAGCCGTAGCCCGTTACTATTCAAAACTAATGAGCTACAAAGACGAATACGAAGTAGCAAGGCTGTACGCCCAAACAGACTTTATGAAGCGCGTAAACGATCAATTTGAAGGCGACTTCAAGGTGGTATTCAACCTAGCCCCACCGCTAATTAGCCAACAAGACCCCAACACCGGTATGGTAAAGAAAACCACCTACGGCCCGTGGATGCTAAAAGCCTTCGGTGTGTTGGCAAAAATGAAAGGCCTACGCGGCGGCGGGTTTGATGTATTCGGCATGACAGCAGAGCGCAAAATGGAACGCGCTTTAATCGGCGAATACTACGCCACAATATCTACCCTACTCACCAACTTGAATGCGGATAACTACGACACGGCAGTGCAAATAGCCGAGATTCCAGAACACATTCGTGGCTATGGGCATGTGAAAGAAAAGCATGTGAAAGAAGCGCGAGTGCGGCAAGCGGAGTTGTTGGAGAAGTTTGCGAATCCGAATGTGGGACGGAAAGAAATTCGGATTAAGGTGGCGGCTTAGGGGTTGTGATTAAATGGCTGGAGATGGCCTATTTTAAGGCGTCTTCAGGGATATAATCGGATGAATAACTTTGCTATTACCCCCTCTCTCCCGTACCCTGCGGGCAGGGAGAGAGGAGCAAACCTAGTAGATTGCCAACCAGGTCCGTAGACTCATGCACGGCAAGAGTGCCACAGTCTCTGAAATACTAAAGTGTGGTTTCTGCAATACTGAGGTGCCGCGTGTTTCTGGCAGCAGCGCCAATACGAACTCGGCTACTAGCGCAAACAACTGTAATCGATTCGCACTGCCTCCTCTCTCCCCTCGCGTGAGAGAGGCTGAGAGAGACGGGGAGGCATGATTCCGTCCGAATTATCTTGGAAAATAATAACTAAGTGACAGATACCCCACCGTCAAATGTAAAAGTATATACTGTATATACTTTTACATTTGAAAGACCACTCATGTTGACGCGCGTATTCAAAAGCGGTAATTCACTGGCAGTTCGTATTCCAAAAGAGCTAAATTTTGTTGATGCGGCACAGGATGTTGAGGTTGAGAGAGTCGGCAATACGCTTGTGTTGCGACCCATAGCGCGTAAAACGCTTGCCGATATTGGCGAGGTATTCGCGATGTTCAGCGCGGATTTTATGGCCAACGGTCGCGAGGAGCACCCTGAGCGCGAGCGTGATTGGGGTAGCGTTGACAAGACCCCATCGGATGGAAAACGCTGATGCGCTACATGCTTGATACCAATATTTGCATTTACCTCATCAAAAAATACCCGCCGCAAGTTTTACGGCGGCTTGAGGCTTTGCAGCAAGGCGATGCGGTGATCTCTGTCGTCACCTACGCCGAGCTACGCGCTGGTTTGGAGATACAGAGCGCGGATCGGCGCAACGACGAACGGGTGTTGGGGTTGCTGGTAGAACGAATTCCAGTATTGCCATTTGCGCAAGCAGATGCTGAGCACTTTGGCGTGTTGCGCGCAGCAGTGCGCGACAGAAACCGCGACACCATGGACAGACTAATTGCTGCACATGCAGTAAGCGTTGGCGTGACCTTGGTGACCAATAATGAAGCGGATTTCAGAGACTATCCGGGTTTGATGGTTGAAAATTGGGCGGAGCATTAAATCTTGAAGACGCCCTAAATTAGAGTGTCTTCAAGGTTTTAATTGTAAGCTGTTTGGTGCAAATTTAGCCATCGCACACCGCTTTGCCCCTACTTCCCCAACCCCGCCGCAGCAGGCGCTTCCATCCGCTTAGCCCGCGTTTTTGCAACGTCCATCCGCTGCATCACCGATGCAATCGCCGCATCAAGTTGGGTATCGCGTCCGCGGTTTACGGCTGTTGGATCAAGGTCAACATCTTGGTCGGGGGCAACACCTTCGTTTTCGATGCGCCATTCTTTTTCTGGCGTGAAGAAACGGAAAAACGGCACGCTCATATTGCCGCCGTCGATGAAGGTTGGGTTGGCGGAAATGCCGATTAGGCCGCCCCAAGTGCGTTTGCCGATTAGGGGGCCTAATTGCATGCGTTTAAACGAGTAAGGCAAAAAGTCGCCACCCGAGCCTGCGTCTTGGTCGATCAGCATGGCTTTGGGGCCGTAGATGCCGCCTGCGGGGGTTTCAAAAGTCATGGCGGCTCGGTCTTTCCAGCCTGCTAGGTGGGTGCGACTTAGCACATCCGTTACGTAGTTTGCTGCTTGCCCGCCGCTGTTGCGGCGATCGTCGACGATGACGCCGTCTTTCTCTACTTGCGCGAAAAACATGCGATTAAAATGTTTGTAGCCATCGCCTGCTGTGTCAGGTAGGTACACATAGGCGACGCGGCCATTGGTGGCGCGGTCAACGTATTGGCGGTTAGTTTCAATCCAGCTCCATTGCCGTAATGCGGCTTCTGTGGCTATTGGCTGCACGATAATGTTTCGGGTCTTTTGACCGGTAACATCGCTACCGACAGAAACTGTAACTTGCTTATTTACGGTGTTATCTAGCAATGCGTACAGGTTAGTATCGGCCGTTAAATTGATGCCGTTAATCGCAAAAATAGTGTCGCCTTCGCGCCCGCCCGCAGCGGCTAAAGGCGCGCGCATAAAGGGGTTCCAGCGGTCGCCAGCGTAAAGTGTTTTGATCCGATAGCGATTATTCTCCACGACAAAATCAGCACCCAGTAGCCCGACAGTGGCTTGACGTTCGCGATGTAGGTCGCCGCCGCCGACGTTGTTATGGCCAACTTGTAGCTCGGCAATCATGTCGCGCAGCACGGTGTTTAAATCTTCACGGCGTTGCACGTGCGCGACGAGAGGCTGATAGCGTTTATAGACAGCGTCCCAATTTAAGCCGTGTAAATTAGCATCGTAGAAAAATGCCTTTTGCATCCACCATGCTTCATCAAAAATTTGTTGCCATTCTTCGCGCGGATTCACCACCATGCCGACTTGGCTCGTCTCAATTGGCTTTGCGTCCAACTTTTCGTTCGCATCAGCAATTTCTAGCTTGCCTAAGTTATAGCGCAACAATATTTTTTTGCCATCCGCGCTCAATGAAAAACTTTGCACATTTGGCTTGAGCGCTTTTGGTTTGCGGTCTTCAAAATTAAAGCGCGTCAATTCGCCATTGCCGCTTGATTCCGCTTCGGGTGGCTCATTGCTTGCACCCGGTTGACGGTTATCTAAATAGAATAAGGCACCGTCTGCTGCCATCTGCAAATTGCTGTAATTACGCTCAGCAACGGGAAGGGCGACGATGCGATTTTGAATGCCTTCAAAATCAATGCGGACGGGCTTCGGCGGCTTTGCTGCAGCTTCTTTGGTATCTGGGGATGCTGGTGTTGCTGGTGCAGCAGCGTCAGCTTTTGGCGCTGGTTTGTCTTCCTCATCAGCCGTACGCGGTGCCATCGGTGACTTACCATCGGCTGCGAGCACGATGGCATAAATGCCCGCGCGAATTGGCCGTTCTTGCGACGACATATCTAACCCCGCTGCATACGGCGCGCTGTTAATTGAGGCGGTGAAATACAGATAATCGCTGCCGCCAAACACGGCGTTATCTGCTTGGCTTAAGCCATCTGTTACGGTCACGCTTTTGCCGGTGGTGAAGTCATGCAAGCGGATACGCCCAAAGAAATTTGCGCCGAACACGGTGTAGGCCAACCAGCGACTGTCCGGTGAAAACGACACGCTGATGGCACGACGCAGCCCACGATTATCGACGAGGCGAGACGCGCCGCTATCTAAGCTGATGGCATAAATATTTAGCTCGGTGTCGCCATAGATAATGGTTTTTCCATCGGGTGACCATGCCAATAAATTGAAATAAGCCGCACTTGCGCCTAAAGAATAGGACTTGCCTGCGTCAAGCCCTGCCTGATCGCGCAACACCAAAGTGTGCTTGCGACCCGCATCCGAAATATAAGCCACGCGTTTGCCATCGGCGCTCCACATGCCGTCGCGCTCGCGCACGCCAGAGGTTTGCGTTAGGTTGCGCACGGAGCCGTCTTTGACTGGCACGGTGAAAACATCTCCTCGCGCCGTGAGCACCACGCGCTTGCCGGTAGTCGATAAAAATGCGGACGTGGTGCTGGCAGCAGCGTCTTTGTACTGCGGCCGCGCCTGCGGGCTTTGGGTGGTGAGGGTGATTGAAATATCGCGGTTGATGTTTGTTGCGAAATTGAGTTCTTTTAGTCGTCCGCCCACTTCATAAACAATTGCGTCCCCTTGGCTCGCGGCATTGCGAACATCCCAAACGGTTTCGCGGGTTAGCTGGCGCACGGCTTTGGTTTGGGTGTTGTAGGCAAATAAATTAGCGGCTACGTTGTCGCGGTCGGAAATAAAGACGATGTCATTGCCAAGCCAAAGTGGATTGGTGTCGCTCGCATTTGCGGCGGGAATTTTTTCCCACGCATTTGTCGCGGGATCAATAATCCATATTGGCGGCGTGCTCCCACCTCGGTGCAATCTCCAGCCCGCGCCGCCAACATGTGCGGTTCGGTAAGGGCGATAGGCAATGCGCTTGCCGTCTGGCGACCAGCGGCCTTCAAAGGCCTGCGCCTCCATCATTTTTTTCTCAAAGCCGCCGTCGACTGCCACTTCATAAAGCTGCGCGCTGCGGCCGTTCGCTACTTCGCGCGACGACGCAAACAACACCCGCTTTCCGTCAGTGCTCCAGCCGCAAACTCTGTCGACGCCGGGATGCCAAGTGAGGCGCTTAGGCTGGCCACCGGTCACTGGAATCACATACACATCGGTGTTGCCATCGTATGGCGCAGAAAAGGCAATCATTTTGCCGTCAGGCGAGAAAGCCGGTGCCGATTCATCAGCCGGATGGGTAGTTAAGCGCAGCGGATTTTTGCCGTTACGATCACTCAGCCAAATATCGCCTGCATACACAAAAGCTAGGTGGTTTTGCGAGATGGCGGGCTGACTAATGAGTAGCGTGGGCTCATCCAGTTTGGCTTGTGCAGACGCGAGGTTAGCGGTGAGTAGTAACGACGAAAGTGCAGGAAATATGAGTTTCATTTTTAGGAATGACTCCGAAAGTGAAAATGTTTTAGCGGCGATTTTTATTGCACGATTCTACACCGCAAGGTACGGCGCGTGCTGCAAATCAACTGGCAAAGTAGAAGCGACAGGTGGTGATCTCGCGTGCCGGTGTAGAATAGCGCTAAGTAAATGCCTGAAGACGCCCTTAAATAGGGCGTCTTCAGGCATTTAATTGTGCTTGTAACACTGGGAAAATGAGCTAAAACTGATCGTATCCTCTTGCAATTTTGGTAGATTACCACTCTAAATTAAGTTGGCAATTTTGTAGCGTGGGCGCTAAAGTATTAAATAAAAACACTAAAAATCGCTAATATGTAAAATACTACGGTAAAATACCTTGCGTATTTGTTAGAAATTTCATACAAAACGCTGCAGCTAGTTTGTATTTTTACGCTGCAATCCATCTTTAAATCCCAGTTCCGCCAACCATAAAACCCTAAAATGATTAGTCAATTTCGTGCTGCTTTGTTGCTATGCGTAGTACTAACGCTTACTGCTTTGACGCCGTCTTCGGCTATCGCAAAGCTGTTTCATCCCGCACCGGTTCTAAAAATAACGGCCATCGAAGTGGATGGCAAACCGGTAGCGCAGTTAGCGCCTCTAGATATGCGGGTGCTGCCTTCACGTGAGCCGACATCGGTGACGTTGGTGGTCGGCCAATCGATTACGCGGGGAATGACGGTAAAAGCGCCAAAGCTCTCGGCGGTCACGTTTCTATCTTTGAATGGTGTAACCATTCGCATGGCGCCTGAAAGCGAGCTTTATGTAGACACGGCGATGAGCGAAGGCGAGGCTTATGCTGTGGCGCGGGGCGAAGTGCGGTTTGATGCGCCGCTCGATGCTGCACAGAAGCTCAATTTTTTCAACGTGAAGCACGGTGCAATTTCGGTTTGGGCGCAGCCAAAGCAGGCGGTGCAGTTTAGCGTCGCGGTTGTTGATGATAAAAAGAACGCACGCTTTACCGTAGTGGCGGGCGCACTGGCTGTCGATGAACCCGTTGCATTTACGGATGTAGATAAATCGCTTACGGTGATTGGCTTTGAAACAGCCACTATCATGGCCGGGCAAACACGAGTGGTGAGCGATGCCACTAAGGCCAGAAAAAAGGTGAGTTTTGCTGATTTTAATGCGGCGCAAGAGAGCTTCAAATCCGCTATCAAGTCGGCGACCGATCCGTTGCGTCAGCAAGATTTAATGCGCCAGGCGGCAATGGTGGCGCGTAAACTTAAGCGTGTGCCTGAAAGTTTGGAGTACCACAGCATGTGGCGCGAAGCGGCCGTTACTACCGGTACGGATAATAAACTGCTACGCCTCGAAAACGCGCTCGAAACGGCAAACGCTTGCTATACCGCAAAGATAGCGAATTGCGCCGTCACCCAGTTTGAAGATGTGATTGCGACGGCTGAAGCGCTCTATGCAGACGGTTTGCAGGGTAGCCTAATTGCAGCTAGGATGGGCTTAGCCGCCCAACAAAAAGCAGTGGACGCAAAAGCGCCGCTTGAAAGTTTCACCGCACTCACTGAGCAAATTCGCTCAAGAGCCGGTGCAGACAATGATATGTACGCCAAGATGACGAAGCGCGCCGAAATAAAATATCCGCGCCTGATGCAAGTCAATGGTCTTGAGGCCGATGCACTAATTGAATTTAAGGTTTTGGCAACCGGCGAGATAGATGCAGTCAAAGTGTTGCAATCGTCGCATCCTGAATTTGAAAAAGTAGTTTTAAAGTCTGTGTTGGAAAGTACATTTGCACCCGCGATGCGTGACGGCAATGCCGTATCCAGTAGAGTGGTACTGCCTTACGGCTTCCGTATAGACCCTGTAGATAAAAACAAAAGCCTAGCCTTTGTATTTTCGAAGGAGCCGAATCCCAAATTGCCAGCCAGCTTGCAATACGATAAGCCGCCGGTTGTAAAGCTGGTGACGCCCGTCATATACCCTCGCCAATTACTGCTCGACGGCGTGGCGGGCTCAGCGACGGTTACAGTCACAATGGATAGCAAAGGGATGGTGCGGGGCGTGGACGTTTTGGAAGCTACCCATCCTGATTTTGGCGCGGCAACCAAAGCGATGATGCAAACATGGGAGTTTTTTCCGGCCATGAAAGACGAAGAAGCGATTCCGAACATCTTTGTCTACACCCAAAAGTTTAGCCGAAACCAACACGAAGCTGGCTTCGACAAACACGCACGTAACGTGCTCTACGAGCTAAATTCAAGAAATTCCGATATTGTAGAAATGGCAGCACTCGATAGTCGTCCCAAAGCACTCTATCAGCCATCTTCATTCGATCCGCAGCCGTTGAAGCCGGGCACCTCGCAAGCGGAATCGGTCGTGGTCGAATTTTTCATTGATCCCGACGGTGCCGTACAGCTTCCACGCATCGTTTCTGCGACAGATATGGAGCGCGGCTGGGCAGCGGCCACAGCCGTTAAGCGCTGGC
>JAYUOW010000322.1:0-2694 GCA_043760555.1 Betaproteobacteria bacterium
GTGGCAACAAAAGCACCTGCTAGAAAAAAGAAGGCTACATAGCCTTGTGGTTTACAGAAATGAAAACGCCGCTTGGTACTAACCAAGCGGCGTTTTTCATTGATCAACGAGCACAATTATATGCTTGAAGATGCCCGTATTTAGGGTGTCTTCAAGCATTAGCTTAGGCTTGCTAGAATCTAGCACCGCTGATTTTACCCACTGCTGAACACGCATTGCTAATGGTAAATCCTGTTTTAAACGTAAAGCCTTCTTCGGTAAATACACCATCAGTCGCCGCAAATTGCCCAGCGGAATTATTGGTGCAGCTGTATGAGCCGTTGTTGACTTCAACCAAGCTACCATACTGCGTAGCGGTTCCAGCGTAATTGCAGACCACGTTTGCGGTATCTGTCGTTTGCATCGTAAACGGCCCTGAAGTTGCTCCCGACGGAATATTGGCACTAATGTTATAGCGCTGCAGCACAAAGTACTTTGCGTTTGGATTACAACCCGATGAAGGCGTGCCTGTTTCGCCGCCGTAATAGGTGCCGTTGATCGGCATGGCTGCGAATGTTTGGCGGAAAATATTTTTTTGTACCGTTACACCATTGGCCGTGTAACGTAACGTCAGTGATTTTTTATCGGTAAAGGTAAACGTTGCTGTACCCGTATCAGGGGACAATAATTGCGCGCCCGCCCACGGCACGCCCAAATACGATCCGCGTAGCTCGTAAATAATGCCTGTAAATACCTCACCCGTTGCTGCCTTCCTACCTTCGGACATTACATACCAAACCGGTTTGTTATCAGGCCCGTAGACAAACCATGTGGCAAACAGTGTATTGCCCTGCTGCGCAATATTGACACCCCAACCAGGCTCGGAAGGAATGGACCATAAGTCTTGATATGTTGCTGCCTGCGCTGGGATTGCTGCAGCCAAAACGACGGCCGATGCAAGCGCCATCACTGTTTTTTTAAACATGCTGCTTACTGGCGCGTTTACGTGGGCGTTCGAAATAGGTGATTTTTTCATGATGGTCTCCAAGGAATTAAAAAGGGTTTCAATACTGATTCTGCAATACGCCTTCTTGCATAAAAATCTGTTTTATAACTACTTTTTAACACTCTACCCTAAATATCAATATTTTTAACGCTAAGTGCGTTTGTTTCAATAAACGCCCGGCGCGGTTCCACATCATCACCCATCAGCGTGGTAAATATTTCATCTGCACCAATCGCATCTTCAATTCTTACACGATTCAAAATACGTACTTTTGGATCCATGGTGGTTTCCCACAATTGCTCCGGGTTCATTTCACCTAACCCTTTGTAACGCTGGATGTACATGCTTTCGCGCGCCTGCGCGAGCAGCCAATCTAGTGCTTCATTGAAACTTTTTATAGCAATCGCTTTTTCACCTCGTTTTACCTGTGCACCTTCACCAACTAAACCATTTAACGTTTGCGCGGTTTTGACTATTTGGGTGTAATCGCCGGTTTCAATAAAGCTCATATCGATGATAGTTTCGCGGCTATTGCCATGCAGCATCTTGATACAACGCAAACGCCATGCATCATGTACCTCATCAGCCTCTACTTTTACGGTAATCGTTGATGCACCAATCGCATCGGTTAACCACACTGCGGCTTTACTAGCGGATTCGGCGGAGCTTAAATCAACCGGCGGCATAATCAGTAAGCCATGCAATACTTCAGGATCGAGCGCTTTAGATAGGCGCTCAATAATGGCATCAGTAATTAGAAAGTCTTCGGAAATATTGGCCAGCGCTTCGCCTTGAATTGGCGCAGCATCAGCGCGCGGAATAAGCATCGCATCAGTAAGTGCACGTTTTAGCTGGACGATTTTCATATCATGTTCGTTTTTAACGTAACGTTCTTCTTTGCCCATTTTCACTTTGTACAACGGTGGCTGAGCAATATAGATATAGCCATTTTCAACGAGCTGCGTCATTTGACGATAGAAGAAGGTCAGCAGTAAAGTGCGAATGTGTGCGCCGTCCACGTCGGCGTCAGTCATGATGATGATGCGGTGGTAACGCAATTTATCGTGGTTAAAATCATCCTTACCAATGCCTGCACCGAGTGCGGTAATTAAGGTGGCAATTTGTTCAGACGAGATCACTTTATCAATACGCGCTTTTTCTACGTTCAGCACTTTACCGCGCAACGGCAAAATTGCTTGGAATTTACGATCGCGGCCTTGCTTGGCTGAACCACCCGCAGAGTCGCCCTCGACGATATAAATTTCGCAAAGCGCTGGGTCTTTTTCTTGACAGTCTGCGAGCTTACCGGGCAGGCCGATGCCATCGAGCACGCCTTTGCGACGCGTGAGTTCGCGCGCTTTACGGGCTGCTTCGCGAGCGCGGGCAGCATCGACAATTTTGCTACAAATAATCTTTGCGTCTCCTGGGTTTTCTAATAAGTACTCCGCTAATTTAGCACCCACTACTTCTTGCACAATTGGACTTACTTCGGATGAAACCAGCTTGTCTTTAGTTTGCGAGGAAAATTTTGGCTCTGGTACTTTTACCGATAACACGCAGGTAACACCTTCACGCATATCGTCGCCTGAAGTCTCTACTTTGGCTTTTTTAGCGAAATCGTTTTCATCAATAAACTTATTGATAATGCGGGTCATGGCTTGGCGCAATCCCGTCAAATGCGTACCACCATCGCGCTGCGGAATATTGTT
>JAYUOW010000323.1:0-7577 GCA_043760555.1 Betaproteobacteria bacterium
TTAATTACGTAGGTGTCGTTTACGCAAGTTGGGTTTTCAACTGGCGGCGGCGGTGGTGGGACTACGATTGGTGGATTAACCGTCAAACGCACTGTTGCTGTGCGCGTGCACACACCATCACTTACCGTGTAGGTAAAGCTATCAGCGCCGCTGGTGCCTGCACGGGATGTGTAGGTAATGCGGTTGTTGCTGGTAACAATAGCTGCAACGCCCTTAGTTGGCTGGGTTACGGCGGTAACGGTTAAAGTAGTCGCCGGATCAATATCGCTATCGTTAGCGAGCACGTTAATAGTTGAAACTGCACCGCTATCTAAGGTGGCGACGTCGTCCGTTGCTACTGGGCAGGTGTTTTGGAACACACGGGCACCGTTCGTCACTGCAGTGGTCGATTCAGATTGCGAGTAGGTGTCCACTCTCGTTTTGTGGAGCATTGGGGTTAACAATGCGCGACGTAACCATGCTGGTTCTACCGGCACGTTCTCAATCTTATCTTCCATTACGGCTTTAGACACGATGGTGGCTGTTGGCTGCACTACTGGGTTTGGAATTACTGGCTGTGTAGTGGCAGGGTTAACGATTGGTGTGCGCACTTCTTTGGTAACAATTTCGCAGACGCCGCCAGTTACTTGCGCTTCTACGCGACGATTACGCGCATCTGCGGTTGGGTAACGCGGGCTCTTGCCGCCAAGGCCTTCAGCTTTGATGCGATCTGGCGATACACCTTCGGCGATCAGCAATTTACGCATGGCTTCAGCACGCAGTTTGGATACCGCGATGTTGCCTTGCTCGTTTCCGTATGGGCAGGCGTAGCCTTGGATTGTCACGTCTACTGGGCAGCTTGAGGCTTTTACTTCTTTGGCAAATTGCTGAATAGTTGCAATTTGGTCTTTGTTAAACGACGAGCCTTTGAAGGCAAAATTTTCTAACAATGAAAGATCGCGACGCACGGTGGACTGCACTTGCTCGGTTCTGTATTGGGTGGTTGAGCCACCGCTTACTGGCGTGCCGGGTGTGGTTGAGCCCGAACCAGAAGTTGCAGCTGCACCTGCTGCTGCCGCAGCTGCAGAAGCCGCCGCTACCGCTGCTGCGGTGTTGGAATTGCTAGCAACAACGCTTTCATTTACGGCGCGCGCAACTTGTACTGTGCGGGTTGCGGTAGTTGCGCGGAAGCCCTTGCCACCGAAGTCGTAACGCACTGTTAGCAAGGCACGGGTGCCGCTGCGGTCAGAGTCAACTGTTCCGCTCTTAGAATATCGATCTAAGCCGAGTGAAACGCTAACCGGTGAGTTATAAAAATACTTTTCAAGATTAACCGATACCGTGTTTTGCTTCGCACCGTTTTCACCGCGCTCTGCATCGGCACCCAAGGTAGCGCGCAATAGCGGTTCGTCGAAGAACTTACCTACGCGCACGCCCAAGCCCTTGTTATACGGGCGGGTGAAGGTGTTGGTGCGGATGGCAGTAGTGATGTCTTGTGTAAACGGACGGCCACCTTCAGAGCCGGTTTGTGTTGCTACCGAGCTTGCAAAAGCGGAATTGGTTAGGCGGCTTTCAGAGCTGGTGTGCGAAACATATAAATCAGCAAACAGGTTTTGCCATTCACGGCCAACACCCAGTGTGAGTTTGCGATCATGGTCGCGGTTTTGGTCTAGCGCACCAAAAATTTTGGTCACGGCCAAATTATCAGAAGTGGTAGTGCGCCAATCATTATTTACAAATGCATACGACAGCTTGAGGCCCAAGGCGTTACGACCTAAATATAAATCACCGATGACGGCGTTTTTGTCGGACTGCGCGAACACGTGCGAAATTTCGGCGTGTACTTTGCGATCGTCGTCCACACCCAACCCTACGCGCGTGGTGTCGCCAGCGTAGGCCAAGCTACCGCCGTTAGTGAGCTTATCTGGTGCTGGTTTAGCAATAGTTTGCGCCATGACTTGCGGTGCAAATAACGCAGTCAATACGGCCGTTGGCAAGATCAGCCGACGGAATAGGTTTTTTTCCCCATTTTTTTTCATGGTTAGTTCCCTTTTTTGAAGTTTTGTAAATGCACCGTAGCGGCGCGCAGGTCGACAACTCTCTAGAAGTCTACCATTTTGCGACACAGGTTTCGAGGGATTGGCGCACATCAACGCTTGAACTTATGTGGCGCAGTTAACAATGCCGTCACGCAATGAACTTGCGCATTCACCGCAGCAACGCCCGTCACGCATAGCGCAACGCCGGTAGCCCATAAAAATAGGCTGGAAACGCCCGTATTTAGGGCATCTCCAGTCTATCTAAAATCGTAAAAATGCGCTTTAAACAGCCCTAAATATCGCCATCTAAGCGAGCGGCGGCAAGCCGCAAAAATCTAAAAACCGTTGCGTTTTTACCCAACCAACTGCACGGGGATACTACTAGCGCTGCCTTTAATTCGATTATTGCCATCCACATACACCAAAGCTGGCTTATAGGCGGCAATTTCGGCCTCCGCGTAGTTGGCGTAGGCGGCAATAATCAGCAAATCGCCCGGTGCTACGCGCCGCGCAGCTGCACCATTTACGCTGATGATGCCGGTGCCACGTTGGCCGGCGATGGCGTAGGTAGTGAACCGTTCGCCGTTAGCGATATTGTAAATATCAATTTGCTGATATTCCTTAATGTCGCCCGCGTCGAGCAAATTTTGGTCGATCGCGCACGAGCCTTCGTAGTGCAACTCAGACTGGGTACACGTCACACGGTGCAGCTTTGATTTCAACATAGTGCGTTGCATTAAGGGCTCCAAGAAGGAAAGGGTTTAGGTTACCGCAGCCGCAGTATAGCGCTATTGATTTAGTCGCTTCACTCTAAAACGGCTGCAACTAAATTACATCGGTAACGCTAATTCCACGTTATCAATAAGCCGGGTTTTACCGAGCTTAGCAGCCGCTAACACCACCAAATCACGATCATCCGGTGTGGGCACGGCTAGATCATATTGACGGCGCACGGCGATATAGTCTGGCACCCAATGGCGACCCGCCAGCATCGCCATGGCATCAAGCTCCATGCGCTGAAAATCATGCTTACCCGCCAAAATTTGCGCTCGTAAATCCGCAATCGTTTTGTACAGCAGCGGGGCTTCGGCGCGCTCGACTTCGGTTAAATAACCATTGCGGGAAGAAAGCGCCAAGCCATCATTGGCGCGCACGGTTTCGGCCAAAATAATTTCAATCGGCATCGCCAATTGCTGCACCATCTCTTGCAGCACACGACATTGCTGAAAGTCTTTTTTACCAAATATCGCGCTCTTAGGCCCTACCATGTTGAACAACTTCAACACCACGGTGGCCACGCCCCGAAAATGCCCAGGACGCACGGCACCATCCAGCACATGCTGAATTTCTGGCGGCTCCACCACGTATTGTTGCAGCTGCGGATAAATTTCTCTCTCATCCGGCGCAAACACCACATCTACGCCCGCCTCTTCACACTTTTCGCAATCGGCTTTTAAGGTGCGCGGGTAACGATCAAAGTCTTCGCGCGGGCCGAATTGTAGGCGGTTTACAAATATCGACACCACCGTGCACGCTGCTTTAGGCTTGGCCAACTGCACCAATTGAATATGACCCTCATGCAAGTTGCCCATGGTGGGCACGAAAGTATTGTTCGGTTCTTTTGCCAAGCGTGCGCGAAGTTCGGTGACGCTATGAATTACATCCATTTACGAAGCCTTAAATTTCAGGAAGACGCAATTTACCACAGCTTTCAGGCTATTACTTCCCACCAAAAACACCGAACATAATAATTATTCCCAAAATAATTCCACAAACTAAGAAGAATATTTTCCACGCTGATTTCGGACTTTCGCCCACCACTTCACCCGTTTGGCCGTTGACTAAAAAGCGATAAGTCTTGCCTGAAAACAAATAAGCCGACACCCAAATTGGCAGCAAAATATGCTTAAACGTGAGGTGACTATATTGCGTATTGCTGCTAGTAACGCGCTGCTGATCACCACCAATATCTTCACAAATTAGCTGCTGCACGCGCACTTCAATTTGTCGCTTTGCGTCGCCAAAGCCCGTCTTTAGGCCTATTTGGTAGGCTTCGGTTTGAAAATTAGCAATATATTCCTCTTGAAACGGAATCAACTCTTTGGTGTTCCAGCTATTAAAACCACCACCAAATCGACCCACCATCATCTGCCCTAATGCTCCAGCGCCTGACGCCGTTAGCGCCTTCATTGCATCTGCAGTTTCCGCTGATTTTGGCGCGGTGGCCTGCGTAAATGTTTTGCTTGCCGCTACCAACACATCATCATGAAAAAACTGCACCGTGCCCGAAACATTGCTCCAATCGGTACGCGTGCGGGTGGACGTTTCGCCGCTGCTATTGCGATACTGCTCGGTGTAATTTACGCCGCGTTGCCCAGTGTAATAGGTAGAAGTTTGCGCATCGTAAGTCCAATACGGCACGTAAACGCCTTTTATGCCGCCATCACTTTGCGCATATTTTTTGAGCGCATTGGGCGCTAACCACAGGCCGCGAATCCACGATCTAAAGGCATCTTGGGCTTTAAGCTTGGTGACTTTAAAGGGCACGAGCGAGCGCGGTTTGATGCGCCGCTGCGCTACACTTTTAGAAGTTAAGGGCGAGCCGCAAAACGTGCAGGACGTGGAATACACATTGGCTGCCAGCACTTGCTCGCCATTGCAATTGGTGCATTTAATTTGTTCTTGCGCGTGGACTTCGCTTTCTTTTTCTACTTGCGCCATCCACTCTTCAAGATCGAGTTCTTTAACGACTTCGGTCGTCGTTTCAATATCATTTTCAGCACCGCAATAAGGGCATTTTTGTTTATCAGACCCCGGCGAAAAAGCCATTTTTGCGCCACATGAAACGCACGGAAACGCCCGTACTTTGGCCGTCATGGCCTCAATTGTTGTTTGCGATGCGTTGGGATTTTCCATAGCGGCGGCGTCAGTGAGTTATGAGCAATGCATCAGTGAATGAGTACGTCAATGAGCTACAAAAGCCGCGCTCGATAAAAATTGAGCGCGGCTTTTTTATCGAACGAACTATCCCGGTGGCAACGGTGGTGGCACAGCGGCAAACAAGCCCGCTACTTCAGCCACATCGCCCGCCTTCGTCCACGCGGCCATGCCCGCTTTCCATACAAGCGTATCGCGCTTCAATTGGCCAGCGCTTATTTGCGCTTGCAAGGCACCCATTTCAAATGGTCCTGCTTGCGCGCCACCAATGGCCACATGATATGCACTGGCCGCAGGCAATGGCGGCGGCATTGCCGCTGCTGGAGCGGCTGCAGGCGCGGGTTGTTGGTTTAAATTAGCCATTGCACCACCCATTTGCCCTACCATCGCCCCACCCATCGCAAAGCCAGCACCCAAGCCCATACCTGCACCTGCGGCACTATTAGGCGTGGTTGCAGCGGCGTGAATAGCGCTTGCGGTTTCATACTGCGTGTAGGCTTGCAAATTGCCGATAGCGGCAATTGCACCGCGTTTATCGATCGCTTTTTCTACCTCTTCCGGGAGGCCAATATCTTGCACCTGCACTTCAACCAACTCGAGCCCCATCGCCTCAAAATCAGGGCTAATGCGCTCGCGCAACATCGTGCCCATCAGCGTTACTTTGGCTTCCAAATCAATAATCGGCAAGCCAAGCTCAGGCATCACTTCTTTAATACGCAAACCAATTTTGCCGCGCAAATTTTCAGAAATTTGCTCAACCGTAAACCGGCCTTCAGTGCCCGAAATATCTCTAATAAAAATGCCAGGGTCTTTAATACGAATACCGTAAATACCAAACGCTGTCGCCCGCACAATGCCGAATTCAGGGTCGCGCATGGTCGCAGGACCCGGCGTACCCCATTTAAGATCGGTAAATTTACGGGTAGAAATAAAATAAACTTCGGCCTTAAACGGCGATTCAAACCCGTATTTCCAGCCCTTCAAGGTGGTTAAAATTGGAATATTTTGCGTGGTTAACGTATACATACCCGGCTTGAAAATATCCGCCACGGTACCTTCATTGATAAACACCGCCATTTGACCTTCACGCACGGTAAGCTTGGCACCGTACTTAATTTCATTGTTCATCCGCTCGAAACGGTAAACAAGGGTATTGTTCGAGTCGTCTAGCCACTCGATAATATCAATGAGTTCGCCGGTAAGTTTCTTCCAAAGATCAACCATCTGGGTGTCTCCTGTAAAATTATAAGTTACGGTAAATTGCAAGACTGCTAACGCATAAAACCACAATAAGTTACCACGAAATTGACCACGGAGTAAGAACACGATGACCACACCAACGCAGCATGCAATCGTTAGCCAAATTTGGATTTATCCGGTAAAAGGCCTGAGCGGCATTGCGCTTAAATCTTGCCGCACAACATCGCGCGGCCTAATGCATGACCGCCGCTTTATGGTGATTGACACCGAAGGCCAATTTTTAACCCAACGCGATCACCCCGTGATGGCAACCGTGTGGACAGAAATACTCGAAGATACCCTAGAATTAAGCCACGCCGACCATGACCCTGTACTGGTTCCGTTAAATCCAACGCCCAAACCCACTCGCGCCGTGCAAGTGTGGTCAAGCACCGTACAAGCCCACGCGGTGAGTGAGGAAACCGACGCATGGCTAAGCGAAGTGATAGGCCTGCCCGTGCAGCTCGTGTATATGCCCGATTCAAGCGCGCGACTTTGCAGCGACACCTATGCCAAAAACGGCGAGATCGTAAGCTTTGCCGATGGCTACCCGGTGCTCATCACCGTCGAGGAATCACTAGCCGAATTAAACGCCCGCATCAAAACTCGAGACCCAAAACATCACCCCCTACCCATGAACCGCTTTAGAGCCAACATTGTGCTCAAGGGTTTACCTGCATGGAGCGAAGATAACTTTACCAATCTTGCGCTAGGCGGCGCAAAATTTGCAGCCGTTAAACCCTGTGGCCGCTGCCAAGTCACCACCACCGACCAAGCCACCGGTTTGGTTGAAGGACCGGAGCCATTACTGACGTTATCGAGCTATCGGCAGACAGAACTTGGAATAATTTTTGGGATGAATTTGGTGGTGGCGGCGGATGGGGTGGTGAGTTGCGGGGATAAATTAGAAAGCTAACGACGGTTGAAGATGCCCGTATTTAGGGCGTCTTCAGGCATAATTTTATATTTTCGTCAAGCCGCTAGTTCAGCCAATAAAAAATCTGCGCTAATTAGACGCACACCGTCTTGCACCAAGCGATTTACATTCGGCGTGGCGATAACCTGATAGGACGACACCGCAGGGAATTTTCGGCGCAAATAAAACAACGCGGGGCTAATGGCAGTGTCGGCAAGTTTGCATTCAATAAAACGCCGAGGCTCGCCGTCAACCAACTGCACAAAATCAACCTCGCGCCCCTCAACATCGCGAAAAAAACGCAGCTCGCAATTCACGCCTTGCGTATCCTCCAAGTAATGGCACTCTTTTAATAGATGAAACGCCACTAAGTTTTCAAACCGCGCGCCCGCATCAGTAATGCTCGTCCAGTCAAAAAGATAATGCTTGCGGCTTTTTTTCACGGCCTTTATGCGCGGCGGACCAAA
>JAYUOW010000324.1:0-7572 GCA_043760555.1 Betaproteobacteria bacterium
TTGCTGGCAGAATTTGGGGCGGAGGTGATAAAAATCGAGCCGCCTGCAAACGATAAAAATGCAGGTGGTGATCCGCTGCGCAATTGGCGGCAGTTGCATGAAGTTGACGGGGAAACCACCAGCCTGTGGTGGAGCGTGCAGGCGCGGAATAAAAAATCGGTCACCTTAAACATGCGTGATGCTGAAGGCCAAAAAATCGCACAGCAGTTGGCGGCGCAGGCGGATATCCTCGTGGAAAACTTTCGCCCTGGCATGTTGGAACAATGGGGTATGGGCTATGACGCCTTATCTGCTATTAACCCGAAATTAATCATGGTGCGCTTGTCCGGCTTTGGCCAAACAGGGCCGTATAAGGACCGTTCTGGTTTTGGTGCCATTGGTGAATCGATGGGTGGTATGCGTTACATCACCGGTTACGCTGACCGCGCTCCGGTGCGGGTCGGCATCAGTATTGGCGATTCGCTGGCGGCGATGTATGGCGTGATGGGGGCTCTCATTGCCCTGCATCATCGGCACACGAGTGGGCGCGGGCAGGTGGTGGATGTGGCGTTGTATGAGGCGGTATTTTCGATGATGGAATCGATGCTGCCGGAGTTCGGCATGACGGGCACGGTGCGTGAGCGCACGGGTGCGTCCTTGCCGGGCATTGTGCCGTCCAACACTTACCCGTGTGGCGATGGGCAATATGTGGTGATCGGTGCAAATGCTGATGCAATTTTTAAGCGTTTGATGGTGGCGATTGGGCGCGATGATTTAGCCAATGATGCTGCGCTCATGCATAACGCCGGTAGAGTCGCGCAAACACAAATGTTGGATGATGTGATCGGCGCGTGGACTAAATCGGTCACGCTCGATGCTGCGTTGACGGCGCTTGAAGCCGCCGATGTACCGTGCGCACGAATTTATTCCATTGAAGATATAGCCAACGATATGCAGTACAAAGCGCGACACATGATTGAGTCGCACAGGCTGCGCAATAATGAGGAAATTTTGTTGCCCGGTATTGTGCCCAAGCTATCGGCCACGCCCGGCGGCACCAAGTGGTTGGGGCCGCGTTTGGGTGAACATACAGATGCGGTGTTGACAGAACTTGGCTTTGCCGCAGACGCGATTGCGGGGCTGCGCGCACGCCGGGTAATTTGAAGTGTAGGCTGCCGATGTTAAACTTCTGTCTAAGTTGAAATTACGAGGTTCTGCATGAAGATTAGAATTAATGACGTGGCGTTGCGCGATGGCTTTCAAATTGAAAAAAACATCATCGCCACTGAGACTAAAATTGCACTCATCAATGCACTATCCAAAACCGGCTTAACGCGGTTGGAAGTGGCGTCGTTTGTGCATCCAAAATTTGTGCCAAACATGGCAGATGCAGTGGAAGTGCTGCGCAATATTGATCGGGTTGAGGGCGTGATTTATACCGCCTTAGTGCCCAACGCCAAAGGCATGGAACGCGTGGTGTCAACGCATGAGGGCGGCACGGTAATCGAAGAAATTAATGTGTTTATGTCGGCTTCCGAAACACACAATTTAGCCAACGTAAATCGCACGACTGAGCAATCGCTAGAAGATTTTGCAGTGATAGCCGGTATGGCTGAGCTTTCCAATATACGTATTAACGGCACGATTTCAACAGCATTCGGTTGCCCATTTGAAGGCCGCGTTGAGCAGGCACGCGTGCTTGATTTTATCGGCCAATATTTAGCGTTGGGTTTTGACAGTATTACCTTTGGCGACACCACCGGCATGGCTAATCCTACGCAGGTAAGTGCTATGTGTAAGGCAGCCATCAGCGCGTATCCTGGCACCGATTTCACCCTGCACTTCCATAACACACGTGGTATGGGGTTGGCCAATGTGGTGGCGGGTTTGGGTGCGGGAGTGACGAGTTTTGATGGCTCGTTAGCTGGGCTAGGCGGTTGCCCATTTGCGCCCGGTGCCACGGGCAATATTTGTACCGAAGACATGGTAAATATGTTGCACGATATGGGCATTGAAACCGGTGTTGATTTAGACAAGCTGCTGGCGTGTGCAGTCAAAATTCCGGTCATCGTCGCGCACGATGTGCCGGGGCAGGTGATGCGTGCAGGCAAGACCATGCACCTGCATCCCGTGCCCGAAAAACTCTATGTGCAATAAAACTAATCAAGGAATATCGTGAATAAAAATCGACTCATGGCGTTGGCAATATCAGCGTTTATTTCTCTACCCGCAGCGGCCAGCGGCTTGGATGACGTAAAAAAATTATCGCAAGAAGCATTCGTGCAACTGGCGAAAGACTTAGCAGCCGTTACCGCAATTCGCGCTTTGTCCCCTGCGGTATCGTTAAATTTATTGGGCGTGGATGTGAGCGCTGAATTAGGCGTGGCAAACGTGGCGTCGGGCGATGTGTGGAAGAGCGCGGGCGGCGGGTCTACGGCAGTAATTATTCCACGCGTGAATATTTATAAAGCCTTTAGCGGCGGGTCAGATATTGGCTTGAGCTTGGGTGCGGCGGGCTCATCTGGCTTGACCACGTTGGGCGTCGTAGGCCGCTACCAAGTGTTAGCGCCAGCAACGATAAGCCCCGGCGTTTACGTGCGTTTTAGCGGCAATCGCGATATTGGTTCCAGCACCGTGGATGTGCGCAGCCTTGGGCTGGATTTAGTGGTG
Source organism: Betaproteobacteria bacterium (assembly GCA_043760555.1). Lineage (GTDB taxonomy): Bacteria > Pseudomonadota > Gammaproteobacteria > Burkholderiales > Usitatibacteraceae > JANMDR01. The sequence goes on from JAYUOW010000324.1 coordinate 2,650, forward strand.
GCAAAGCCCATCGGGTTTATCACGCCCTACATCGGCGCTGGCGGGACGCGCACGGACACCAAGCCTTTGGGTAGTAATTTGAGCGCGGTGAGCACCAGCAGCGGCAGGCTATTTGCGGGGTTTGATACTCATTTGCCGTTTGCAACGCTGTCGGCTGAGGCTGAAAAAATTGGCAGCGTGACGACGGTATCAACCAAGCTTGGATTTAAGTTTTAGCAAGACGCCGTTTTAGCTTTAGAATACGAGTGAACAATACTGTTAATTTTCGAAAATTATGAGCTATCACGCGAACCAATCGTTTTCCTTATTTTTTGTGCGCCACGGCGTAACCGACGTGAATTTTCGCGGCCTGCGTTGCGGTGGTGATTTAGATATTCCGCTCACCGATATTGGTTGCGATCAGGCGTATTTGCTGGCTAAGCAAATAAAAATGATGGATTTAGATATTGGCTTAATTGTATGTAGTTCGCTCATCCGCGTGCAGCAAACAGCGCTCATTATTAACGGCGTGCTCGGTAATTTGCAAACCATGACCGACCCTAGCTTTAACGAGCGGTTGCTTGGTGAATGGAATATGAAATCGATTGCTGATACCGAGCATGATTTAGCCAGCGGCGTGCCTCCACCTGGCGGCGAATCAGATGAGCAGTTTCAAGCGCGCGTGGAAGTGGGCGTGGAGCGCATTAACGCACTGCTGCCGCGTCGCCCGCTGGTGGTAAGCAGCAAGGGCGTGGGACGTATTTTGAATACCATTTTAGGCGGCGCTGGGCGCTTGGCGGTGGGTAACGGCGAGATTGTTGAATTTGCGGTACGCCGCGATCCGCTGGATAAATTATTTTTGGATGTGCGGAGACCGCATCAGGTATAAATCCATCGCTTATAATGGCGGTCGGTAATTTTTTAGAAAGCAATTATGACTACGCAAGACAAAATTCAGCAGCAAGTATCGAGCAACCCTGTGGTGCTCTACATGAAAGGCACGGTACAGTTCCCGCAATGCGGATTCTCCTCATCGGCCGCGCAAATGCTCAAAGCGTGCGGTATCGATAAACCGTTCACGGTTGATGTATTGCAAGATGCAGAAATCCGCCAAGGCATTAAAGATTACGCAAATTGGCCTACCATTCCGCAGCTATATGTAAATGGCGAATTTATCGGTGGCGCTGATATCATGCGCGAGATGTATCAATCGGGCGAGCTACAAACCTTATTGGGCGCAAAATAACGCGCCAAGTGTAGGTGTGTGATTAGCTGAACTACCTACGCGTAAATGTGAGTAGTTACCCCCTTGAAAACGCCCTATTTTAGGGCGTTTTCAGCTTGTAGTTCAGGATATTTACGGCTATTTTCAGCGCTAAATCTACACGCCTGACAAAAATCCTGTAAGCCGCATTCACCATTTTGTTGACACCCTAGGCTATTTCATACTATAGTCGTGGGCTGTGCAAAAGTGTAGTTACAACTTCAGCCGCTTAAAACTAAGCCAAGAAGTTATTTTGCAGTCCAAACCTGTAGACGAACCTGAAATCAATCATTTCTGATTTCAAGCAGGAAACAATTCGAGCCATTGAGAATCTTAAGCGAGCGACTATGCCAACCATTAACCAACTTTTGCGTAAACCACGCACACAAGTTAAAGCCAAGAGCAAAGTGCCGGCAATGCAAAATTGCCCTCAAAAACGCGGTGTATGCACCCGTGTTTATACAACTACACCAAAGAAGCCGAACTCCGCGCTTCGTAAAGTGTGCAAGGTTCGTCTCACCAATGGCTTTGAAGTAATTAGCTACATCGGTGGCGAAGGCCATAATCTCCAAGAACACTCAGTTGTACTCATTCGCGGCGGTCGCGTAAAAGACTTGCCGGGCGTGCGTTATCACACCGTGCGTGGCTCGCTTGATACTGCTGGTGTTAAAGACCGGAAGCAATCGCGTTCCAAGTACGGCGCGAAAAAAGCTAAAGCTGGTGCCGCTGCAAAATAAGTCGCTAACACTTAGCCACTTGCAAGTATCCAATTTAGTTCTTCCCGGCGCTGCAACGTAATCCACGTTGCAGCCAAACATTTCAGTTAAAAGGAAATCACCATGCCTCGTCGTAGAGAAGTCCCCAAGCGTGATGTGCTACCTGATCCAAAATTCAAAAGCACAGATCTAGCCAAATTCGTTAACGTGTTAATGCAGTCCGGTAAAAAATCGGTTGCTGAAAACATTATTTATCGCGCCCTAGATCAAATCCAGAAAAAATCTGGCAAAGATCCTATCGAAGTATTTAATCTCGCCATCAATGCTGTAAAGCCAATGGTAGAAGTTAAGTCACGTCGCGTTGGTGGAGCAAACTACCAAGTGCCAGTTGAAGTGCGCCCTGTGCGTCGCATGGCATTGTCGATGCGCTGGCTTCGTGAAGCAGCGCGTAAACGTGGTGAAAAATCCATGGGTATGCGTTTAGCAGGTGAGTTGTTGGATGCGTCCGAAGGTCGCGGCTCAGCAATCAAAAAACGTGAAGAAGTACACCGCATGGCTGAAGCAAATAAAGCCTTCGCGCACTTCCGCTTCTAGCATTCTATTGGTGGTTTTTAACCACCACGTACTAGTGTGAGGCATCGCCAAAAGTGATGCCTTGCTTTTTAAATAATTATGTAAGTAGATAAGGTAATCATCGTGGCTCGCGAAACCCCTATTAGTCGCTATCGCAACATCGGTATCTCCGCTCACATTGATGCGGGTAAGACAACCACAACCGAACGTGTTTTGTTCTACACCGGTGTAAATCACAAAATCGGTGAAGTGCATGACGGCGCAGCGACAATGGACTGGATGGAGCAGGAACAAGAGCGCGGTATTACTATTACGTCCGCTGCCACGACCTGTTTTTGGAAGGGTATGGGCGGTACGTTTGAAAATCATCGCATCAACATCATCGACACCCCGGGTCACGTAGACTTCACCATCGAAGTAGAGCGCTCAATGCGCGTGCTCGACGGTGCTTGTATGGTTTACTGTGCCGTAGGTGGCGTGCAGCCGCAATCAGAAACCGTATGGCGTCAAGCCAATAAATACAAGGTTCCGCGCTTGGCTTTCGTTAACAAGATGGATCGCACTGGTGCCAACTTCTTCAAGGTCTATGACCAGATGAAGGCGCGTTTAAAGGCTAACCCAGTTGCCTTGCAAATTCCAATCGGTGCTGAAGAAGGTTTTGCTGGCGTGGTGGATTTGGTAAAAATGAAATCCATTTTGTGGAGCGAAGCCGATAAAGGCGTGACCTTCACTTACGGTGATATTCCTGCTGATTTAACTGAAAAAGCCGCTGAGTTCCGCGAAAAATTAGTTGAAGCTGCGGCTGAAGCTAACGAAACGCTAATGAATAAGTATTTGGAAGGCGAAGCGCTAACCGAATTAGAAATCAAAGCTGCTATTCGTCAACGCACGATAGCCTGCGAAATTCAGCCAATGCTCTGCGGTTCTGCATTTAAAAACAAAGGCGTTCAAGCCATGCTTGACGCAGTAATTGAATACATGCCTAGCCCCGTCGATATTCCTCCTGTGGGCGGAACTGACGAAGCGGAAACGCGCATCGAGCGTAAAGCCGACGACGGTGAAAAATTCTCAGCCTTGGCATTTAAGTTAATGACCGACCCGTTCGTAGGTCAGCTAACATTCGTGCGCGTGTATTCTGGCGTATTGAAAAAAGGCGATGCGGTTTACAACTCTGTGCGTGGTAAAAAAGAACGCGTTGGCCGTATGGTGCAAATGCACGCCAATATTCGTAAAGATATTGACGAAATTCGTGCGGGCGACATCGCTGCGTGTATCGGCATGAAAGACGTAACAACTGGTGAGACGCTTTGTGATCCAGATGCATTTATCGTGCTAGAGCGCATGGTGTTTCCAGAGCCGGTTATCTCGCAAGCTGTTGAGCCGAAAACTAAAGTAGACCAAGAAAAAATGGGTATTGCCTTGAGCCGTTTGGCGCAAGAAGATCCATCTTTCCGTGTGCGTTCAGACGAAGAATCAGGTCAAACAATTATTTCCGGAATGGGTGAATTGCACCTAGAAATCATTGTTGACCGCATGAAGCGTGAATTCGGTGTTGAAGCGTCTGTGGGCAAGCCACAAGTAGCTTATCGTGAAACCATTCGCGGCACAGTTGAAAACGCCGAAGGTAAATTTGTAAAGCAGTCTGGCGGTCGTGGTCAATACGGTCATGTGGTGTTAAAAGTTGAGCCGAACGAAGTCGGCAAAGGTTTTGAGTTCGTTGATGCGATCAAAGGTGGTGTGGTACCGCGCGAATTTATTCCTGCTGTTGAAAAAGGCTTGCTAGAAACATTGCCTGCAGGGGTGTTGGCTGGCTATCCAATTGTTGACGTAAAAGTAACCCTGCATTTCGGTTCCTATCATGATGTTGACTCCAACGAAAACGCCTTCAAAATGGCCGCTTCGATGGGCTTCAAAGACGGTATGCGTAAAGCCAAGCCAGTATTGCTTGAGCCAATGATGGCTGTTGAAGTTGAAACACCGGAAGACTACGCGGGAACAGTGATGGGCGATTTATCCTCACGTCGCGGTATGGTTCAGGGTATGGACGACATCGCAGGCGGCGGCGGCAAAATTATTAAAGCCGAAGTGCCGCTATCAGAAATGTTTGGCTACTCCACTACGCTACGTTCCGCAACCCAAGGTCGCGCTACGTACACGATGGAATTCAAGCATTACTCAGAAGCGCCGAAAAACGTATCTGAAGCAATCATCGCATCCAAAGCCAAATAAGCATTTATGTAGCACCCAAAATTCGCAGTACATCATTTTTTTGAATTAGAAATTAGAGGATTATAAAATGGCAAAAGGTAAATTTGAGCGCACGAAGCCGCACGTCAACGTAGGCACAATTGGCCACGTGGATCACGGCAAGACAACGCTAACAGCGGCAAT
>JAYUOW010000325.1:0-23081 GCA_043760555.1 Betaproteobacteria bacterium
AGGCAAACCCACGCAGCCGTGATAACCCAAATGCGTGGCGATCACGCGCGCGGGCTTGTGCGCATACAAGGCAGGGCGCGCACCTGCAGTGTGACCGGCAAGGTCAATAAGCAGATCAAGATCGCAATCGGCAATGAGCTTGGCAGCTTCAAGTGTGGTTGCACCGTGAATGTTGACCAAGGCTTCGACTTGCTCGACAAATTGCTGGGTCACGTCGTCATTAAATTTTGGGTCGTTTAAACCAAAAAGATAGACTTGAAATTGGGCTTTATCGTGATTGGCGATGACGTTCAACATCAAGCGGCCCATCACATGGCCACGGAAATCTGGCGATACATAACCGATGCGGAGGCGTTTGTCCGACCCATTACTCGTACGACGGGGAAGTTGCAAACCTTGCTTCCGTTGGCCGCTAGAAATAGCGTTGGCGTAGGCTTGATAGGATTGGCGAAGTGCGGGCAAGGGCAAATTGAAGTATTGGATTAACCCCAGCAATTCGCTGGGTGCGCCACCTGTGGCGTTGGGCGCATCATTCACATCGGCGAAGGGATTAGTTGCTAGCGCTTGCAGTAATTCACCTTCCAACACTGCATCGGCGCTGTGCCGCGCGACTAAAATACCGGCGAGAATTTGCTGCGCGCCAAACTGCGAGTTGGCTGCGCGCCACGCCGTAAATGTCGCGATGGCGGCCGTGAAATCTTTGGCGTTAACCTGTGCATTAAACAAGCCCTCCCACGCGGCTTCATTCTGCGCATTTTGCACAACCGCGCGCTGCAGCGGCTTGATGGAGTCTGCCATACGGTTTAAGCGCTGCAAGACTAAGCCTAAATTGTACGTAGCCTGCTGGTGCGTTGGCTCTACTTTTAGCGCGCTGCTGTAGGCGGATTCAGCGCTCTCGTACTCGCGTAGGGTTTGGTGCAAATTACCGAGATTATTGAGCGCGTTGGCAAACTGCGGGCGCACGGTGATTGCCTGTGTATAGACCTGCTTGGCTTTGTCGTTTTGCCCCATTTCTTGAAGGCACAGGGCATAGTTGTACAACGCTTCCCAGTTACGGCTATCGGTTTGCAACAAGGCTTCATAGCGAATTGCCGCTTCTAAATACCGCTGCTTGGTATGCAAGTCGATTGCTTGGTTATGCAGCAGTTTCTTTGTCTCTGCTGGGCTAAGTGGGGTGTGGGAAGCGCTCATATTGCAGAACTCAATTTCAGATGGGTTTAATTTAATAGGTTGCCAACATTGGCCGGGAGTGATTCTATCGGCGCGTCGAGCCATTGATGGTCAAGGCGGCACAGCCCGTAATCGCGGGTGCGACCCGTCACCCAAAAGTCTAACTCAAGTGAGTCAAATAAGCGCAGCCCTTGCTTATCGAGCACATGGGCGCGGTAGCGATATTTACCGGGTAATAGACTTAAGTTTGGAAAGTGCACCTTGAAGGCGTAACGATTATCGCCGATGGGCGTGGGCGTATAGTTGTGATCGGTCGAATGCGTGCCATAAAGTGGCGAGCCATCCGCCCTAGCAATACCGATGAGAATGACGGGGGACTCATCCGGCGGCGCGTAGCAGGTGCCGTATAAGTGCATTGATTCGCCAAGCGCTACTTCATTATTAACTGGAATTTCACCGTCGGCATTGGCGATCCAGTGGGAGATCATGCGCAATGCATTCGGGCCATTGGCACCGCGCGTTATCTTCTCAAGCTTATTATTTTTTTCCTCATGGTGCGCGAGATAGGCTTGCGTGACGCGGAATGAGTCCCCATACATATGGATTTTGCCTTCGTGAATCCACACCGTTTTAGGGCACAGCGTTTGAATGTGATACATGCTGTGAGAGCACAACATCAAAGTGCCGCCACCGTTTAAGTACTGCTCAATCCAGCGCATACATTTCTTTTGGAATGATTCGTCACCCACGGCTAACACTTCGTCGGTAATGAGCAATTCAGGTGATAGCGCTGTGGCCACCGCAAACCCTAAACGCACCGTCATGCCGGTAGAGTAGTGATTTACGGGTTGATCGATGTGGGTACCAATGTCGGCGAAGTCAATGATTTGCTGCAAGCTCTTGTCTATTTCAGCTTTAGATAATCCCGCTAACGCCGCTGCCAAATAAATGTTTTCACGACCGGTGTAGTCAGGGTGAAAGCCAGTTCCAAGCTCTAGCAACGCAGCGGTTTTGCCGTTTACGTGCATCGTGCCTGCGGTGGGCTTGACTACTTTTGCGGCAACTTTAAGCAGTGTGGATTTGCCAGCACCGTTGTCGCCGATTACGCCTAAAGATTCACCGCGTTTGACTTCAAGCGTGATGTTTTGCAGCGCTGTAAAACTGCGGGTTGGTGCCGTGCCGCGCAGCAAACTGAAAAGCACATCGATGCGATTACCGGCCGTATTGAGCTGCGGAAAATCCTTGCCTATGCCCGTCATACTCAATATAACATTGCCAGCACTTCTCGCAGATACCCCATTTTCGGGCATTTCCAGCTTATCGTTGGGTTGAACATTAACGCCCGACATTATAAGAAGTCTTCAAAATGGGGGGCCAAGCGCTGAAACAATGCGATGCCAATAATGGCGACAACAAATGCGCCACCAATAAACGCCATGTCACCGAGGGCAAATAAATTGCTTCCGGTGATTATTTCGCGGCTGCGCTCGACCAAATACCCAAGCGGATTCATGCTGAAAATGCCCTGATATTTCGCAGGAATTTGACTTAAAGGATACATAACTGGAGTCAAAAAATAGAGCGCCATGAGTGCCGGCGGCACGAGGTGCTCAAGGTCTTTTAATATAGTTTGAACAGCACTTGCCGCAGCCGATAAGCCAAGCGTGAGAATAAATAGGCCAAATAACAAAGGCAGAAAACTAACGAGAGTGAGCCACGCAACAGGGGAGCCTGTCACCGAAAGCGCCACCAACACGACCGCAAAGCCGAGCAGGTGGATTATAAAGGTGGCGGACACGACCGCAAACACTAAATAGATGGTGGGGAACGCCACTTTTTTAAGCAGCGCTGCATTGCCGTGAATAGCCGATAGGCTGCGATTAAGCGCATCGGCAAACATCATCCACGGCCACAAACCGGCGGCTAAAAAAAATGTATAGCTGTACGGCCGCTGCGCGACACTGGCCTTAAACATATTTTCAAACACGATGGAGTAAATGCCCAGCAAGAGCATGGGCGTAAGTATCGGCCACACAACACTAAGCAGGGTGTTTGAATACTTAGCGCGTAATTCACGCTCCAAAAAATGGAGGATGAGGGTGCGTTGCGCGTAATGGCGCTTTAATCCGGCAAGCACGATTATTGCTGGACGCGGCAGTACCTATAGGTTCGCATTATTTTGCCGTCTGCGGCGCGGCGCTAATAAGGCCCGCCGGTTGCGTCTGTGGCTGCTGGGCACGTCGGCGGCGCGCATCAAGCAATTCAGTATTCAACACGATGCTTGGATCAAGCTCAATGGTATTGATTTTTTTGCTGCGCTGTTCTGCGCGATACTTTGTTTCAAGGGTTGCGATGATGGACGATTTGGCTTCATCAAAGCTAATTTTGCGACCGGGCTTGACCTTGTTTAGTTTGATAATGTGCACGCCAAATTCGGAGACGATAGGCTGACTAATTTCACCCAGTTTTAAGGCCAACGCCGCAGCGCTGTAAGTTTTTGCAAGACTATCAGCAGGCACATTGCCTAAGTGGCCTTTATTTTTTTTCACCGATCCGTCTTCCGAAAACTCGACAGCTGTCGCTTCGAACGCTGCGCCAGCGGCGAGCTTTTCACGCAGTTCAGAGGCGATGCGCAAAGCTTCTTTCTCGGTGCGGCATTGCGTTTTAAAGAGGATATGACTGGTATCGATATCTGGTGCGATGGTGTATTTTTCGGTCTGCGTGACGTAGATTTCACGGGCCTGGTTTGTGTAGTTAGGCATGACTAACTGCTGCTCAAATTCCCTCAGCCGCGCCCGCGCAATTATGCTCTCGCGCGCGGCTTCAAGTTCCGCTAGCAATGTCGGTGTTTGGTCTAACTTACTATCTTGCGCTTCTTTAACAAGCGTTTTATTGGTCAATTGCGTTTTGAGAAATTCCGCAATGCGTTTTGGCTCGGCATTGACCACATTGCGGGCATCTATGGGCATGGCATTGAGCGCCCTGTCCAGCATCTCTTCGGTAACTTCCACTTTGTCGGATTTTAAAATCACATTTTTTGCTTGCGCAAATGCAGTGATGGGGGTTGTGAGTAACAGAAGCGAAACAGTAACTGCTTGCACCGGCGTTACGCGGAGCGGATTTTGAATTGCCATAATTTTAGTCTTTGAAAGGTGTTAATTTAGGGCTTGCGCAGCATTGACTTGTCGCGCACTACTTAGTTCAATCATCGGCTTGAAGGTTTTGCCATGAGTGACCGACCTTACCCTGATGTTCACGAGCGTTGTCGCGGCAAGATAGCATACGCTGATCAATTTTCGTAGTTTCAGTCATCCATCTCGACACATTTTACTGCTTTCATCCGATTGATGCTCGGCGTCGTTTGCCATCGAGGCCTAACGTTAATTTGATTTTCACTTTAGTGAATTGTGTGAAACATAAAAACGGCTATGTCAGAGGGACTCAAAATGGCAAGATGCCCAGCAAAGTGATTTGCTGGGCATCTTGATCAGCAACTGCGACTTATCGGAATTGCATTAGCGTTGCACACGCACCGTAGGGCGTCCCCGGCAAGCTCCTTGTGCAGGAATCCTGCGTTGGGAAGCCTGTAGTGCGCGGGTCGGAGCTAGATGGCCTTGCGTCTTGATGGCGAACGTTGACGTAATATTTTTCACCCGGCGTTAACACGCAAATTGGTACAAACGTTTCAGTCGGTCCCGGCGTTCCACCAATTCTATACGACAACCCGCCGTTTGAAGATCCGTCAGAGAAAAAGCACGCATCTTTTCCGACTTTGGATGTATCAAAATCGCATGGCGTCTTTGTGATCGTCACAAATTGCGCGGCCTGAGGGCCAAACGATTCAGATACGTTTAACGAGAATGAACCGGTATTAACTTCGCCCGGTTGAAGCACTGGCACAGTGATGGCATAAATGATTGCTGCGTTTGGCTGCAAGGTGAATACGTCGCGTGCTGAACCACGACGCGACTTCGCATAATCTACATTGTGCATGAAGGCTTGCGTGATCGGTGGCGTTGCTGACTGACAATTGGTCGCCGGTGCGGAAGTACTTATCGCATAGGCATTTAGCGGTTGCCGTGTGACAGCGGAGTATTGCAATCCCATTGTCCAAGAAGGGCTCGGAATGGTTGAAATAATGGTTAAATCAGTCGAGTCGGTGCCGCATGGCAAATTGACGATAAAACCATTCGCGTCGCGTATAGGCTGATTATTGCCGTCAATAGACGGGCAGGTTTTTAGCGAACCGCTTTGTGTGGGCGGAGTAATGACCGGAGGCACCACGACAGGAGGAACTACGACGGGGGGAACAACAACGGGCGGCGTCGTGCCAACAGGGTCAGACTTAAATATATAGAAAGTTGAATCTAGTATTTTATCTTTGGTTGGCTGCGAACGACCAGAATTGATCTCTTCCAGCGTAATTTTTAAGGCCTTATGACCCTGCTGATTATAAAGCAGCGTAATTGGTATTTGCTGTTGAACCGGCATGATTGCCGAGAAGCCGGTCGGCACGCTGCCAGGAAACGTCAAAATTCCCTCCGTTGCGGGCGCGGTGTAATCAACGGCATACTGCGCGCCTAAAACACCAGGAGGCTCAGCGTGTGCTTCAATCTTGTATCGTACATAAACATTCTGCTTAGCATCCGTTGGTCGCGTGGTCAGCGTTACCGTACTTGGTGCACCTCCGTTGGTAAAAAATAAATTTACGTTAGCCAAAGGGTTTGCTTGGTTTTTGGCCGGAAAAATCACACGGCTCTCGTACGCTGCCCAAACTGTGCCTTGGTATGGCTGATCAGCTCCTGTGCTCGGCACCCCCGGTGCTACCGCTGCTGTGCATGTGGGATCGTCCGTACTAATTTCTAGGGTTGAATCGGCGGGGAAATACTTAGAGGTGACACTTTTGCAAGTAGTGGCTTTTGCGTTCACTTTTACTGTTGCTGCATTGATGGTCAATGTTATTGGCACAGTATTTTGTGCAAAGCCAGAGCCCGCGAATATTAGGCACGCTGCCGGCATAATGATTTTGAATGGAATATACATAATTGATTTTTACCTTTTAGGTGGGGCGCGCCACTGAATTATTTTTATACCCCTTCGGGTTTGATACCTTGAAACCTACTGCATTATCTTACCTACCGCTTGATCTTACAGACTGCTTAACGTTCCAGCCTTCTTTTGGAATACTGATTAGCTTGAAGAAACTCGGCATTTGCGACTTCATTGAAAACGCAAAGAGCTAGCGCACAACCAGTCCAGAAAATTGAAAACACCGCCTAACGCCTCCCCTTATGTGTGGAGCACCTTAGGTTCTGCTGAATTCAAGCCTTCACAACGACAGAGAGATTTGCATGCCTTAACAGACAATTCAAACTAGAAAAAAAATGAGGAGCCTAAGCTCCTCATTTTAGTTTATTACACGTACCTGAGTCGCTATCTAAACTAGATAAGCTAGCAAATCAGTAGGCTATTAACCACCGATACGCGTTGTAAATTTATGATGGAACTGACCACCATAAACTGAGAACACGCTCTGCGTCATACCAGGAACTGTCAAGTTTGCGTTTGTGAAGTCTTGAACCATGAAACCAACAACTGGCAAACCAAAGTGCGTACGACCTGCGCCACCGTTTGTAGTTACTGGAGTCAAAGCGTTAAAGGTTTCAGTGAACGCAATACGTGCCCAACCATTTTGGTAACCAGAATCAACGTTGAAAGCTGATTCGTTAGTTGAACCTAGGTTCTTGCTACCATTGAAAGTTACGACGTTTGTCTCAAAGCAAAGATTATTTGTTGTAACCTGAACCGGAGGCGGAGGAGATACGATCTGGTTTGCTAAAGAAACAGGAGCCTGCTCTTCACGGTCAACATATGCAAGACCAACACGATCACACGCTGTGTTTGTTGTGGTGTTAAAGTTTACGTTGAACGGTGCAGCTGCAGCACCCGTACCTGGACGGCTGTAAGCAAATTTAGTTGGGAATGTAACAACCCAATCAGTACCAGAGTTTGTGGCGCGATCCAAAACATATTCATTCATTACGGTGTCATGCATCATGGTTGCGCTAACTGCATCGCGCGAATTTGTCCATGTTGAAGAAATATTTGCACCACCCACGAATACGTTTGAAATTGTGCTGCCGCCGTCTGTTAACTTAGGGTTCAAACTGTCAGAACGCGTCCACAAGTTTGTACCGCCAGCAAACCAGTCATCAATCGCAATTGCATCGTAAGAAACGTCTGTACCGCCCATAACGTTAATCAACGATGCACCGCCGAATAAACCACCAGTTGGACGAGCAACGCCATTACCCAGAGGATTAACGCCATCGCCATCACGAGAAGCGATTAGTGTGCAATTAGCTGGAATGCTATTGCTGCCGTGCTTGATAGCCGCTGTTAAAGCAACTTCGGTAACAACACCCATTTCCAAGATTTCGAAGTGACCTTCACGAGCACGATCCAATGAGGAGTCGCCATCGCCAGAGTACACAAAGTTCTTGAATACGTTTGGTGTGTTTTGGTCTGTTACGGCACCGGTGTTGCTGAACAAGTTTAGCGGAACTACGCAGGACTTATCAGAAGATACTAAACGCGCACCGTTTGCAGTACGGACAACAGCACCCGTCCATACATCAAGAGGGGATAAGTATAAGTTAAAGTCCAATACCTCAGCTGTGCGCTTACCTTCCATGAAACGAACCTTAACTGCTTTGGTCGAATTCGTGGTGTTAACGACAGAAAGATAAGTGTCGTAGTAAGCGGTACTAGCACCACCATCTACTGCACGAACTGTGTAATACGGATATACAAGGGCTTGACCGTGTCCATCCGGATTTTGGTGAACGGCTTGAGCGCCGCCCGCAACGATTGTCGCTAAGCCAGCTAGAACAGCTGTATTTAGAGACTTTCTTTTAAAGGTATTCATGTTTTAGGTTACTCCTTTTTTGAAGATATAAAGTGATCACTTTAGAAGCTACAACACATCAAGTCTATACTACCCAAACTCAATTTACAAATACTTTGTGCATCTTTTCGGCAACAAATGCTAATTATGGCTGTCGACCGTTGTAAACAGACCACCAATTTCCGTCTGCTTTTATCCAATATTCCGAAAATTGCCGCTCAACACCAGAAATATTACGAATAGCACCAAGTCCCACGAAATCAACTTTGCAGCGCTCTTCTTCGCATTTAATGGCTTCGACTTTCACACCGCTAAGACCTTGAACCCTACTCACTCTGGTGATGTAGTCAACCATCGACGTTGTTTCTTTGCTTGCAGGACTAAGGTAATCGTAGGCCTTGTCCAGCTTGCGAGCTAAGAGCAAATCCCACCGCATTTGTGCCCGATTTAAAACCATTTTTTCTGTTTCCGCAACAGAGGATTGCCCAACTGTTGCGCAGCCGCCACAAAAAACAACGCAGGCCATTATGCCCAACATTTTTTTGGTGATTTTGTCGTTTAAAGAACTAGTTAGCATTGAAACCTCGAATTCACTTTAAGTATACTCCCGAGATTCAATGTGCCAATAAAAATAAAAACACACATTAAATTTGGAGCGCTAAAACTGCTTTTTTGTTGCAAAATTACAACATAGCTTTTCGACAAATTGCTTTGGCATCGCTCAACTTTACTACTTCCCAATAAACAGCGATAGCTACTTGAGCAGTGCCCCGCCGATTGAGCCGATTTGTTTCTGTATGAGGGGCTCGATCAACGAGAGTTTACGGCGTAAGTCGTCAGTGGCGATGCGTGCCTCGTCAGCGTTATTTAAAACTGTTGGGGTGATTATGATAATCAGCTCAGTACGCGAATCGGTGAGTGCCTGAGCGCCAAATAAGCCACCAATTACGGGGATTTTCGACAGCACGGGTATGCCCGATGAGCTGGTTGCCTTATTTTGACTAATTAGACCTGCCATCGTGATGCTGACACCGGACGGCACGGTGACTGAAGTTTGTGCTTTGGTGCTATCAATATTTGGATTAGGCCCCGTGGAGGAAGGAGAGCTAATTTCCTGATTGATCTCCATCGTAACTTGACCATTCGCGCTGATGTTTGGCGTTACGGTAAGCAAGACACCCGTATCCAAGTATTGGCGACTCGTTAGCACGCCACCGGTACCGCCAGTAGTGGAGGACCCTGTTTCAACTGATATTTTTTGCCCAACGTTGATTGTGGCCTTCTCGTTATCTAGCACCATAACTTTTGGCGCGGACACGACTGTGACACGTTCATCCGTGCCAAGCGCGTTCAACGTTGCGCGAATATCGTTATTTAATACGTTAATAAGTTGCAAACCGCTAACCGAGGGAATGAAGGAGCGGGGATCCACAAATTTAGTAATATCACCTGTTACCGTTGGTATTGCAGGGGTTTTCGGTAACGCACCTGTTGTATTCCGCAATGCGCCTACCGTACCATTGCGCGCATTAATGAACCATTCAATACCAAAACGTAGGTCATCCGTTAATTTCACAGAAGCTACCATTACCTCAACTAGAACTTGGCGACGCGGTACATCTAGCTGCTTCAGCGCAAATTCAATTTTTTCATAGTCGCCGGGCGAGGCCATAATCAGTAACTGGTTATTGTCAGCATCTGGGATAATACGGACGTCTTTCGAAATGCTAACGCCATCACCAGCAAACGCCACTATGCTCTGAGGCACTGAAGATGCGACCGCCGGTGCAATGCCTGGCGTACTAGCAATTTGCACTGGGCGGGCACCCGGCGCCAAGCTAGGTGCACTGCTCGAGCCGCTCTTGCCGCCATAAATTTCGCTCAGCAACTGCGCTAATCTTGCAGCTTTGCTATTTTGCACTTTGTAAATATTAAGCTTATTGCCACCGCTTGCCCCGCTACTACGATCCAACCGCTCCACCCACTTCTTAGCCTCTTCCAAATAATGCGGCTGCGTGCTGATAATCAACAAACTATTGACCCGCTCAATCGGAATAATTTTTACGATACCAGCTAACGGACTGCCAGTACCACCACCAAATATACGGTCTAAATCGCCCTGCAGCACCTTCACGTCGGTGGACATCGGGAACAGGCCAATGGAGTAACCATTTAGAAAATCAACGTCGAAAAGCTCGATGATTTCGAGCATGTGGCGCAATTCACGCTGCGTGCCTGACAAAATGAGCAAGTTACGTAACTCGTCAATACGAATAGAGGTTGCAGGCTCAATCGCATAGGGCTCCAGGATGCGCTGCATATCTTTTGCGCCCGTAAACTTGGGCTGGATAATCTGCACGCTGTAACCATTAGGGAGCGGGGTGGAGATTGCACCGGCAGTTGGGGTTACTGTCCCACGGACGCCTTGCCCTGCGGGCATAATCTTATAAAGTCCCTCTTCGCGAACCATAATCTGATTATTTTGCCGCAACAACATTTCCAGAATAGGAATTAAGTCGCGTTTTGGGACTGGGCGTGAAAATCGTATGGTCGCGGTTCCGCTCGTGCTGGGGTGGATGGTAAAAGATTCCCGCAGGTAGTCGCCCATAATCGACTGAATAATGGCGCGAATATCAAGCGCTTCAAACGCTAACTGAAACGATTCCTCGCCCACGCTTGGGGCAAGGGCCGCAATAGCTGGCTTCGGGTTGATGATCGAGCCGGTGCCTTGAAAGGTGCGCGTAGCTTCAGCTAAAGCGTTTTTTTGCACGACCAGCGCGGCGGAGGGCGGTGCCAACGCCGGTAATGCCGGCATCACAGGCGGCGCCAACGACGGCCTAGCTGACGGTGGCGTGCTAATCGACATGCCAGCGACCGGCGGCTGAGGCACTACGGGCGTTGCGACCTTTACAGGCACCACTGCAACAGCAGGTGCAACGGCGGCTTTAGCAACATCTGCAGCAGCGGGATTAGTGATGGCAGCGTCGGCGATTGCGGTCACTTTATCGCCGCCGCCCTCTGCGCCAGTCACCTTCTTCAGCGCAGCGCAGCTGGAAAGTGCCAGACAGGCCAACGCTACAGCAATGGTGCGCCGTTGCGCAAAAGGTGGTGCAAAAATAAATTGGGTCATGACAAGCCTGTGGAATCAAAAAAACAAAAATGAAAGAATTATTGCAACGTCACCGAAGCGATATTGCTACGCTACTGTGGCGGGGGCGTGACGTTTTGAAACCGTCGACGTCCTGGAAACTGGTCAGCCGATGGTTGTGGTGGCGCAACGCCGGGGTTTTGCGCTACCGCCGCAGCACCGGGCTGTCCAGTGGGAAATGGGGGTGTCGGTCCAGCACCGGGTGGTTGCATACCTGGCTGCATCCCCGGCTGCGGAAACGGCACGCCGTTGGAGTTCATGCCAGCCACACCCGGTTGCGGCTGCATGCTGCTCTGGGGGAACGGATTGCGCGGAGAAGCCGAACTACGAGGTAACTCCAGTGATTCAGTATCATCGCCTTGCTTAAGCACAGCGCTATTGTTAGCAACTTCAGCAACGATAATATTCTTACCCGGAATCGTGTCGCCTTTTTTCACGCCAAAACTTTTACCCGTTGCCGTCTCAAACAAATAGGCCGTGGTCACTTCCGTATTTACCATGGTGCCTTTAAGCGTGAATTGCCCGCGCACCATAGAGGGCGCAGCGGCTACCGGCGCTACTGGCGGCGGGGGCGGGCGACGGGTGGGCACTAAAAGTGGGCGATCGACGGTTTCAGGCAATATCGCTTCCATTGCTGCTAGCTTAAACGGCGGTACCGAATCAAATTCGCCATTTACGCTGGGGCCGAATTTTTTGCGTACCATCGGCTTACGCCAATTGTTGCCCCAATCGCTTTCAAGTCCAATACCAGCTATTAGGCTTGCCGCGCAGCCTAACCAAAATACGGTGGGCAACAAATGTAGAATGCGCGACTTCATGACTTAGCTCCAGTCGCAGGTTTTGCGGGGGGGGCAGGGGCTGCAGGTGGTGATTGCTTAGCGTTCGGCGTAGCTGGTGGTGCGGCAGCATTGCCTGCAGGTGTTGCGCTCGGTTTAGCAATATTGCCGGCTGCTGTGTTGCCGCCGTTCCCCGCTGAAGCAGCATTGTTTGGCGCATCACCTGCTGCAGGTTTTGCGTTGACGGCAGGCGGCGCATTTACCAGTGCCACACCGGTCACATCAAATTGCACAAACACCATGGGCTCTTGTCCGGGGTTGGATTTGTGATTGGAGCCAACAGTTGTGCGCATGGTGAGGTTATCGATAAGCAAATAGGGCTGCGCAGTTTCAATTGCATAAAAAATTTTGCGCACATTGGGCATGCTGGTTTGCAAATTGAATGTAGCAGAAACATTGCGCACCAGCCCATCGTCTTTTGGCGGTATAACTTGGGTATTTTGCACTTGGTTTGGGCCTACCGTCGCTTCAACAATCGTTTTCACCGCATCTTGCAATTCCGCCGACGCTAACGCGGGTGTAGCGGCTTTTAAGTAGTATTTACGGCTATCTTGGGCACGTAGGTCTTCACGCTTTTCTAATAGCGGTGCACGTTGCGCATTGGCGCGATCGTAGCGCCCGATGCGCTTGTTCATGTCGTCCAAACGCTCGTCGTAGTAGCGATGCAAGAAAATCGCCGGTACCGCAATGGCTGCGGTAAGTGCCACCACCGTTCCCAGCAAAAGTAGTAACGCGATCAATCCGCCGCTGTTAAATTTTTTCTTCGCTGATGCGTGGCCATTACCCGATGTACTAGCCGTATTCATGGTGATTGCCATTAGCGTACGCCTCGCGCAATGCTCGCTGGATCAACAGCTGCGGGCGGCTGAGCCGGAAACGGCGCGGTTGGTACCGTTGAAGCAACAGGGCGCCCGCTCACTGGATTCGGTAGCAACGGTGTGGCGACAGGCGGGACAGGAGCTGCTGGAGCGGCCGGAAGAGCCGCTGCAGGTACGAGAGAACGCACGCCGGTCGGCGCTACTTTAGGCGGCGTTGCCGCGTCAGTTTTAAGCGCTTTTGCTAAATCTGGCGCGAGATTTTTACCGGGTTCAGGCTTTGCTTTGGCCGCGTCTTTGGCGGTATCTTTCGCCGCTTCTTTGGCATCTTTTGCAGAACCCACAACCGGCTTAACATCTTTCGCTGCAGGAACAGCAAGAGTCGCAACCGGCGTAACGATAGCCGTAACCAGGCCCTGCGCCATGGCCGTTTTTTCATCCATTATCACGCGTGGTTTAATTTCAGCGGCAATATGAAAGCGTTCCGTATTTGGCATCGCACCGCGTGAAACTTGCGAGCGAGTCGATGTGTTTTGCAGCATCGGGGATTTTTCGAACAGCTCAATGAGTTTAGTAGCCGATGCGGTTTCACCTTGCACTTGCACTTCACGCACTTTTGGCGTGGATTTAATTTCTAAGGTTTGCACCCACGTATTGTCGGGCAGCATTTTTGATAGCTCTTCCACCAAACCTACTGTTGTTTGCGTCGTCTGTTTTTTGGTCGCGATAAAATTGTATTCCGTAGCTAAACGCGTAACTTCGGCCAACACTCGCTCAGTACCTTCGTTTTCGGTTTTCGCTTTTTCCATTATCGGCAATAGGCTAATCACATTCTCGCGTTTTTGCCATACTGGAATAAACACCACCGCAAGCGTAAGCAGCGCCACCACGACCATCAACACGCGATTAAATATCTGTAATCCCGTAAGTTTTTGCAGTGGCCGCAGTTCTGGCGGAAATAAATCAAAATGGGGGTTAGCGCCTGCTAAATCATCCACCACACCAATTGCCCGCACCGTTAAACCAGCCTTGGCCAGCGTTGCAATGGCTGCTTCGATTTCTGCCTTAGGTGCGGCGGCAAGCTGTGCACTCAACATACCCGCCGTAGTATCGCGACTCTCAATTTTTACGTCGTAAAACGCGTTTGCGGCGCTAAATGGCGTTTGGCGATCTAGGTCAAAGCCCACCACCTGCCGTAAATTTTCTTCTGTCGCCAATGGCAGCGATACGCGGCGGCGCAACACTTCTGCCTGCGGCAGCACCAAGCGCAGCGCATTCACATTGCCGCCCTCGGTACGGATTGAGGCCGCTAGTCGGCGCATCGCCGCTTCCCCTTCGTCGATGCTTACAGTGTTAGTTGGCGTGGCCGAATTGATGCCGAGCTTTAAGGTGCTGATGCTGCGGCCATCAAGATAAACATTGGCCAACTCTGACGGTGGCGAGATAATGCTGTGCAGCCACGCGGGTGTAACACCGGCAAGCTCGCCCTTCCACCAACGCCAAAAATTACTAATGCGTTGTGCCAAAGGTACGCCCACAGCCTGCGGCGAAAATGTTGAATTAGTTGCAGCCATTCGGAAAAATTCTCAACCCAAAAAATGTTGCTGTTGCTAAAAATTACTTTGTTGCGTCTTGCCCAATGGCTGATGCAACGCCACTCACCGCCACTGCCGCCCCCGCCGTTCCTTCTTTCCAACTCAAAAACACATACGGTCGTTTTGGATTTGGCGCTTTCATCACCACGGCGTCGCGAATAAACAATACCCCGTCGGACATGGTTGCTTCGGAACGCACGCTGGCAATAAAACCACTGCCAACGCTTAAATACGGGCCACCTGCAGAAAACGGCGGCACAAACTGCTTGGTTGCGCGCGCTTGTTCGCGCAAACCGATATATTCATCTACTTGGGCTGCCGTTACATTTGGTATGGCTAACAACACCTCACGCGGCGCTATTTTTGCGTCTACACCCGGCTGACGGGAATAAACAGTAATAATATTTTCAATCAATTTGTATCGCGCTGTTGTCATCCCCAACACTAAGCGCAGCTCTTCTTGCGCTTGAAACGGTGCATTTGCCGGTTTGTACGTCAGACCAGCGGCTTTGTATTCTGGTTCCTCAGCACCGCGTAATCTTTTTAAAGTATCTGGGTCTTTCCAATCATTTATCGCATCAACAAGGACATTTGCTTCTTCTTCAGGCACCCCTTTTGACACAAACAAGCTACGCAGTAATGCTTCTGTTGCCCCGTTTATGTCGATTTTACCAGACTCGTCCATAATCGTTATGCGTAGTTTTGCGCCCTTGTACTCCCATTCGTGCGGTTCGCCATTTGGGTTCCACCGATCTGGCACCTGAATTGGCTTATAAAGCTCCAGCATCGCCCTATGCACGCCCGCATCAGCAATCACCTGCCCTTGCGTGATGGACATGCTGTTCGACACAATTTGCACGTCCGTGCGCATTGCGTAAATGAAGGATGCAGCAATAAGCGACAGCAGCGTAACCACCCACAACACGATCACCAAGGCGATGCCGTGTTGTTTCAATTGTTGACCTGCCGGCCTACGTTGGTGCGGCCCCACTATGCTCGCCGTGGTCCGCATTGGCGCTGGAAATTGGTTTCATAGCAGCCTGCCTCTTCGCCAATGCGCAGCGCAACGACAATTTCAGGCATCGATTTACCATTTTGCAGCTCGATGCGCATGCGCACTAATTGCGGCATACGCAATGGATTTTCCCACTTACTTTCCCATTTTGGCTCAGCCGCATCGGTTTCTGCGCCAAAATAATCAATTTCGATTTCTTTCACGTCCTCCAACAAGCGATGCGGTTTGGATGCCGAAATACCATCAAAATCTTTCGCAAAAATGTCAAAGCCATCGCGACGAATGAACAGTGAGCTCATGCGTTTGCCGTTTACTTCGTCATCGGCCACATAAATATGCCCCCACTGCAGCCCGCCCAAGCTTGCGGCATCGGCCGCTAAGTTCAAGGTGGTCACAAATTTAAGCTCTGATTTTTCACCCGTAAAAGCGATTTTTGATTCAGGAATACCGCGCCACCTCACCGGGAAAATTTGTCCTAACTCGCGCCGCAAAAAAGCTTGCACGCTACGCTCGTGCGCGGCCTGCGCGACCTTGGCGTCGCCGGTGTCCCATGCGCGAATGCCGATGTTTAAACCGGAATAAAGTAACAACAACAGCATGCCTAAAAGCGCTAAAGAAATGATTAACTCAAGCAGCGTGAAACCCCCGTGTTTAGGGCGTCTCCAAGCATATTTAGACCTTAAAAACTTCATGTTTTTGGCGCTAGCTGCAATGCCGTCAACACCACGCGGCGCTCGCGCTGATCGTCGGTTGTAAAATTAACACTCAGCTCAACCTCAAATAATTGCACACTCATAATCGGCGCAACACCACCCGGCAAGGGCTCTAAACTCGCATCCTCGTACGGACGTACATTGAGCGTCCACGTAAAATCTTCATCCGACTTACCGTCAAACTTACCGCTGAAACTGCCCTCTTTTAGCGGCTCTTCAATGCCTGTGCTAGCAAGCTTTGATTCAGCCAAGGTGCTGGCGCGCGCGTAACGATCGGACAATATCGCGCCATTCACCCCGCGCGAAAAAATTTGCATCAATACGCCCAAAGCCATCGCTAAAATAGTAAAGGCCACCAAAATTTCTAGTAGCGTGAAACCCTTTTGCTTGGGCTTAATTGTGGATATTTTAAACACGGTCATCATCCACTTTATCTAGTATTGAAACCTTACCTGTGAGCCAATCTACATCAACATAAAACCTACGCTCACCTGCGCCCACCGTGATTCTGCCGCCGTTAGACGTACCATCGGGAAAGAAACGGATAAAGCCAATTTTGTCGGTAACCACATCCGATTGCGCGGTGAATAATTTCAAATCAAGCTGGTCGTTTAACTTACGTATGCGCGTGTCACCCGACATCGTAAATTCGCGCTTATCCAAGTCAATCGTCAACATCGATTCGCGCCGCGTGTTGATCGCCGTTGCCCGCACTGATCGGAGGCTTGTGGCAATTTCGCGGGTGTTGGATTTTAGGTCGGCACCGGATACGCCGTTAGAAACGAATTTAGGCAACAGCGTGTAAGCAGCTGCGACAATGACGACAACCACCATCAACTCTAATAAAGAGAAGCCTGCTTGATGATGAGAACGATGAGGAGACATTTGGAGACGGGCGCAAACATTGCTAATGCGCAATTGCTTATTAATTAGTTACATCTTTATTTGGCCCATCGCCGCCCTCTTTGCCATCGGCACCGAGCGAGATCAGATCAAACGGACGGTTATCAGCGCCCGGCGCTTTATAAACAATATCCGTGCTCCAGGGATCCTTAATTTGCTCCGCTTTACGCATGTAAGGTCCATTCCAATTCGCGGCACCTGTTGATGTGATGAGCGCCTTCAATCCCTCTTGCTGCGTTGGGTATTTGCCCACATCGAGCTTGTACAAATCAAGCGCTGCACCAATATCACTCAGTTGCGCTTTAGCAATTCGCGACTTAGCGGCATCACCCTGACCAAACACTTTGTTACCGACCCAAGCCACAAGCAAGCCAATGATGGTGACAACGATAATAATTTCGATCAACGAGAAACCGCGTTGGTTGGATTGGCGAAGTGAGACAGCTTTTATTGGCTTCATGAGAAGTCCTCGTTTTGGGCTTAACAACTTTGTTATAAAAAATTAAGTATTGGGAATTAGATACTAGGTTTTACGTAGCAGGTTTTACGTAGCAGGTTTTACGTAGGTAAGTCCATCATGCCAAACATGGCAACCAACAACGACATGATGATGCCAGCGATAAGCACCGCCAGCCCGATAATCATCACCGGTTGAATTAGCGCCATGATACGTTTGATGGTGGAGGCTACTTCGCGGTCATACACATCGGCTACTTGAAACAGCATTTCATCGAGCTTGCCGGTTTCCTCCCCAACGGCAATCATTTGCACAGCAAGTTTAGGAAAAATTTGGGTTTCTAGCATGGGCTTACTCAAGCCGCGACCTTCTTTTAATTCACGCGAAAGATGCTCTACCGCTTCTGAAAAAATAATGTTGCCCATTGTCTCACGCAGAATAGAAAGCCCCGCCAATAGGGGCACACCGTTGGTTATTAGGGTAGCCAATGAGCGCGAAAACTTTGCCATCTCCATCTTGGTCACCAATTTGCCCACTAAGTTCATTTTCAAAAATCGCAAGTCCCAACCGCGCCTACTTTTTGGGTTGTTCAGCGAGCGATTAAAGAGCCAAATAGTGCCTAAAATTACGCCCAAAATAATCGGCCAATCGTTGCGCAAAATAGAGGCAACGTCTAAAACGAGTTGCGTTGACCATGGCAGTGCCTTGCCCGATTGATCAAAAATTTGCTTAAATTGCGGCACCACAAACATCAGCAAAACAATCACCGAAAGTGCGGCTATAAATAACAAAATCACCGGATAAACTAGGGCTGAAATTACGCCATCCTTAAGCTCTTTCGCCCGTTCCATATGTTCAGCCAAGCGCATCAGCACATTGCCCATGCTGCCGCTGGCCTCCCCGGCGCGCACCATGTTGATGTAAAACCGCGAGAACACATCACGACGCTTATCAAGCGCTTTTGACAGCGCCGCACCACCGCGCACTTCGTTGCGAATTTCATTGAGCAATTCGAACACGGCTTGTTTTTCGGCCAAGCCCAGCAAAATTTCTAAGCTACGATCAAGCGGCAAACCGGCGCGTAGCAAGGTGGCAATATCGCGCGTCATCAGCGCAATATCGGTGTCAGCAATGCCATTGCCAAAATAGTTTTTCTTACCCGGTGCAGCCTGCGTAACCCCCGACCCAATGGTGGCTGCAGCACCCGCTGCTTCAGCGCGGATAGGGATTAAGCCCATCGCTTGCAAGCGCGCGATTACATCCGGCTGCGACGCGCTTTCGAGCACGCCTTCTTGCACTTCGCCAGCAGGCGTTACGGCTTTGTACTGAAAGAGCGGCATCGCTAGTCTTCTCTCGTGACGCGAAGGATTTCTTCAAT
Source organism: Betaproteobacteria bacterium (assembly GCA_043760555.1). Classification (GTDB taxonomy): domain Bacteria; phylum Pseudomonadota; class Gammaproteobacteria; order Burkholderiales; family Usitatibacteraceae; genus JANMDR01. The sequence continues at coordinate 18,938 of JAYUOW010000325.1, forward strand.
CGTCGTCACACCCGCCATCGCTTTGCGCAGGCCGTTTTCATACATCGTTTCCATGCCTTCGGCTTGCGCGGCTTGCCGCAATTCTGAAGCTGTCGCATGGCGCATTACATAGCCGCGCAAATTGTCCGTCATCGGCAATACTTCCATAATCGACTGCCGACTAAAGTAACCATTACCGCCGCAATGCTCGCAGCCTTTGGGGTGATACAACGTAATTGGCAAGCCCTCGTCTTCTTTTTTAACGAAGCGCTTTAACCCCAATTGCTCAACAATTTCAGCCACCGGGTGATACGGCACTTTGCAGTGATTGCACAACATGCGAATCAAGCGCTGCGCTTGAATACCAATGATGGTGGACGTCAATAAATAATCGTCCAAGCCCATATCGAGCATACGGTTGATGGTGGCTGCGGCATCATTGGTGTGCACGGTAGATAGCACCAAATGGCCTGTCAATGCGGATTGCACCGCTATTTGCGCGGTTTCCAAATCGCGAATTTCACCGATCATAATCACGTCAGGGTCTTGCCGCACAATCGCACGCAAAGCACTGGCGAAGCTCAAATCAATTTGCGGCTTTACTTGAATTTGGTTAATGCCGGCCATTTGATATTCCACCGGATCTTCCACAGTCAAAATTTTAATATCGGGCTTGTTTAACCGATCAAGTGCTGTGTACAGCGTGGTAGTTTTACCGCTACCGGTAGGACCAGTGACCAAAATAATGCCGTAGGGTTGTGCCAAAATTTTTAAGAAAACTTCTAAGTTACCTTCGTCAAAACCAAGCTTGTGGAAATCCAGCGCTACGCCACCTTTGTCCAAAATACGCATCACCACCGATTCACCATGCATCGTTGGCACGGTGGATACGCGTAGATCAATTTCTTTACCCTGCACGCGCAATTTTATGCGACCATCTTGCGGCAAACGGCGTTCGGCAATATCTAAATTTGCCATAATTTTTATGCGCGAAATAACCGCAGCTGATAGGCGGCTGGGCGGTGATTCCGTTTCGTGCAGCACACCGTCAATCCGGTAACGCACGATCAAGCGATTTTCAAACGGCTCGATATGAATGTCCGACGCCCGCTGTTCTAGCGCACGGTTGATAATCAAATTAACTAAGCGAATAACCGGCGCTTCAGACGCCAAATCTTTTAAGTGCTCAATGTCGCCAAACTCTTGGTCTTCATCGCGATTAGAAATGTTGTCAACAATCTGACCCATCGACGATTTACCCGCGCCGTAAAGCCGGTCATAGGCGGTTTCAAAATCATTCAGCGCCAGCAACTTTGGCACCACGCGTTTGCGGGTGGCAGCACCAAACGCTTGCACCACGTAGGCATCAGCTGGATCAAGCATCGCCAGCACCACTTCTTCATCGTTTTCTGCAACTGGAATAGCGCGCGATTCGTTGATAAAACGGGCGCTAATTTTTTCTTCTAAAATTGGTAGCTCGGGCATTTCGGCGGCCTCAACAATCACCCAGCCGCGCTGCTGCGCTAAGGCTTCAGCCAGCTCGCGACCAGCAACCAAACCCATCCGCGTTAAAATTGCGCCAATTTTTTCGCGTGCGCCGCTACCGGCAACATCGGTTGCCGCCTGCACCTTCAAGGCACGGTCTAGCGCGATTTGCTCTAATTTGCCGCGAGCGACAAGAATTTCGCCAATTAAACTCAAAATAGTTTTTCCATCAATCACTTAACCCCTTATTATACCAGCGCGTATACCCCGTTTTTGCTTCATTTTGCCTCTTTGTTACATTGCTTTTCAAATAATGAACCGCTCCCAACTTGCCCAAGCATCCGCCTTATTTTGGCGACATTTGCGCCCCGCGCTGACCGATCCCGCCAAATTAGCCGGTTTGGTGCAGCGCATCGGCCAAATTTGGGCAAGCAAAGGTTTAACCGGCGCAATCAAGCATCATGCGCCGGGCGAAGCGTTGTATGAGGATTATGCAAAGTGGGTTTTGGAACGCGAACCTAGCCAAATATTGACGGGCGAATACGGCCAAACCACCCCGATAATCAGCGTTCTTGTGGTTTCAGACGCCAGTTCGAACCTAGAGTTCCCGAAAATGTTAGAAAGTTTACTGGCGCAAAATTCCAGTGCGTGGGAACTGATCGTAGATGGCCGCATGTGGGACCGACAACGCAACCCGCACCACCCACAAGTACATACCGTGGAGACGCCCGAAATTAGGGCATCTTCAGGAAGTTATGGTTATGGCGAAACGCTTGAAAAATTAGCTAAACAAGCGACCGCACCCTATGTTCACATCTATCAAGACGGCTATTTTCGCGTCGATTGGGTCACGCAATGTAGTCGGGCAATTTCAGAACACAAACCAACTTTGCTTTACTGGGACCACGATTTGGTTGACGCGCAACATCAGCGCCACAGCCCCAACTTCAAGCCGCGCTGGAATCCTGAATTAGCGCTCTCTCAACATTACATTGGTGCAGCATGGCTTACTACGCGTGAACGGTTACTAGCTGCAAGCCCAATAAATACGGCACTCTCCACGGCATTGCCTGAAGAAGTCCACAGTACGGGCGTTTTCGGTACGTTTTGCACCTATATTCAGCTTGAAATTGCCTTTGCAAAACACGCGCGCAACCAGCGTGTGGCGCAGGTGCTAAGCCACCACGGCAGCCAAACTAAGCTTGCATGGTTAAGCGATGCGCTCAACCCCTTCCTGCGCACCCACAACGTAGGCTACAGCGCAGGGTGCATCAATGCCAACGCGATTGCATTCACGCTCACGCCTACAAACAAAAACACCCCAAAAGTAAGCATCATCATTCCCACCCGCGATGGGTTGGGCTTGCTAAAACACACTATTTCTAGCTTGCAGGCATTAACGATATACCCAAACTACGAAATCATTATTGCCGATAATGATTCAACTGATCCAGCCACCTGCGCCTACTTAAACGGCGTGCACAACACCAACAATATTCGTGTTTTTAAAACGCCGGGCGCGTTTAACTTCTCAAAAATCAACAACCTTGCCACCGAACATACCGATGGCGAGTTGCTGCTATTTTTAAACAATGACGTTGAAATAATCGAACCAAACTGGCTCGGCGAAATGGTTGGAAACGCCCTAAATACCGGCATTGGCGCGGTAGGCTGTATGTTGCTATTTCCTAACCGCACCATTCAACATGCGGGCATTGTATTAGGTTTGGGTGGCTACGCTAAGCATGTATTTGCCAACCAACCCGAGGGCTATATGGGCCCCAATGGCCGCGCCTGTTCACTGCAGCAATTAAGCGCCGTGACTGCGGCCTGCTTAATGGTACGGCGCGTGCATTTTAACGCCGTGAATGGCTTTGATGAACGCTACGCCGTCGCGTTTAACGACGTTGATTTATGTTTACGCTTAGAAGCCGCTGGCTTGCGCAATATTTGGACGCCCAACGCGGTGCTGCTACATCATGAATCTGCTAGTCGCGGCTACGACGACAGTGCGGCCAGTCAATCGCGTTTTCAAGGAGAAGCCCAGCAGTTTCACGCCCGCTGGGATCATCAACTACGCGATGACGCGTTTTACAACCCCAACTTAACCCTCACCGGCGCGGGCTTTGCGTTAGGGTGGGAACGTAGCAATCACGATGACCAGCTACGCGCCTAACACGTTGCCCAAACTATTGGTGATCGCCCCGGCAGAAATTGCCACAGTCAATTTATTCGCCCATATTCCCTACCGACGCATGGCTGAAAAGGGCCTACTGCAATATCGGTTTCATGATGAAGAGGGGCTTGAAGATGCCGATATTTACTGGGCTGACACGATTATTGCCATGCGTTGCTGCTCTATCGTGGTGGCGCTGCAACTCACCTTAGCCCGCGCGCACGGCAAAACTATTTTAAGCTTTTGGGATGACGATTTTTTGGCCATCCCGCGCGCATCCTTAAGCTATGCGCACTTTTCAAAATCCAGCATTAAGCGCTGGTTTCATAAAATACTTGCATTAAGCGACGCCATCATCGTCATCAATGAAAACTTGGGCAAAAAGCTAAGTAGCGTCGCCAATAAGCCCTACATCATCCAGCCCATGGGCATTGACGCTATCGCACCCACACCAACGTATTTTAAAACCAGTGAAAATTTTGTTTTAGGATTTGCGGGATCAGC
>JAYUOW010000326.1:0-23077 GCA_043760555.1 Betaproteobacteria bacterium
GAAAAATCGCGCACCATCGACTTCAAAGGTTATGAATACACCCGCACGATGTCGGATGTGTCAGGCGGCCTTATGACGCGCTACGACGACAAAAAACCGCAAATTTGGAAGCTCAATGTGCGTGATGATGTGCAGCCAAATTTAATCGTCACAGCGCCCACTGGCGGTTACGTGGTGGCCGCCGCACATGCAGATTGGGTGGGTGAAAAACTAAAACAGCACGGCATTCAGTTTCAAAAAATTATACGCAGCACCGTGAACGCGCCGCTTGAAACCTATCGCGCTGAGGCTAGCGCTTTGGATGCTAAATCTAACGAAGGCAGCCAGCGTATAAACTTAACAGGGAGCTGGAAAGCAGAAACACGGACTGTTGCAGCAGGCAGCCTATTTGTGCCGATTGCGCAGGCTAAATCAACGCTAGTGATGTCGCTGTTGGAGCCCGCCGCACCAGATTCTTTCGTAGCGTGGGGGCGCTTCAACACGGCATTCGAGCAAAAAGAATACATGGAAGACTATGTTGCCGAAGAAGTAGCGCGGGAACAGTTAGCGGCAGACCCTGTGCTATTCATCGAATTTATGCACAAAATAGCGACTGACGACGCCTTCTCAAAAAACCCAAAAGCGCGGCTAGAGTTTTTCGCCCGCCGCCATTCATCGTGGGATGAACGGTTTAATTTATATCCGGTGATGCGGTCCGCGGTTGTGTTGAAGTAGTATTTTTGTGCTTGACGCGGCTGAAGTCGCGCATAATATGGCAACTATAAAAGGAAAGAATCAGCCCGCATGAAAGAAAGCCAAAACGTCGAGTGGAAACAGTCGTGGCGCGACGAATATTTAAAGTGGATTTGCGGCTTTGCGAATGCCGATGGCGGCACGCTGATGATTGGCAAAAATGATCAAGGCAAAGTCGTGGGCGTTGCAAATGCATCACGTTTGCTGGAAGATATTCCAAATAAAGTGCGCGATATTTTAGGCATTGTTGTGGCCGTTAATCTGCACGTTAAAGGCAAGTTTGAATGGTTAGAAATCATCGTTGATCCTTATCCAAGCCCTATAAGCTATAAAGGTGAATACCATCTACGTAGCGGCAGTACGAAGCAAGAATTGAAAGGCGCTGCGCTCGATCGCTTTTTATTGCGCAAGCTTGGACGGCATTGGGATGGTGTGCCAACGCCGCATTTTGCCGCCGCTGATCTTGACCCCGCAACACTCAATACGTTTCGCAAATTAGCCGCCCAAAGTGGGCGGCTTGGCGCTGATCTTCTCACTGAATCCGACGCTGCCCTAATTGAGAAACTGCATCTTAAAGAAGGATCTTATTTTAAGCGGGCCGCAGCACTGTTGTTTGCGCGAGATGATGAAAAATTGCCAGCAGGTGCGTACATTAAAATCGGATTTTTTCGTACTGATTCCGATTTGCTGTATCAAGATGCGATTCACGGCAATTTGTTTACCCAGATTGATAAAACGCTTGATCTGCTGCTTACCAAGTATTTGCGTGCGGGCATTTCATACACAGGATCGCAGCGATTTGAGCGATTTCCAGTACCCGAAGCCGCACTGCGCGAAGCCGTCATAAACGCCATTGCGCACAAAGATTACGGCGCAAGTATTCCCACACAAATTAGCGTGTACAACAACAAACTCATCATCTGGAATGCAGGCCAATTACCGCCCGAATGGTCTATCGGTCGTCTGCTGGCAAAGCACGCGTCGCAACCGTCTAATCCCGCCATCGCTAATGCATTTTTTCTAGCGGGAAAAATTGAGTCGTGGGGACGCGGCATTGATCTAATTCGTGATACCTGCGAGCGACAAGATTGCCCTGCCCCAAGTTTTGCATCAGATAGCGCAGGATTCTGGGTTGAGTTCCCGTTTTCTATCACCAATACCGAAGTAGGTACTTCGGTAGAAACCATCGATACTTCGGTAGAAACCATCGACACTTCGGTAAAAACCGCCAATACTTCGGTAGAAACCGCCGATACTTCGGTAGAAATCACCGATACTTCGGTAGAAACCACCGATACTTCGGTAGAAATTTTAAGCCGTTTGCAGGCAGATCCTTCGATGACTTTAGCGAAACTCGCTGTTGCGCTTAGCCGGACTAAGCGTGCGATTGAGCTTGCTACCGCAAAGCTGGTTGCGGACGGCAAGTTGCAACGTGTGGGGCCGCGCAAAGGCGGTCATTGGGTAGTATTGAAATAAGGCCTTAAAACTTCTCATCCACCGGCAAATAGCGCCACTGCCCTAGCGGCAATTTGCCCATCGAAATCCTGCCTATGCGTAGGCGCTTCATGGAAACTATTTCCAAGCCTACGCTATCGCACATATAGGCAATTTGCCCGCTCATAATGCCTTTGAGGGCAAAGCGCAGTTTGGTTTCGTTTTGCCAGCTTACTTTGGCGAAGGGCAGCAGTTTGTTGTTGTGTTTATAACCGGCATTTAAATCTCGCAGGCCGCGTGCATCTAGCGTGCCTTTAATTTCTACGATGTATTCTTGCTCAATCGTGGCGGCGTCGTCCGTTAATTTGCGGGCGACGCGATGATCTTGGGTAAATACCAAGAGTCCGCTGGCGTGCGGTTCTAGCGGCAAACTAGGCGCTAGTTTATAAAAATGCGCACGACGCGGGTGAATACCTGATTGATCGTCGGCCGCGCGATTATCTACTGCAATGTGCGGCGCGGTATCCGCTTTGTTGGGAAACTGGTGCAACAAAAACGTCATCGGCACAGCCGCCTCAGCCGTCGCGCCCTCGCGCAAGGCCACTTGATGCGCGTGCACGGCAAACTCAGGCTCACGCACAATTTCGCCATCCACCGTTACCCAACCACCTTCGATGTACAGCTCGGCATCGCGACGCGAGCAAGGCACCATGGCTGCAACGTGTTTGTTTAGACGCATGGCGTCGTGAGGGGATGCAGGATCGGGGGGTAAATTAGTGGCAGACATGAGCATTTATGGTTAAAGTGAAGACGCATATTGTAAAGCGCCGCAGGGCAACTTCAGTCTAACGTTTAGTTTTTATTTCACGCCTTATTATCGCCTGCAGTTGTTTTTCTAGAAAAGTAACGCGGTAGTTGCGATAGACTACTTATTAGCTTCGATTGAAAACTAGGTGCCACCTGTTTTCAACAGGACGCACTAAAGCCAGCACATGCGCACAGGCGCACACGCACAGGAGTCGCGATGAAAGATTTTTCAAGAGTCATTGGTGCCAAAAAGATGCCGGAACTCGGTGCCTTACGTGCACCCACTGCGCAGGAGCGGGCGTGGGTCAAGCGTATGGCACTCGCACAGACATGCGTACCTAAAGGAGTTTTTAAATATCGCACACCGGAGGAAGCAAGTGCTGATTGGGATCGTTGGCAAGTTGATGCAATTAAAGCCAGCATAAATGGAGGCGGTGAGAAACGTGGGTGAATTGCAATTTACGCGTGCAGTCGCGTGGGAAGATGTTATCGATTTAGCGCGGCGGCTTAATCGCGATGGTGTGCGCTATGTGCTCGTCGGCGGCTACGCTCTTGCCGCGCACGGGCTGGTGCGCACGACGACATATATTGATATTGCAGTCGCCGCTGAACGAGACAACAACACGCGTTGGGTCGCAGCATTGGCCCAGCTACCCTACGGCGTCGCGGCTGAACTAATTGGCGAAGATGACCCCTTTGGCGGCGATCACCTTCATGCTATTCGAATAAACGACGCCTTCGCAATAGATATTATGCCAAGCGTTGCTGGCGTGCCGTTTCACGACTTAGCGCGGCAAGCCGTAAACCTTGTGTTAGACGGCGAGCCGATACCCGTGTTAAATCTACATGGCTTGCTCGCGACCAAAGCGCACAACACGCGACCGAAAGACCAAGCTGACGCCGCATTGCTTCGGGCTGCAATCATAGCTACAGCAACTCTGTCGCCCGTATAGTTTGTTTGTTTCAACCTATTGACCAACCTACTGACAAGCCGAAACCAACGCCGCAAAATTTTGCCGCGTGATAGATTTAGTCTGGCTTACACCGTCCACGGTGTAACGCATCTGCGCGTTTTCGCCATCAATAAAACTGAAGCTAATTTCGCCGACGTCACTTACTGAACTATTAGCAGCTGCACCGTTAATAGCGGCAAACGGCATGCCGGTGGTGCGATACAAGCGGCCTTTGTAATCTCCTAGCGGCGTTTTTGTAATAGCAGAACCTACCAACCATTGCCCTTTGCCGTCTGCGCGATAGGTAAACCACGCTGCAAAAATGGTGTCGGCTTGGTGCGTTAGGCTAATGCCCCAACCGGACTCTTTTGGGTTCCACCAAAGGTCTTGATAGTTGGTGAATGTTTTGCGACTTCCGGTTGTGAATCGGCAATTTGGCAACGACCCGAAGGTTTGCCGCGTGATTGTTTTGCTTTGCGTGACAGGCCCCGCGCCGGTATCAACGGTGTAGCTAAATACGCCAATGGCACCTGACGTAAAACGCAACGTGCCACTGCCAACGGCCTTCACCGAAGTCGATGATTCCGCGCCATTTATTCGCGCTAGCGGTATTCCTGTGGTGCGATAAATTTCGCCTTTAAAGCTGCCATCGGGCTGCAATGCAGCACTGGGCATCACCAGCCACAGGCCTGTGCTATCCGCATCGTAGGTAAACCATGCGGCAAACAAAATATTTGCCTGCTGGGTAATGCTCACGCCCCAGCCGGACTCCTGCGCGTTCCACCAAAGCGATGAATAATTTGCGACGCCATCACCGTTTGGTGAAACCGTGAACGATGTGCTGACTGTTTTGCCTTCAAACACTGCCTCAACCATCCATGTGCCGCTGGGTGCATTGGTTTCTAAAACATAATTCCAAAACCAATATGACGACACATAACTTTGCTGCGCGTTACTTTGCGAAGGAGAATGCGACCATTGCTTCCAGACTGAGCCATCCGGCTTGGTAATTTTGTAGTTGGTAATTTGCGCGGATTGCTGGTCGCGATAGACAGCCAATGCGATGATGCTATCGCCCGGTTTAAAGTCGCGCTTTTCATTCATTCGGCCAGCATCGGCCAGCGTCCCATCGCCACCGCAGGTTGGGAATACCGGCGGCAAACTAGCGGTGTAGAGCCGATTTAATTGCGAATTGACGTAGGGCTTTTGGTCTCGCCACGCAGATGACGTATTAGCGCTGTTTATCGTATTGCACTGCCCCGCCCAAGGATCAACCAATTGACCTTGCGGATCATAAACTTCAAAATGCAAATGCGGGCCTGATGAATTTCCAGAGCTTCCAATCGCGCCTAAAAATTCCCCACGCTCCACTCTATCGCCGATTTGCTTTGTTGTTAAAGTGCCGGTTTTTAAGTGGCCGTACCACGTGATGGAACCATCGTCGTGACGCAAATAAATCGCGTTCCAAAGCTTAGTGCTGTTTTTGCAGTTGCGATCAAAATTACCATCAGTACGATAGGTAATTACGCCAGCGGCGGCTGCAATCACTTGAATTTGCTCACTCGCCATCACATTCCACGCATCCCAACCCAGCGAAATATCGGTGCCCTTATGGCCTTCGTAAGTGCGTTGCTGGCACTGGAAATCTTGCATCGATGCGCTAGATCGGTTTTGGTCTAAATAAAAAGGAATAACCCAATAGCTCGCATCAGAATTACCCTTTGCATTGCGAACAGGCCAGCTAAAACCGTCTGCTAGCGCGAAAGGTTTTACGGACGCCGCTTTGGCGTTGTCCGTATTTTCGCGTAATTTAAGTCGTGCGATGTTGCGATTAATTTCGCTCCAAATGCGTTCACGCTCTGCGGGGTCAATTTCATCGTGCCCATGTAATTCTGGAACTTCGCCGCCCTGCGCGACGGGAGCAGGTACGAGGCTTTGCGCCAGCGCTTGCGTGGGACTTTGCAGCAGTCGCTTGCCTATCGGCGGTTGCGCATCTGCAAATGCCGTTGTTTGGATAGCGATCAACGCACCTACACCTGCTAAAAATTTAAACGATTTAATCATCATCACTCCAAGATAAAATGGAAAGTAACTACTTTGAAGACGCCCTATAATCGGGCATCTTCAGACACTAATATTTATTGAAATACAGCACTATTAAATCAAGCCGAACACACTTACGTCAACCGTTACGCGACAAACTGCAGATTTTGCGGCATAGACTGCAGAACCAGTAATTTAGAAAAATTATACGCCTGAAGACACCCTAAAATAGGGCGTCTTCAGGCATTAAAGAATACAATTTTACAGGGGCAACGGCGTCTGCGGCGTAGGAATAACCAGCGACACCGTTAAGCCGCCACCTTCGCGGTTATGCAGGCTGATGTGCCCGCCATGCGCTTCCACAATTTCACGCGCGAGCGCTAAGCCTAGGCCTGTGCCCGAACGTTTGGTGGAATAAAACGGCATGAGGGCGTGGGTGAGTACGGTTTCGGTCATGCCGCCGCCCCGGTCTTGCACATCAATGCGAATGGCATGGTTAGCGCGTGGGTTGACGAAAGACGAAGCGTCATCTGCACGTGCCACACTCACGCGCAAACTCACACCATCAGCTGGAGAGCCCGATTCATGGGCATTCTTCAGCAGGTTGATTAGCGCTTGCTCAAGCTGCGCTACGTCAAAATAGGCTTGCGCGTCCGACGGTGACTCGACGTATTCAAAGCCAATATTGAGCTTTAGTTTTTGAATAAAGCCGGGCCACTGCACCCATTCGGCTCGAGGATTCGGTAGCTTGGCAAATTTGGCATAGCCTTGAATGAACCCTTCCAAATGCCGCGTGCGCTCGGCAATCGCTTCTAAAATTTCTATTAAGCGTTCGGGCTTACCGCGTTGCAAAAGCTGCACGCCTGAGTGCGCAAGGGACGCAACCGGCGCTAGCGAATTATTAAGCTCATGGCTAATTACGCGGATTACTTTTTTCCACGTTTGTACTTCTGCACGACGCAGTTCAGCCGTTAAATGGCGCAACATCAATAGCTCGTGACGGCGACCGTTCAGGGTGAAGTAGCGGCGCGCTAGGTGGTACACATCATCTCCATCGTAGGCATCGCCCTCAGGTCTATTGAGCGTGAATAAACCATCGCCCTGCTTTTCCATCGCCTCTATCAATGCGCTGTGGGCGTTTGCGAGCACTTGGTTGAGGGAATAGCCTTCAAGCTTTCGCCCTTCGTTTAGCAGCTGCCGAGCGGCCAAATTGGCGTACACAATAGGCCCTGCGTCAGAAATTAACAGCATCGCTACCGGCGTGTGTTGCACCATGGTGTCCAACAGCAATTCGCGCTGCACAAGGTCAAGCCGCTGGCTGCGCAGCACTTCACCAAGCGCATTGTGGCTTGCAACCAGCTCCCCAATTTCATCATTGCGCGACCAGTGCAGGCTGAAAGAAAAATCCGCGTCTTTGTAGGAACTAACGGTGCCGTTGAGCGCGTTGAACATTTGTAGGATTGGTTTAAGCTGGGCGCGGATAATTGTGATGGCTAGGGGAATGATTATTGCAGCGCTGATTAGGGCAGATTGCCACGCGAGCAAATCTGTTAGTTGGCTTAGGGCTAGTTGTAAGACGATGGCGCAGGCGATGAGTGCTGCGGTGATTAGGCAGAAGCGGGTGGTTAGGGAAAGGTTTCGGCGCTTAATTGGTGGCTTCATTTAGTGGCGTGCCCCCTCTCTCCCAGCCTCTCTCCCTCGAGGGGAGAGAGGAGCAAAACTGGATCTGCGCAAGTTTCATCAGTGGTGATTTGTTCACGCTGTGCGCTTTATTCCTGAACGCTCCATGCGCCGGTAGAGCGCTTGGCGACTTAGGTTTAGCTCGGACGCGGCTTGGGCTACTACGCCGCCTGCGCGGGTTAGCGCCGCTTCGATGGCGCTGCGATCGGGTTCTGCTTCGTTGATGACCAACGGTGCCATACCTGCTGGCAGGCCTAAATCAGCGGCGCTAATCTCATTGCCACGGCTCAATAAACACGCGCGTTGCAACACGTTTTTTAGCTCCCGCACATTGCCCGGCCAGTTGTGGCGTTGAAGAGCTGCGATGGCATTTGCACCTAAGATTTTGTCGGTCTGTAGAAAATGCTGGGCTAAGGGCAAAATATCGTCGCTGCGAGCAGAAAGGGCTGGTAGCTTTAGCTCGATCACGTTGAGTCGATAATACAAATCTTCGCGAAACGTGCCAGCGGTAATCATTTGCGGTAAATCGGCGTTGGTTGCGCTAATGACGCGCACCTTCACCTGACGCTCCACATTGCTGCCAAGCCGCGTAAAACGGCCTGTTTCAAGCACGCGCAGTAATTTCATTTGCCCTGACAACGGTAAATTACCAATCTCATCTAAAAACAAAGTGCCGCCGTCAGCCGCTTCAAACTTACCTTCGCGCAGCTTAGCCGCTCCCGTATATGCACCTGCCTCTGCGCCAAACAATTCGGCTTCAATTAAATCAGCAGGTATTGCGCCGCAATTTAGCACAACAAATGCGCCACTTTTTACGCTGGAATTCGCACGAATAATTTCGGCAATGCCTTCCTTACCCGCACCGTTTGGGCCCGTGATTAGCACCGGCACATCGGCACGCGCTACTTGACATGCAATGGCTAATACCTGCTCGGTAGCGGCATCTTTCCACACATAGTTGCCTAAAATAAACTGCTTGGAGAGCGCCTGTTTACGGGCACCTTCACGGTGCCTTGTGTGCGCCACGCGCGCGTTGGCCTCACCTAACTCTAATAAATTTTGCGCGGTAGCAAGCAAGCGCTCGTCATTCCACGGCTTGGCTAAATAATCAGCGGCACCGGCCTTCACCAAATTAACCGCTGCATCTAAATGCGTCCACGCGGTGAGCAAAATTACCGGCAAGTCTGGGTGGCGTGTACGAATCTGCTTAAACAACGCCACGCCATCTTCACCCGATGTGGTGTCAGCGCTAAAATTCATGTCTTGAATCACCAAATCAATCGGGGTTTCGCCCAACACGCTTAAACCGGCTTCGGGTGTGAGTGCGCTAATGGTGTTGATTTCAGCGAGTGAAAACAACACTTCTAAGGCTAGTGCTACTGATTGATTATCGTCAATTACAAGTATGGTTGGCATGAATATTTAGAGAGAAAACTACACGCTACGAGTAGCTAAAGCTGGCGAAATGCTCGCCGCGCGCCGCGCTGGCGCGTAGGCTGCAACAACGCCCAAGATGAAAAATATCACGGAACCAACTGCTAAATAACTAATGGGTAATTTTGCCAACTCAAACTTCGCCACCAGCAATTGATTTAGCCCCACCGCCAGCACCAAACCAGAAGCAACGCCCACTGTTGTGATGAGGATATTTTCAGTAATAAAGTAGCGAAGAATATCTAGCTGTGTTGCACCCAGCGCGCGGCGCACGCCGATTTGCTTGCGACGCTGCGATACCCAAAGTGCGGTCATGCCGACAATGCCGCTTACCGTCACCAACATCAACAGCACACTTACGGCAATAAGCATCCAGGCTAAGCCATTATCATTACGGTAGCGGTCAATGCGATGTTTTTCGACGGTTTCGGTTTTAATGATCATCGGTTGCGGGTTGGATTTGCGAATCACGTTTTCAGCTTCCGCCATGATACGGTCACGCTGACCGGCTTCGGTTCTGATGGCAAAGCTTGATGTCGGGGTAGAACCACGCATTGGCGAAATACTTGAGTATTCAGCACTTGCGCCTCGCTCGGCACTGGTGGTCTGCAAACGTTCCACCACGCCAACAATGGTCGAACTATCTGCATCTGAGCCGTGTCCCCAATGTACTGACTTACCGACAACAGCCGCGTCGTTTGGAAACAGATGCTTTGCAAGCGCTTTGGTAAGAATAACTGTGGCTGGCTGCCTTGTATCTGTTTCAACGTTCACAGTAGCAATTTCTTCCGGTTTAAAAACGCGTCCTTCAACTATCTTTAGTCCGAACGTTTCAACAAGACCGTCGGGCGAATAGTAACGCGACGCTGAAGTATTAGCGTTTACTTCACGCGAATGCGTAACACCAGACTGACTACCGCTCCGGCTCATCGGCATTTGCGTCGTCCACGCCGCGCCCAACACCCCGGGAATAGCCGTCAATTGCGCCTTTTGACGCAATTGCAGAGCAATATTATCTTCATGCGACGGCGGTGTGAGGTGACGAAGGTGGAGCACGAAAGTTGAAGCTTCGTCCACCATGCCGCTAGGACGCGCCGAAATCGCGGTTCGCTCCGCAACAATGTGCAGCGCATTGGCCAGCAGCGCAAGACTAATCGCCACTTGCGCGGCGACTAGTAACGGCGCCATTTTGTTGCGCATTAAGGTTGAGAAAATAGGTCTAATTTCCATAATGGGCTCCGGTGTCGATTATTGGGATTTAAGTTCAGCAGCGGGGCTCACTGTACAAGCCCGCCATGTAGGCCAAATGCCCGCAATTAAACTTGCCGTTACAGCGAGGGCAAACGTGGCGGCAAACATAAGCCAATCAATCCGCGCAACCGCCGCAATTTGCGCCGACTGCTGCGACAACAACCACAAGCCGCCAAATGTAAGCACCAGCCCCAGCGCACCACCAGCCAAACCCAGCACGGCGGTTTCAACAAAAAACTGTTGAAAAACCTGTCCCCGCGATGCGCCTAATGCCCGCCGCACACCCACCTCAGCGCCGCGCGTTGAAAACTTAGCAAGCAATAACCCAATCGTGTTCACTAGGCACAACAACAGAAACCCAAACGCTAACCACACCGAAAGTTTTCTATCATTGGAAACCACACCACGATGCGTCATCCATTCCATGACATCAAATAGTTGATCTTTGTTGTTACGCATGTAGCGCCCAAGCTTGCGCTGATCGGCTGTAAACCCCCGTAAATACTCATGCAATGCAGCGCGGCCTGCGGCATTTTCCACTTCAAACCAAAACTGGATCCAAGTACATTCAGAGTCCAACATGCCTTGAAACCCAGGCCCCATTTTGTCGCCCATGCACCAGGTGCTACCGTCGTGGTTTTTCTTGTTGGCGATAGCGTTGGTGAAGGGAATGAACACATCTTCTTCACCTACATACGCTCCACCTGGCTGATTGAAAACGTTGACGAAGCGCGGCGATGGCTGCCATGTATCGGCCACACCCGAAATTTGATATTCAGACCCGAACAATTTAATGCGTTTGCCTACAGGGTTGTCTTTGCCAAACAACTTTTCGCCAATTGTTTTGCTTATCACCACCACATTGGCGGCATTGGCATCATCTTCACCACGCCACGTGCCGCCAAATAAAAACGGCACGTTGAACATCGCAAAATAATCCGCAGTAGTGGCCGAGCCCGCCACGGCTGTAACCGGAAGATTTGGCTGTGCGGGCTCAATGGCACCAGTTACGGTGTATACCGCTGTGCGCCGTATGCCTTGCTTGCTGGCCAAAAAGGTGACGGCATCGCGATAGGGTAAATGGGTTTGCTCCTGTGCCTTGCCGGCTTCATAGCCTTGGATTGGCCCATTATCAATAAGTGGTGCCAATAAATTGCGGCTTTTTTCGGGTATCGGGTCACTCATCATTGCCGTTAAAATCGTTAAGGTTGAAATGCTCGCGGCCACCCCGACGGCTAGGGTGAGCACCATGAGTGCGGTGAGTATTGGGTTACGCTTTAGGCTATTGAACCCAAGCTTAAAATAGTAGCTAAACATATTGATTCTCCGATTGTTTTAAGCTGTCGCTGCCGAAAAAGAGGGGCGCATCAGCGAGGGACTTTGGCGCACTAAATCGCTTACCTGCCCATCAATAATATGCACATTGCGCTGCGTGCGCACGGCAAGTTCAGGGTCATGCGTTACCATCAAAATGGTGGTTCCTTTGGCGTTAATGTCCTCTAACAATTCCATGACGCTACGCGCCATTTGGCTATCTAAATTTCCGGTTGGCTCATCCGCCAGCAACACTTTTGGTTTGCCCGCGAGGGCGCGGGCGATGGCCACGCGTTGCTGCTGACCGCCGGATAATTCTGCAGGGTAATGTTTGGCTCTGGACGCTAACCCCACTTGGCTCAGCGCTTCTTCAATGCGCCGTTTGCGTTCTGCTGCGTTTAGCCCACGATAGCGTAGCGGCACATCGACGTTATCGAATAAATTTAAGTCAGGAATTAAATTAAAACCCTGAAAAATAAAGCCAAGTTTTTCATTGCGCAGCTTTGATCGCCCTGCATCGTTGAGCCCACTGACGTCCACACCGTCTAAAAAATATTCGCCACCACTAAACTCTTCTAGCAGCCCAGCGATATTCAAAAAGCTAGTCTTACCGGAGCCCGATGGGCCGGTAACAGTTACGAATTCGCCCTGTGCCACATCAATCTCAAAGCCCCGTAACGCGTGGGTTTCAATCATATGGGTGCGATACACTTTGCTCAAATTTTTCATTTTCAACATGGCAAGTCCTTTAAAAAATTAGTTATTTACTAAAACCCGTTCGGCGTTTTCAAACACTTCACTGCCTGACACCACCACGGCATCGCCTTCGCGCAAGCCCTCTAAAATCTCTACCGCAGCAATGCTGGTGGCACCCAACTTCACCGTGCGGCGCACTGCAATATTGCCTTCCATCACGTAGGCTAATTTGCCGCCGCCCTGCTCTACAAACGAGCCGCGTTGCACTAGCACCACGTTCGGTTTTTCTTCGATCAAAATACGCGCTGAAATGCGTTGGTTTTGGCGCAAGCCTGCGGGCTGCACATCTTTAAACCGCACCCGCGCCAGCACTTGGCTTTTCACTACTTCAGGGGAAATAGCGGACAGCGTGCCCATGTGTTTTACGCCGACAATTTCAATTTCTACCCGCATGCCGATGCCCAAATCACCCACATAGGTTTCAGGAATTTCTAGCTCAATTTCTAGCTGCGATAAATCGACCAAGGTCATGATTGGCGTGTTGGCAGGCACCACGCTGCGATTAGCGACTGATAGCGTGCCGATAAATCCGTCCATCGGCGCACGTAATTTCAATTCGTCCACGCGACGTTTCGCGTTGCCGTACACCAAGCGCTGATTTTGCAACTGGCTTAGCTTGGTTTTAAGTTCAAGCTCTACATTTTGGCCTTCAAGCTCGGTTGCGGCCTCTGCGTGCTTAGCGCGTATTTCGGCTGATTTTAAGGCATCTTCCGCCTTCAAAAAATCCACTTTCGATACGATACCTACCCCCACAGCTTGGACCCGCTCAAACGCCCGTTTGGCTGATACCCGCTCAATCTCGGCTTGGTCGGCATCACGCCGTGCGGTGAGCTTTTGTTTTTTTGATTGTATTTGTTGGCGCGCCACTTCCGCTTCTAGCTGCTCGGTGTTGGCCTGCTCGCGCTTTAAGGCGTCCGTTAAGTCAGGTGATTCAAGCTCGGCCAACACATCGCCCTTCTTTACCGTATCACCCGCATTGGCCTTTAAATTCACGGTGCTCACTGCCGTTGAAAACAAGGTGGGGCTCACTGCGGCAACCACCTTGCCGTTCACCGATGCATCGCGCACCAAGGTGCCACGCGCCACCACCGCCGTACGAATACGCGAGGCATTTACCGATTGCGAACTGGCGCGCCAAGCATTAAACAGCACAATCGCGCCGCCGATGAGCACCACGCCGATGAGCGCAAACACACTAAAACGTATCTGCCGCACCCGTTTAAACTTGGCAACAGCGTTAGGCGCTAATTTTGCATCTTGGGATAATGGTTCGCGAATCATGAAGGTTGGCTGAGAGGATAATGCTTTCTATAAGCAGCTATCGTGCCAAGTTGTAAGTCATTGATTTATATACGAATATTCTCGTAACATAGCCGTCCGCAGCGTCCGCAGAAGCCGCTGCGGACGCTTGTTTCATCCCTTAGGGGTACGGGAAATCAATTGCGCCCCGCCATCACGCCACCATCGACATCCCAAATTGCACCCGTGACCCACGCGGCTTTTGTGGATAGCAAAAATGTGATCACCTCGGCCACATCTTGCGTCGTGCCGACTCTGCCGATGGGATGGAAACCATTGAATCCTTGCAGCGCAGCTTGCACTTGGTCTTTCGGAATAAAGCCTTCATAAATCGGCGTATTCACCACTGCTGGCGACACCGCATTGACGCGAATTTTATGCACCGCTAATTCCATCGCCAAATGTTGCGTGAAGGCATGTATTCCGGCCTTCGCCATCGAATAGGCAGATGACGGCGTAGCCGCAATGGCTTGCTGCGCCCACATCGATCCGACATTAACGATTGCACCGCCGCGTTTGGCAGAAATCATATTGGCAGCCACTTTTTGGCTGATAAAAAATAGTGCTCTATTGAGCGCCATGTATTGATCATAGTCAGCTGCGAGATGCGCTAAAAATGGCTTAGGAGAAAACACGCCCGCTGCATTCACTACCAAATCAATATCTCTATGGTTCGCATCAAGGTTTGCCAGAAGCAACTGCAAATCGCTGTCGATAGCGATGTTTGCAGTGATGAGGGACACCGCGCCAAGCGCTGCTAACGCTGCTTGCGCTTGCAGCGATTTATCCGCACGCTGTCCGACAATGACCACGCTGGCACCCCGCAAGAGCGCGTTCCGCGCCACGGCCTCACCAATGCCACTCGTGCCGCCCACGACTAGTAATTTACGACCTATAAAATCTTGTTCCATCTTAAATACCTCACTGATATACCTACTAGAAGGTAGGTAATTGATTTAAAAAATTGGCGGCTTTACTTACTGCAATACAATATTGTCAGTTCGTTTCGGCCGCCATCACAACAACAAATGCAACTACAATTCTTAGGCGGCGAGCATCGCCATAAATGTTTGTCCGACTGCAGCAGGGCCTTGGATTGCACTGCTGCCGCGCCCAACTACCATTGCACCTTCTAGGGCGCACAAATAATTTTGCGCCAAGGCTTCCGCTGTAGCGATTGGACGAATTTGTTGACGCGTTATCGCCTGGGTAAACTCACTGATGAGCCATGCCAAGTTAACGTCAAAAAAATCGGCCACTTCGATAATCACCGATTCGGGTAGCGCCTGCATTTCTGCGCCCAACATGCCACACACACAAATCCGCTTATTTGTAGCATAGGTTTTTTCGAACAATGCCGCATAACTTAGCAAGCGATTGATACCCGCTGCGTGACTGCCTTCAATGTGCAATAGCTGTTCGCGGAACCGATAGGTGTAGCGCTGTACGGTTACCGCAACCAGCTCGGCCTTCGTTGCAAAGTGGTGATGCACACTGGGCTTTTTTATACCAACTATTTGGGCAATGGAATCATACGAAAAACCGTTGTAGCCATGCTGTTGCAACAAACTTTCAGCGGCATCCACAATGCTTTCTGCCATAGCAGAATGTTCAGAAAAATGTTTCATCGTAACGATATAAATTGTGTGATTAACATAGCGGCAAATGCCCTGTTTTTACCAATATGGTGCAGCCTTCCACACTAAACGGTTTATGCGCACTCAAGTGAGGATTGCGCAACCAGCTACCTTGCGGATAGCGACCATGTTCATCTTCAAACACGCCACTTAACACAAAAATTTCTTCACCGCCAAAGTGACGATGCGGATTGAAATACGTATTTGGTGCCCACCGCACCAACGCCGTGTGCTGCGTGCCCGCTTCACTTAATGGCATCACCGACAATCCCTGAACGAGCCCTTGATACCAAGCTGCGGTGGCCGTGTTCACCACAATAGATTCACTATCAGCAGCATCTAAATGCCGCAACTTTACAAGCAAGGTACAGCCTTGCGCAGACTGCGGCGCATGGCTTGAACCTGGCGGATTTTTTATGTAGCTACCCGCGCCATAGCTTCCAGCTTGATCAGAAAACTCACCTTCCAGCACGAAAATTTCTTCGCCAAGTTCATGCGTGTGTGACGCAAACCTTGCGCCAGCGGCATAACGAACTATCGAAGTTGCACGCGCAACTTCCTCGCCATCACGTTCGATTATTTGGCGTAAAACACCAACTATGGGCGATGCAACCCAAGGCAAAATATTGCTGTCAACGACCGCACGCTCATTTAAATTTGCATTGATTTTCATATAATTTACCTACTAATTGGTAGGCATTATAGCAGGCTAATAAAACGCGTCAACAACTATAATTGGCGTCGTTGATTCAATGCTCCGCTCAATGATATTTGATACCTTGAAGATGCCCTAAAATAGGGCGTCTCCAGCCACTTTCTATGAGTTATCCGATAAAAAGCAACTACCATTGCAGTAGATTTCTAGCAAACGCACGTTTTTGTTTTATCCTATGTTCATGCGAATTTTAATTGCCGAAGATGATTTATTGCTGGCCGATGGCCTGACCTCCGCCTTGCGCCATGCGGGCTATGCCACCGATTGCGTGCGTGACGGGCGGGCGGCGGATAGCGCGCTGGCGCTGCAGCGGTTTGATTTACTGATTCTTGATATTGGCCTGCCGGGGCTGGATGGCTTTGAAGTGTTGCGGCGCGTGCGCGGAGGAAGTGGCGGCAATGCCGATATCCCCGTGCTGATTCTTACCGCGCTTGATGCGGTAGAAAACCGCGTGCGCGGGCTTGATTTGGGGGCGGACGATTATTTGGTGAAGCCGTTTGCATTAAGCGAGCTTGAAGCCCGCGTGCGGGCGCTCACGCGTCGCGCGAATGCAGGTGTAACTTCACGCATACAACACGGCGGGCTGACTTTTGATGCGGCCGGGCGCGCGGCGTCGGCACACGGCCAACCGCTCGATTTATCGGCGCGCGAAGTTGCGTTGCTTGAGATTTTTTTAGCGCGAGTGGGTCGGGTGGTGAGCAAAGAAACCATCATTGACTTGCTGTGTCAGTGGGGCGAAGAAGTGAGCGCGAATGCGGTTGAAGTTTATATGCACCGGTTGCGCAAAAAACTGGAGCCTGCACACATAAAATTAGCGACGTTACGCGGGCTTGGCTATTGCTTAGAAAAAGCCGAACTTCGCGATGAGCGCTAATTTGCCTTCAGCACCAAATCGCGCCGTAAATACCACTGCTCCACGCCCAGAACTAGGCTCATTATTTAGCGAAATGGTCGATTGGATGCTGGTGCCATTTCTGGTGGTGTGGCCGTTATCGGTCGGCATCACTTATTTGGTCGGCATTGACATTGCCAACGGCGCGTTCGACCGCAGCCTTGGCGCAAAAGCGCGGGCGCTGGCCGAACAAATGACGTGGGTTGGCGCGGATAAAAAAATAGAATTGCGTGCCGATTTACGCACTATTTTGTCGGACGACGATACGCAATCAAATAGTTTTCGGATTGATTCTCGCGCTGGATTATTTTTGCTCGGTGAGCCAGAACTGCCTACTTTCGCGCCTTCGCAGCTACTTGAAGAAGACATGGTGCAGTATAAAACGGCTGATTTTCGGGATGCCGAAGTGCGCATTAGCGCGGTTTCGCATCGCATCAAAACTGGTGGTGAGATAGCGATTGTGTACGTGGCCGAGAACACGACCAAGCGCAAAGCGCTGGCCTATGAAATTATGAAGGGCATTGTGTTGCCACAATTAGTTGTCGTGCCGCTGATGATTTTGCTGATGTGGCTTGGACTGCGGCGGGGCGTAGCGCCATTAAAGCAACTACACACGCGCATGGTGGCGCGTGAGGCGCATGATTTGCGCCCCTTAGAAGCGGGCAACGCGCCGGAAGAAGTGGAGCCGCTTATTAACGCGTTTAACGAACTACTGCAGCGGGTGGAGCAAGAAGGCGCTGCGCAAAAGCGGTTTATCGACAACGCGGCGCATCAACTGCGCACGCCGCTGGCGGGCATTCGCACACAAGCAGAGTTGGCGATGCGCGACATTGGAGAGGCGGGCAAAACAGAAGCGCTAAATAAAATTGCGGCAGGCACCGCGCGCACCGCACATTTAATCAACCAACTACTCGTGTTGGCACGCACTGAAGGTGCCGCCGCAAGCGCCCTGCCGCTAGCGCAAATTGATCTTGTACCGCTGGCGCGCGATGTGGTGGCGCAAGGATATCCGGCTGCTGCCGCCAAGCAAATCACGCTTAGTTTTGACGCCCCTAGTGCGCCTATTTTGCTCCACGGCCACCCTGATTTATTACGTGAGCTCATCAGCAATTTGCTGGATAACGCCATTAACTACACGCCGCAATCGGGCAACGTAACGGTGCGCATCAGGAACACCGAAATGATTAACTTAGAAATTGAAGATGACGGCATGGGCATACCGCTGGCTGAACAAGAAATGGTGTTTGAACGCTTCTACCGCGTGCTGAATTCCGCCGACATCGCCACCAGCAACGTGGCCAGCGTTGGCTCTGGCATTGGCTTGGCCATCGTCCGCGAAATAGCTGCCCGCCTTGATGCGACAGTAACCGTGGCAAGCCCTGCCAATCTTACAACCGGGCGCGGATGCGTGTTTACGGTAAAGTTTAAAGCGCAATTTCAAGCACAATAAAAAATCCAGTATTCACAGACATTTCCAAGCACTTATGCCTGAAAACACCCGCCAATACTGGATCAACACTACACTACTACCCCAACTAGTTTTTAAATATATCGCGCTTATAGGTTTCTGGCACGAAGAAGAAACCAATCACCACCGTCATTAGCGCAATAATTACTGGGTACCACAAGCCGAAGTAAATATCGCCCGTGGCCGCCACCATCGCAAAGGCCGTGGCAGGCAGTAAACCGCCAAACCAGCCGTTACCGATGTGATATGGAAGCGATAAGCCCGAATAGCGAATACGCGTTGGAAATAGCTCAACGAGCGCCGCCGCAATGGGGCCATACACAGCAGTTACGTAGAGCACCAGCAACGTCAATATTGCAATGAGCGTTAGCTTTTGTGGGCTGAACACATCAAACATTTTAATCATGTTACCTAGCCCTTCTTTTGGCTCAATCGGAATCTTAACGATAGAAGTATTCACAGCACCCGGATAGCCGGATTTTTGTAGCGCTTCGTTGATTGACTTAGTGAATGCCGCCGGCACCGTTTTTACTTCATCACCCGTTAGTTTTGCCACATCAAACGATTGAATTTCAGTCTCACCAATACGCACCTTCGTTAAGCTACCCGGCGCACCTTTTTCAGTAGAGTACGTAGCCGAACTTCGCGCCAACGCACCCTTAACCACGTCGCAAGAGGTGGTAAATTTAGCGATGCCGGTTGGGTTAAACTGAAACGAACATTGATCCGGATCAGCCGTCACCACAATTTTGGTGCTCTGCTGCGCGGCATACAACGTGGGATTCGCGGTTTTGGTCATCAGCTGAAACAGCGGAAAAAACGTTAATGCCGCCATCAAACAACCACCCAAAATAATTGGCTTGCGACCAATTTTGTCTGATAACCAACCAAAGAACAGAAACCCAAACGTGCCCACAGCAAGCGACCAAGCAATTAACACGTTGGCCGTAAACTGGTCAACCCGAAGTATGGTTTGTAAATAAAACAAGGCGTAAAACTGACCCGTGTACCAAACCACCGCCTGACCCGCCACCAAGCCCACCAATGCGATTAACGCAATTTTTGCGTTTTTCCATTGGCCAAACGCTTCGCCTAAAGGTGCTTTGGACAAGGTGCCTTCATCTTTCATTTTTTGGAATGCGGGCGACTCCTTCATCTGCAACCGAATGTAGAGTGAAATAGCGAGCAGCACAATCGACAAGATGAACGGAATACGCCAGCCCCATGCTGCAAAGGCGGTTAACTTTACGCCACTAGCCAACACCACTTCGGGATAGTTTGCGTTTACGTAAATTTGCGTAAATAAAATAACCACCAGTGATAACAGCAAGCCTAACGTTGCAGTCGTTTGAATAAACGACGTATAAAAGCCACGGCGATGCTGCGGCGCATGTTCGGCCACATAAATAGCTGCGCCCCCATATTCACCACCTAATGCTAAACCTTGCGCCATGCGCAGCAAAATTAATGCAACGGGTGCCACCCATCCAATTGACTCATAATTAGGGAGCACGCCGACAAGAAAAGTGGATGCACCCATAATCAAAATAGTAATTAGAAAAGTATATTTTCGGCCAATTAAATCGCCCAAGCGACCAAACACTAATGCGCCAAACGGACGCACGAGAAAGCCGGCGGCAAAAGCCAATAGCGCAAATACGTTGCGCGTTGCTTCGGGATACTGACTAAAAAATTGTGCTCCGATAATGGCCGCTAACGCGCCGTATAAATAAAAATCGTACCACTCAAAAATCGTACCTGCTGAAGAAGCAAGAATTACCTTCTTCTCCTCACGCGTCATCGGCCTACTACGTTCTTCAGCCGTTGGCGCGTTCATCATTGCTTGTGCCATGTTTAACTCCTCTTTGGTTATTGTAATTGCCACCGACAAAGAGTAAAACCTGCGCCTTACGGCAACCTTACAGCCAATACCGCGTTCAATAATCGCTGCAACCTCTACTTGAAACGCCGCAGAGTAAAGCCTGAAGACGCCCTAAAATAGGGCTTCTTCAGCCTATCAGATAGGGCGTTTTAGCCAACCCCCACAGTCAACGCTGCGCATTTATTATTGCGGCGCGATGCAAGCACGCGGCGAGCGCGATGAGGATTGCGTCTTCAAGTAGCGTGGCACCTGTTAATTGACGCGGCCAAAATACGCCGAAGCAGCCGCAATTAGGAATCGCTAAACCGCGCCAATAAGCGACTAATATCCACAAAAAATAGACGACATGCAACACGATCAGCGCCACTACAGGCGCGTGCCACATCGCTACGTTTTTAGTCGGCATAGGATCCACTTTAAGACCCGTTGGTGACCAAATCGCCAACCAAACAGCTAACCCAACTTCTGCAATAACCAATACCGCGCCAGCTGCAGGGAGCATCGCGGACGAGAATACTTGGTAGGTAGCCATGACGACAAGAAAGCCCGTTAAATCCAATAGCTTAGCAAGGCCCGATGCACCAAGCAGCAGCACAAAAAACCACCGTAAAACAGCTACCGTCACCGCGCGGCGCGTTACCACTTTAGCGGCGAGGCTGTCGATTTACAGTCCAGTCATATTCGGTATATTCCACCTTGTAACCATCGGGAATTTTTACATCGCGATAACGATTTACATAGCTAATAAGTGAGGGCGCTACGGCTAAAAAATCTTCAGGGAAAAACTTCAGTATTTCGGATAGCGTCACCACCTGCTTTGCGTCGTCAATCGCGACATTTCGGACTTCACCAAAAAATGCACGGGTTTCGCGGTTTAGCTGCGCGTCGAGTGTTTCAGCTAAAAAAACCTCACGCGGTAAGCGCGGACAGCCAACCGACATGCAATTGAGCGCAAAGTGAATGCGCGGGTCGTTGAGGGTGCGAATCACTTTGTTTTCGTAATCATAAAGTGATATGGGTGCCCCCCCTACTTGCACTTTGCCAAAAGCAAAAAAACTTACTTTGCGCAAACCGGCTAAGCTTTCAGGAATACCCGTAGCGATAATTTTATGCATCGCTAATGCGTTGTAAGCATTGATGTGAAACGCCAGCACATGATTTCGCGTGGGAAATAAATCAGGCCGACTTGACGGCGCAGTGGCGTAGACATAAGCCACAAACTCATCCAAGTCGGTACGGTCAGCTGCAACACCTGCAAAATTTACCTGTCCCTGGGTATCAACGTGCCGTTCTAACACGCGCGCCCACGCACTGTAAGGCGGCGCACCCGTGGCAGTCACACTAAGCGCGCGCGGCGCTGGCACCGACGCACAACCCACTAAAAACGATACTAGGAGTAAACCAACTATTTTGCGCATCGCCATTCTCCGTATGTTTACTGCGTTTCGAGTTCGCACGCAGCAGTGCGCACCAGATTGCTATTAGCTAATGCCCCGTCTTTAGCGCGTCCCCGAGCGTTTTTGCGCGATAGATTCACGCTAATTTTGCTGGGTAAACTATCTTCGAATTCACCTGTTGCCGGATTAAAGTAGCGCAGCACATTGTTTTGTGTAACTTTCGCAGCCACGAGCAAATAGTCGTCGCGCTTAGCATTGTGGACGCACATAGAAATGGGGCCGTCCGGCGTCATCACCATGAAAGAACACGCATCGCAACGCTCCTTTTCAAGCTGCGATGAGTCCATAAAGTTATGGACAAAAAAAGAAATTTTGCCCATCTTGCCGCGTGCCGCAATATAGTCGCGCCGTGCATGCCAAATTAGCTTTACGAATCGTGCAGTCACGCCCCAAAACATAGCGGGATGGGCAATAAAATAACGTGCAACGGTTTTAACTACACCGCGCTTGTCCGCGCGATTCACCGTTATATTAGCGCTGGACGCCAAAATGTCGCGTACGAATGCGGGATCATTAAAAAAGTCATAGACCTGTCCGTTGATAATGAGCCCGTAGGCGTAGCCATTGCATTTTGCGTGCCCAGTGCTGGCCGCATCAAAATTTAGGTCTGCCCCCACGCCATCGCGAATGGACTGCATTACCGTGGCGGGGTTTACCGTAATCCGCTCGCGTTCGGTGCCACGCCCCATGTCGGCACCCACTTGAAACGACGCGAATCGCACCACATCAGCATGCCGCACAAAAAACTGGCTCAACGCAGGAATTTCATGAAAATTTGCGGGATAAGCCGTGGTATTAAAAATAACCGCCAGCGGCAGGCCTCGCGCTCGGTCTATGTACTCCTCACGCACGACGTTTAGGGCTTCTTCAGAGGCATAGCCCTTGCGTTCTTGGGTCATATCGACGTGAAAGGCAACGTCTTCTAAACCGGCCTCGCATAAATCTTCAAGCATTGTGCGCGTCGCTTTGATGCCGTTGGTAAAAAACGATGAGCGCATGCCCTTGGTTTTTATGTAGCGAATAATTGCCAGCAACTCATCATAGTTTCGCAGCGTTGGGTCACCGCCCGTTACCTGTACGTCGGTGTTGGCACCGTAGTGATCAAAAATTAAATCAATGCGCCGAAACACCTCTGCTAGTGGAATATCTTTCAACGCTTCAGACGATTCCGACAGATAGCAATAGGTGCAATCAAGATTACAACGCTGCGTAATTTCAAGCGCCACACAGCCCACCGCCATGCGCCGCCCGATCATTTGCCAGGGTGCCCACTGTCCCGCTGCTTCCATCCGCCGACGAGTGCGTTCCAGCTTAGTTAAGCCA
>JAYUOW010000327.1:0-2664 GCA_043760555.1 Betaproteobacteria bacterium
GGTGCGCCAACGATGCTGGTGGTTTGTGCGATGGTTGCTGGTGGGGCATACACTTGTGACCGCTCGGTAGCCGTAAATAGGGCGTTTGCAGCCATTTCACTATTTACGTTTGCCTTTGGTATTAACGGGGTAAACGCGGCTTTAAGCGAACATGCACCATTTACGTTTACTTCAAAAGTTTCTGTACCGGTGCCGATTGGCACGAAGGCAATGGGCGCGCTCACTTTTTTCCAATCGCAATTACCCATTATTTTAATAACGTGGCGCTGGTTGGCGGACACTTGGATGCTAAGCGTGCGGCCAAGGTCAATGAGCTGCGTGCCTGCTGGGGTGATGGAGCCTAGGCCTGCGGTGGCGGGCGATAAGCCTAACGTCACGCTTACAGGACCTTGCACGCTGATACTTAAGGCAGCTGTGGCACCGATGGTGGAATAGGTGCCGCCGGGGTTGATAGTAGACGTGGTGGCCATGCCCGAATAACCAGCGGTAATTTTGACGCCGCCAGCGCGTTCAAAGCGAGCCGTACAGCTGGCAGCGCCCAGCAAGATGGGCGCTGCTTCGCAGCCCGCAATATCTAACCCATCTGCTTGAAACGTGATGGTGCCGGTGAGGGCTGTGTTGGCAAGCTGGGCATTGAATGTGGTGTTGGCTGAAATATTGGGAGCGGCATTTGTGGTGGTGATGTTAATGCTGAACGCGCTAATTTTGCGTATGCGGCCACTGGCCGAGGAGGCAAAAATTAAGCTGCCGTCGGGGTCTACAAGTACGCTGCTTCGCTCATTTACACGCGCGTTGGCGGCGGCAAGTGTATCACCGGTGTCTACACGAATATTGTCACCAATAATGGTGGTTATCACGCCGTTTCTGTCGCGCTTTTTGATGACGTGAAGCGAAAAGTCAACAAAATACAAGTTGCCTGCATTGTCGAAGGCCATCTCGAACACTAGGCTGCCACTGTTGAAAAACGTATTGAGCTTACCGTCGAGGCCTATTTTGACGATGCGAGCGTCGCTTGCGGTGTACGCGTACAGATTGCCAAGGGCGTCGAAGGTAAGGCTTCGCGGGCGGCCGACGGGTGATGCAGTGGCGTCAAGACCATTTGTAATGCCGCTGGATGCTCCGGTGCCAGCGACCAAAGAAATAATGCCGTTAGGGCTTACTTTGCGGATGACGTTATTCTCGCCATCACTAAAAACAAAATTGCCTGCCGCATCAAATTTGCCGTTGGAGGGTAGATTAAGCTGGGCACCGGTGGCCGCTAGGCCGTTACCAGTGTAGCCCGCGACACCCGTGCCAGCTACACGCGTGATTATGCCGTTGGTGTCAATTTTGCGGATAGTGTGACCAAGTTGTTCAATAATAAAAATATTGCCTTGCGCGTCCACGGCCGTAGAAGTAGGAAAATTCACATTCGCGCCCGTAGCGGCAAGCGTGTCGCCCGATGTGGTGCAGGTTCCGTTACCGGCTAGTGTTGTGATGATCTCTGCTGCGTCTACGGCCCGTATAGCACAGGCGCCGCCTCGTTCGGCAAAAATTAAGCGGCCTTGGCGGTCGCGCGATAGGCCAAAAGGGCCGACTATAGAAACCGAGGTGGCCGCCACGTTGTCACCGGGCGCGACACCCCCACCGGCAATGGTGGAGACGATTTGCGCTCGGGTTACGGTGCATGTCATCGCGATGGTTGCGGCTAAGAGCGCTGAGCCTGTCAAGCGCAAAATCGCGGTGTTTCTGGTGAGGGTAGGGGGAGCGAGTTGCTTCATGGCGGATTCCTTTTTTTATTGATGTTTCGGGATTTTAAACTCATGCGGGGTAAGGCTGTATTGTAAAGCTGCCCTGTGTAGATGCCCTAAAATAGGGCATCTATAGACATATTTCTTGTAGGCCGTAGGTTAGGCTGAGGCATTATCGAAGCCCCACATCGGTGATGAATGAGTGGTGATTTCCAATATTCCTGCACCGATGTTGGGCTTGATGAAGCGTCAGCCCAACCTACGAATTTTATTGAACGACTACGCTGTGATTTAAAGCGCTTGATACCGCCGGAAAGTTGTACGTGTCCCCTGCAAACTCGCTCGTAATGGTCACGTTACCCGCAGGTGTGAAGGCCGTGGTGCAACTGGCTTCACGTATGTGCAACACGTTGCTACCGCGCAGGGCAAGCGGCACATTTACGCAGCCGGTTATTGCTACGCCGTTGGCTTTAAACGTAATAACGTTTGTGGCGCTAGGATAAGGCACACCGGCAATGTCGGTAACCCACGCTTTGAGTTTTACAGCTGCGCCGACTACGCTGGTGGTTTGCGCGATAGTTGCTGGTGGCGCATACACTTGCGACCGCTCCGTGGCCATAAATAGGGCGTTTGCAGCCATTTCGCTATTTACGTTTGCCTTTGGAATGAGCGGCGTAAACGTAGCTTCCATCGAGCATGGCCCGTTTACAGTAACCGCGTAAGTTTCTGTGCCAGTGCCGTTAGGAACTAGCGCTACAGGAGCGGAGGTTTTTACATAATCGCAGTTGCTTGCCACACGCAACACGTGGCGCGGTTTTGCGGTAACACTCACTTGAACAATGCCGCCGAAGGGCACAGTTTGCTCACCCGCTGGGCTAATGGAGCCCAAATCAGCGGTGGTGGTGTTGGCAAAACTTTTGAATACGGAGGGGCC
>JAYUOW010000328.1:0-2642 GCA_043760555.1 Betaproteobacteria bacterium
CGCCCGCATTCAACCCCGCTATCACTGTAGGGGCGTGTTGCACACGCCCTCTCAATTCATCCGTAGCGCCCGCCACAACGAAAATTTATCGAAAGCCCCGTATTTAGGGCGTCTCCAGCGTTTTTTGCGTGCCCACGTGGCGGGTGCGTTGAGGCGACGTGCATTTTTCATCACCGCCGTGGGCACGCAAAAGCGCTTTGCCCACCCTACTATCCTACAAGCGAAGCTTCACCAGTTACTCGCACCCTTAAAATCAACTAGTAAAGTCCATTACGCCTAAGGTCTAGTTGCGAAATGACGAGTCATGGCACATCATTGTGAAGTATTTCGCATTGCATTCTCAAAGCAACCCCACCCAAAAAAAGGAACGCCACATGAAGTGTTCAATCACAACTTCCAGCTCGCTGAAACAACGCCGCAACGCCCTACTTGCCGCCGCCGTGCTGTCAGCATGTTCAGCCCTTGCAACCGCCATGCTAGCCACCGTAGCCCACGCCCAAATAGTCACCACCATTGCCGGTGGTGGCGTCGTCACCACCGACGGCGGGCAAGCAACAGCGGCGCGTTTAATCGGACCAAGCAGCCTAGCTCGAGATCGCCTTGGTCGCTTACTTATCGCCGAACGATTTGGCTGCAAAATTCGCGCGGTGGATGCAA
The DNA here is from genome assembly GCA_043760555.1 of Betaproteobacteria bacterium. Taxonomy (GTDB): domain Bacteria; phylum Pseudomonadota; class Gammaproteobacteria; order Burkholderiales; family Usitatibacteraceae; genus JANMDR01. The sequence continues at coordinate 658 of JAYUOW010000328.1, forward strand.
GCGGTGTAATTTCAACCATCGCAGGCACGGGCACCTGCGCCACCGGTGCGGATGGTATTCTCGCCGTTAATTCAGGCTTAAACAACCCAAGCTCTGTAACCGTAGATGCAGTTGGCAATATTTATGTTGTCGAACATCTAGGGCACGTCATTCGTAAAATTGACGTAAACGGCATCATTACCCGCGTGGCGGGCACTGGCGTTGCGGGTTACACAGGGAATGGCTTAGCGGCCACTGGTGCGCGACTACGGGGGCCATTTAAAGGTAAGTTTGACGCGGCGGGCAACTTTGTTTTTACCGAATACGAAAATTTCGTAGTACGCAAAGTAAGCCCCGCTGGCATTATTTCCCTGGTGGCAGGCACAAACGCATTTGGCCGCGACCCGGACGGTAACGACGCCACGGCATCACGTTTGGCTCGAACCCTAGGCATGACCTTTGACGCTATCGGAAATTTATATGTGGTGGACGACGACTTCCCTTCACGCATTTCAAAAATTGGGCTTGACGGCAAGCTCAATACATTTTTGATTGGTGTTGAATTTCCCTTAGACATGGCTTTTGACAACGCGGGCAATATGTATATTTCAGGCGGCGGAAGCAATCGCATTAGCAAGCGCGACAGAAACGGCGTGGTGACGTTTATTCTTGGGAACGGAAACCACCCAGACGGTGGTGATTTCGGCCCCGCAGCCAATGCGCGAACTTTATTTCCAGATGGCTTGCTAATAGAACCCGACGGTAGCCTAATTTTTGCGTCTCTCGACGGCGGTCGCGTGCGCAAAATTGCCGCACCCAGCATGAGCATTTCTACCACTAACGCCGCGCCCGGCATTGCTGCTAGCACTACTTTCAACGCCCAACTTGCCAACACTGCACTCACCGGCACCATGACGTTTCAAGCCGATGGGCTAGATATTGCAGGCTGCGAGGCCGTGCCCTTGGTGTTGGGGGCTGCCAGCTGCACCACGAGTTTTGGCCAACCAGGCGGCCGTAAAATTACCGCTGGCTATTCGGGCATGGCCACGACTTCAATCTTTCCAGGCACCTATTCCACCATCGGCGCAACAGCCGCCTTAAGCATCAGCGTGCAGGGGCCGGTGAGCGTGAATTTAGGCTTATCACCCGCCACCGCAGGACTAGGCACCATCATCCCTGCAGGCGCCCAGCTTATCGACCTTGGCCGCGCATTAAGTTTTAGCGTAACTGCCAACCCCCGCCACGTCATCAAAATAATGGGCAACTGCGATTGGAAAAAAACCAGTGGCCCCATTGCTTTAGTGCCAATTGGTACCGGTACAGAAACATTTGAAGTAAACGTAGGCGGCGCATGTTCGCTTGAAGCGGCGTTCACCCCGCTAATACCGAAGGCAAACGTAAACACTGAAATGGCTGCAAACGCCCTATTTACGGCTACCGAGCGCAGCCAAGTGTATGTTGCCCCGACAAGCCCCGCGCAAACTACCAGCATCGTCGGCGCACCCGTAAAGCTAAAAGCATGGATGACAGACATTGCTGGTGTGCCTTATCCCAGCGCCACTAATGTCATCACCTTCAAAGCCAATGGAATAGCCATTGCAGGCTGCATAAACGTGCCGCTCACCTTGCGCGGTAGCAACGTGCTGCACATACGCGAAGCCAGCTGCACAACTGCATTTACACCTGCGGGTAACGTGGCCATCACCAGCGAGTTTGCGGGCGACACGTATAACTTTCCGGCGGTGTCGGGTGCGCTGAACCACAGCGTCACCGTACAATAATAAGCACCCTAAACCGCGCAATAAAATGCCTTGAAGATGCCCTCTTTTAGGGCGTCTCCGGCTTGTATGACGCACACAATCTGACGGTATCGCGCTACCGTCCCGCCGCCACCTCAGCCTATCGCAACGCCCGCATTCAACCCCGCTATCACTGTAGGGGCGTGTTGCACACGCCCTCTCAATTCATCCGTAGCGCCCGCCACAACGAAAATTTATCGAAAGCCC
>JAYUOW010000329.1:0-2640 GCA_043760555.1 Betaproteobacteria bacterium
CCTGCCCAAATCGCAGCGCCGGTTTTAATGGCCGCAATCGCTTTGGGGGACGTCTGTGCGGCCAGCGTGGTGTTGGTGTTATCCGCTGCAGTGACGATACCGCCTTTGTCAAAGGCGGTGAGCGTGGTGTCGAACAAACGCGCGGCCACACCTAATTCGACGGAATCAGCTTCAATGACTGGCTTGGATTGCGCCATGGTAGCGTCAATGGCGTACACGGTTTTAGAAATGCGCTGCGACAACATCCGTTGGCGGCCAGCTAAGTTGATCTCGGCTGCGTTTGCTGATATCTGCAAGCTAGCCACAAAGTTAATCACGAGCAGGCCAATATCGACGACTAAAAATACGGCGACGGCAATTAAGATTGCTTTGTAGTTGGCCAGTGATGAATCTGATTGTTTTGCTGTTGCAGATACTGCCGAAAACTTTGCCATAAAGAATCACCCTAATTTGTTATGCACTGTAACGCCGTGCTTTTTCTGACGCTGTAAACCCTGATGCTCAGGCGGCGGCAGCTTCGTTGGCTGCAGCGTCCGCTAGGTTTGCGGCACTTGGATGCTAAGTCGCACCTCATCGAATCCCGCAAATTTAACGCAACATATCTTGAAACCGCGAAACGAAGTTTTCGGCTTCGTCTTTACCGGTAATCAAAAAATACTCCCTAAACTTCATCACCCAATCCATCACGTCATTTACGGTTTCTACCGTTTGAATTTTTGGTATTAGGCGCTCAGCGTCGGCACCCAACAAGCGTCGTGCTTCGACTACTAGCGCCGCTTTTGCCGCGTTTAGTTTTTCGGGCGCCATCCGTGTATCGGCCACGGGCAATAAGCCGCTGGCTTTTAATTTTTTGTAATGCGCACTTGGCGGAATGGTAAGCGAATTATCTACCGCAACGGCATGCGCCACCGCATTTTTAATGGCGTTTTCATTTGCAATACGAATCAGCTCGGAGCTTTTAGCAGCAAAAATTTGTTCAGACGTAGGGCCGCTATCGTCACCGCGCGCAATAATTAATTTTTCTTGAAAGCCGGATACTGGGCCTGGGTCATACTGGGGTATTGGTTTTTTTGCGGCGGCCATCGCTTCGGCTTTCGCCGATTTAGCGGGTGTTGCCACCTGCATCGTTGGTACTAAAGCAGGTTTTGCTGGTGCCTGCGCGCTGCTGTGGTCAGGGCGCGGCGCTATAGGCCCACCAATAATTTGCAGCGTCTGGGTTTCATCGACCCTCAATCCACTCACTTCTAAAAAACCTAAGTCAATCAACAAACTTAAGCTTTCTTCAACCTTGGTTAAGCCAGAGGTTAGCTCGGTAATAGAAGCAATGGTTTGATCGCCATCAACCAAAATTAAAATGCGCCGCAAATTAAGCGCTAACTTGTGCGCACGCGAGGTAATTTCATCACGCCCCTTTGCCGATTTTTTTAACACAACATCAGGACCCAGCAACACACCATTTACGGTGCTACCAGTAATGCCGCGGATGGGAGTGTCGGATGGAGTGGTCACGTGGCAATGGGCTATTGAAAAATAAACTTCTGAGTGTAATTTTAGTTCGGTTATCAGCTACAAACCATCATACTAGGGAAACCACTAGCGCATGTAAAAATTTGTCACCCGTGAGCCGTTGGCTACAATTGTTAATGCCATCACTACCGATGCAAAGCCCAGCACCACTAATGCATCTCGGGCGGCGTCATAAACACCGCAAGTAATTGTAACGCAATTTCGGAAGGCACTTGCGCGCTTGCGGAATCGGCTACTGGCATTACTGGCGTTAATTGTTGACTCGCTTTGGTGAGGTTTTCAATTCGTGCCGCGAAGGACGTCGGCGTTTCCCGCAAATCAAATGACTCCATACTCCATGCGCCGTAATGGCGTCGCGCGACGGGGTGACTTGCCAACGTTTCACAGTTGCTATGACGCGTGTCCAGTAAAATTTTGGACATGAGCGCCAGAACAGCATCTTGTGGCCCTTCCAAATATTGTACAAAAACACTTCTACTGAAAAGTAGCATTCCGGTTAGGTGGTGCCGAGCATTATGTTCCTGCGCGCGTCGCGTGAGCGCGGGCAAGTCGAGGGACGCGTTAAATTCAGGTTTAGCGACACTACGGTAGAGCACGCAGTAGAGCGAATCGGCAGCGGAAAGAGAGTCAGCCATGAAAGGAGCCAGTAAAGTAAATGCATTTAGGATCATTTAATTGTAGCTTGCAAAGCGCGCAAACTCCCGCAAAAGACACAATTACTTGACAGGAAATTGCGTCAACTTTAGTATCGCGCATCCTCCAGCCCACAAAACGCGTCTACTGAGATCACACCGTGAACGCCTGGTCGTGCGTGCGCGCGCACACTAGCGCCCACGCATTGCCCGCCACGCTTATCTGAAGACGCCCTAAATACGGGCATCTTCAGGCATTACAAAGCAGACATTTATCAAGCTACAGGCAACTGCCGTAAGCACTTACGCTATGCTCGCAATGATTATTTATTGCGCTACAACGTCGACGCCAATATTTTGTACTACGATTGCACGGCAACCTACTTTTTGGACAACCATGTTGTGGCTGCGCTGGGTGCAATGCACGCCACCCGCAAAATCAACAAACCAAGAACGCCACTAGGCGGTCTTTCGCATCTTA
>JAYUOW010000330.1:0-2635 GCA_043760555.1 Betaproteobacteria bacterium
CAAAATTGGTAGCCAAACTGCTGCCCCCCACCGCCACCCGCGCGCAACAGCAAGACGCTGCCATTAAAGTTTGGTCTGTCGCGCATGGCTTTGTATGCCTGCGTTATCACACGGTTGCGAAGTTTGTGGATATGCGGGATTGGAAGGAACGGGCGATGGTTACGTTGGGGGGGGTGGTGGGGGAGATTGAGGGCGCGGCGGCACCCATACTCGTGGCTTCGAAAGTGCGAAAGGTTAAATAGGCCTAGGATACATACAGCTTTAGCGGCTGGATAAGCCCTAAAATAGGGCGTCTCCAGCCACTATAATAAAATATGCGACCCCACGACATCGGTGCTTGATAGCTGGCACTTTGCGCTTTTCCACCTAGGCGTGGTTGACGGAAGCCAAGTCACTTTCTTTTGCTTGTGCAAAAAGAAAGTAACCAAAGAAAAGCACACCCGCCGTCCCGCGTTTGAACTTTAAAACTGCTAAATATACCAACTACGCCTTCAACGCCCTCGCCTGCAACTCTTCCAACGTAACCACTTCCAGCGCTTTTTCATGCGTTGATTCCAATACCACTGGCGCTGCCACCCCTGCTAAAAAAGCTTCTTCCCAGCGGCTTACGCACACACACCATTTATCACCGGGCTTTAGGCCGGGGAAATCGAATTCTGGGCGGGGCGTTGAAAGATCATTACCTTGGCGTTTGCTGAAGGCTAAAAATTCTGCGGTCACTTTTGCGCACACGGTGTGCGAGCCGCGGTCTTGCGGGCCGGTGTGGCAGTAGCCGTCGCGATAGAAACCGGTGCGCGGCTCAAGGCAGCAGCTTTGGAGTGCTGTACCTAATACGTTTTTTGCTGTTTGACTTGGCATTTCTCTACCCTCTAAATTCTGTTCCAACGCGCCAATGCGGCGGTATCTGATTGTCTTGCATCGACCCAGCGCGCGCCGGTTTCAGTGCTTTCTTGCTTCCAAAATGGCGCGTCGGTTTTTAAAAAATCCATAATAAATTCGCAGCCGTTAAATGCCGCTTGCCGGTGCGCGCTGGCCACCAGCACCAGCACAATATTATCAGCCGCCATGAGTTTGCCCACGCGATGGATGACGGTAACTGCCTGCAGCGGCCAACGCGCGCTTGCATCCGCCACAATTTTAGCAAGAGCTTTTTCAGTCATGCCCGGATAGTGCTCTAAGGTGAGTGACGCGATATTGCTGCCAGCATTAGTATCGCGCACCAAGCCAATAAAGCTTGCGATCGCGCCAATATCAGCGCGGCCGTCGCGCATGATGGCGAGCTCGGCATTAAGATCAAAATCCGCTTCACTGACGATAATTTTTATCATTACTAGCCGCCCGTCACTGGCGGGAAAAACGCCACTTCATCACCATCCGCAAGGTTTGTTTGTGGGGTTGCTATTTCTTGGTTTACCGCAACGCGCCAGTTTTTTGTGGGGGCTAGGGCTTCGGCAAAACGGGTGTCACGGGCGCGCAGATGCTCGATCAAACTTGCGACATCAGCCAATTCTAGCGACGCGCATTCAAGCCGCTCACGGTTTAATCCTAGCGCTTCTCGAAGCGAAGCAAAATATAAAATGGTGATCATTGTTGTTGAGCCTGCGTTTGCATTTGAGCGACGTTGGATTCAAGCATTTCAATTTGCGCCAGTGTTTGTGCATGTTTAAGCACAAAATCTGCGATGGACGAAACGTCGTTTAGATCAAACACAGCAATTTCCTGATCTGAAAATTGCGTTAAGGTATCACTGGCGATGCCCATAATACGGGCATCTTCACGGCATCGTAATGGCTTATCAACCGCGCCGCGATGCACTTCAAGCTTCGCTAGGTCGCTAAATTTCCAACCTTCAACGAGCACTAAGTCGACCGATGCCAAACGGCGTAAATGCGCGAGCAAGCTAGGCTCAGCAGCATCGCGCAATTCTTCCATCAACACCCACCGCTTAGGCGCGCTAATTAACACTTGGCTAGCACCTGCGGCGCGCATTCGATAGGAGTCTTTGCCGAGCGTGTCTACATCAAAGCCTTCGTGCGCGTGTTTAAGCGCGGCTACGCGCAAGCCTTCGCCCACAAAATGGGTGATTAGCTTTTCAATTAAGGTGGTTTTTCCAGTGCCGGAATAGCCGGTGATTGCGAATACTTTCATTCGCTAAATGTAGCAGAAAACAGCTGGAGATTACGGCAAAATTGCGATGGTTCTAGCATCCATCCGTCCAGCACCCGCAAGCGCGCGCAGCTTCACCCGTTTGCCGTTGGCTATCTCGGTCATGCTACCGGCGGTAAAGCTGGCTTGCATGGCGTTTATTTGCTCACCTTGCACGGTAAAGTTTGCTGCGGAAACAAAGTCTGAAACCGTACCTTCTAGTACAAACTCAATCCGCTCTTCAATCGGCACCACACGCAGCTTTGTAGCAACTAGCCCAGTCCCAAACGCCGTGGTGGACAGTGTGGCCGTGATTTCTACCTTAGCATTAAGCCGCGCCTGGTTCAGGGTTTCGGTGGCAATACGGCTCACATCAATGCTGGTGTTCGCCGCCTTAAGCCGCGTAATTGGGTTGCCGGTTAGCTCTTGCACCAAGCCTTCAACCTGCACTTCAGCATTTAGTTTACGCACGGGTTCCAGTGCCGTAATA
>JAYUOW010000331.1:0-7425 GCA_043760555.1 Betaproteobacteria bacterium
TTTACGTCAATATCGAGCATATTGACTCAAAAATGAGTGAAATATGGGTCGCGCAGGCGGATTTTGAGCCGATTTAGCCATAGTCCGACAGGCTGCTAGTTATTATTGTTTAATTTTACGCGATTACGACAGTCACATCGCCTGCCCTACTTATTGCACATTTCAGTCTTGACTGAAATGAATGATGGGCGTAATCTACACGAATGGAACTTAATCCGGTCGCGAAAAAATTTGTGTTGCATTGGGGCGAAATGGGCTCTACCTGGGGTGTGAACCGCACAGTGGCGCAAATACACGCGCTGCTGTTTATTGCCGGTCGCCCGATGAACGCGGAAGAAATTACTGAAACCTTGGACGTGGCGCGGTCAAACGTGAGCATGAGTTTAAAAGAGCTCGCCAATTGGAACTTAATTCGTACCGCCCCGCTCATAGGTGATCGGCGCGATCATTTTGAAACCTCAGCCGATGTGTGGGAACTGTTTCGCACCGTGGTGCGCGAGCGTAAAGCGCGTGAATTTGATCCTACCATCGAGGTGCTGCGCGAATGCCTGCGCAGCGGTGAAATTGCCAAGGAAGATGCCGCTGCGCAACTGCGCATCAAAGAAACCTTGGCGTTAATGGAAGCATTGTCATCATGGGCATCCGAGATGATTCGTTTGGAGCCTGAAACGATGATGAAGGTGATTAAGATGGGTGCGAAGGTGCAGAATTTTGTGCGCAGCGGCACTAAATAAACGTCGCCATTAAATCGTACCGTAAGTCACCACAAAGTACCTTAATGTTGCCGCATTGTTGTTATTTAAAAGCCATTTTTTATCCGTATATTTCAGTCTTTACTGAAATAATTTAAAGGAAAAATTTTGAAGCTCGAAAATTTTGAATCACTCTATCCGCTCACTGTTTATTACGACGGCGCCTGCAAACTGTGCCGCAGCGAAATCGACAATATCGCAGCGAGGAATCATGCCGCCCGACTAGTGCTGATCGACTGCAACACGCCAAGCTTTGACTATGCTGCTTTGGGTGTCACGAAGGCTGCAATGCTCAACCAAATTCATGCGCGCGGTCACGCCGGAACGTGGCTGCGTGGTGTTGATGTGTTTATCGCGATGTATCACGCAGTGGATCTTGGTGTTGTTGCGCGGTTGATGGCGCACCCCCTTGTAAAGCCGCGTGCAATAGCCTTCTACCCGTGGTTAGTGCGCAATCGCTATTGGCTTTCGCGCTTGGGACTGCATCACATCATGGCGGTGTTTGCATGGCGCGCCCGCGCAGTGAACAAGCGTGCAGCGTCAGCCGTTGCGAATAGTGCCGCGTGTAAAAACGGCGCTTGTTTAGTGAGCGATAAATTGCCATCAAACATCGTGGAGAATAAATCATGAACGTATTAATTGTAGGTGGTCACGGCTTTATCGCCAGCCATATTGCAGCCACACTAGTGCGCCATGGTCACACGCCGATATTAGGGGTGCGCCACCCTAGTCCCAACAGCAAAATGGTTGAAGTAAGCTGTAATCTCAACACCATGCTCACCGTCGCCGCATGGCAGCCGTTGCTTGAAAACGTACAAGCGGTGATTAACGCAGCGGGTATTTTGCGTGGGTCAGCGCAGCAGCATCAGCATGCGCATTGCGATGCCCCTGCAGCCCTAGCCGCAGCCTGTGCAGCCGCTAAAAAGCCGTTTCTACATATTTCAGCACTGGGGCTAGATAGCGCCAACGCCACGCTGTATTTCATCAGCAAACGCGATGGTGAAGTGGCGATTCGCATGGCCAATAGTGCTGCCATTATTGTGCGGCCATCGTTAGTGTTTGGTGCGGAATCGGCCGTGACTAAGTTGATGTTGCTGCAGGCGCGGCTACCGTTTTTAGTGCAACCCACAAGCAGCAAACCAGTCGCCCCGATTCATGTGGATGATCTAGCCAAGCTTTGCATCACGCTCATCAACACCATGCGCGCCTTGGGGTGTGACGTCGATGCAGTAGGCCAGAAAAATTTAAGCATAGGCGACTACATCAACGCGCTGCGCCAAGCAATGCACTACAAACCCGCGCCAATAGGGCATCTACCGAATAGCCTGATGCGCGCCGCACTGCACCTTAGTGCGTGCTTAGGCGCTAAAACTTTGGTGCCAGAAGCGCTGGATTTGATGGAGCACGCGCATGTGGGTGATGCCCATCATTACGTGCGCTGGATGCATCATCAGCCACGGCCAATCAGTGCTTTTTTGCAGCTTAGGCCTACGGGGATTGCCACGCAAAAACTAGCCTAAATTAGCGGCGCGTGGCTGTGGTTTGCTACAATGACGGCATTCATACCTTCTTGTAGATGCCCTATTTATGCGTGTTTTCATCCAAATGCTCGGTGGATTGTTGTTATTTACTGCCATTATGGCGGGCTACAAATATCGCCACACTATTGTTGATAAAGCCGCAGTGGGCAATGATGGTGGAGGGTCAGCCGTCGCTGTACTTGAGGGCGCGCTCAGCGGCGGGGATGGCACAATTTTGGTGCTCGATAACAGCGCCAAAATTTACGGCTTTGGCGATAATAGTCGCGGCCAAGTAGATTTCGGAATGGCTGGAACAATCACCCGCCCTACCGCATTGCTGGTTGAAGAAAGTGCCGCTGTGCCCGCACCGTTATGGGCGCGGGTGCATGCGGGAGATGGTGCTTCGTATGCGATTTCGCGAGACGGTAATTTGTGGCGCCGGCCATTTAGCCCATCTACTTTAGGCATGGTGAGAAAACCTCAACGCACGATAGATTTTGGTAACGCGCGGCTTTTTGCCGAACAAACTCCGCCGCTCAAATGGAAAAAAGCGGAGCAAATGTGGCGCGTCGGTGCGGGCATTACCCGCAACGATCAACTTTACTTTTGGCGCGAATCAAGCTTGCTGGAACGCGACGATCAACAGCGCCGCGACCCAAATAACGCGTATCCGCAGCCTGAAGACCCATTCGTCGCACCGCAATTGTTGAAGCGCGCAGGCGCAGTTGACGGCGACAAATGGCAAGATTTTTGCATCGGCATGGGGCTAATTTATGCGGTTGCAAATGATGGCACGCTTTGGTTTAGCGGTAATTTATCGGGTGTGGTCAATGGGAGCTCGCAGGATGATGAGCCCAAAGGCGAGGCCACCAAACTCACGCAGGTAAACGTCGCCGCAAAATTAAAACGCGTCTACTGTCGCGCCAATGCGCAGCAAGTGCTGGCGCTAGACGATCGCGCTCAGCTTTGGGGCTTTGGTTTGAACACCTTTGGCGAAGTCGGTGACGGCGATGGTGATCCCTTCAAGCAACGCAAAAAAATACCGCGAGAAGCCATGCAAAAAGTCACCGATAAACACTGGGCGTCCATCGCGGTAGCACCTAGCGCAAGCTTCGGAATTTCAACCGACGGTGCGCTCTGGGCGTGGGGAATTGATGTTGACTCGAAAGAAGGTTTATCCGACGGCAACGCCTCAAGCGCGCCAGTGTTAATCGACAAGACACGAAACTGGGCTGCAGTAACCGCCACCCACAATTCACGCGCGGCGTTAACTGCAGATGGTAAATTATTTACTTGGGGTTCCAATCGCTCTGGTGCTTTGGGTGAAGGCAATGTAGCGTCACGCCGCGATGCGCTCACGGCAGTAGACAGCGCGGTAGAATTTAAAAAATCATCAATGGAAAGTAAATAAAAAAATATGGAAATGTCGTCCCTCACCAAAGCTTTTTTAGTGCTCGTCGCAATTACCGCAGCGCTGTTTTTCGGCAAAAAAATGATCGGCAGCGGCCATAATGGCGGCGCTGGATTCATCAAAGAAAATCGCGTGGCGGTAGAAACCGCGCTGCAAAATCACATCGACGTATCACGCGTAGCCTGTGTGCTAGAAGGCCCGTTTGAGGCCGATATGCCGGGCGATCCCATGACCTACCGCGCCGATAAAGCCCGTGCGTTTATGCGGTCGGGCTGCGACAAATGCGCAGATTTAGCGGCGGCGGGATTAGTGAAAATTGAAAAGGAAGAAATTAAATCTGAATCAGGTGCGGCGAGTGAACGCAACGTGCCCACTCTCACGCCATTGGGCAAAGCGCTGTACCGCAATGAAGTAGAAGCCGCCGACTACAAGCGCATGAATTTAGCGCCAAATGAAGACGGATCCAAACGCAAACGCTTTGAACCACGCTTTTGTTTTGGCAACCCGAAATTTGAAAAAATAACTGAATCACTTTCGCCTCTGAACATCGGTACCAACAAAAACGTATCCGTTAAATACACGGTGACGTTGGAAGACGCCCACCCGTCGCTCTACACCCCAGAAGTACAAGCGCAAGTAAAAGCGCTAAAGCTCGACCTTCCCCTAAAGCCCGAACCCGGCAAAACACCTACTTACGAACCGCGCATCGGCAATTTGGTGATCTATCCCGATAGGCCCGAGGTTGATAATTCATTTCGTTATGGGGCGTGGGTAAATCAATAGTTTTTTGCTTGGAGACGCCCGTATTTAGGGCGTCTTCAGGCATAGAGTAAGTTAGGCTGACGAAAATAAACCGCTCTCGTAGGGGCGCATTGCATGCGCCCTCTTCGCGCAACGTGATGCATGCGTAACGCAACGATCTCGATTGAACGCACACACCGCGTCACACTACGAGGGCGCATGCAGAGCGCCCCTACGGCCGTAGCGACGAAGGTGGTTGAACTTCGTCGTTTGTGTTGATGCCTGAACGGTGCCCATAGGGCGTTTTCAGCCATCAATTAAGGCCTGCTGACGAAAATAAACCGCTATCGTAGGGGCGCATTGCATGCGCCCTCCTCGCGCAACGTGATGCATGCGTTACGCAACGATCACGATTGAACGCACACACCGCGTCACACTACGAGGGCGCACGCAGAGCGCCCCTACGGCTGCGGCGACGAGGGTGGTGGGATTTTGACGTAGAGTTGTAGCTGAAGACACTGGCGATGCGAAGGTAGTCCCGCTGCTGGATAAATTGGGCGTTTTCATCCATCAATTGAATGCTCCTGACGAAAACAAACTGCTCTCGTAGGAGCGCATTGCATGCGCCCTCTTCGCGCAACGTGATGCGCGCGTCACGCCTCGATCACGATTGAACGCACGCACCGCGTCACACTACGAGCGCGCACGCGGAGCGCTCCTACAGCTGGGGCGACGACGGCGGTTGGCATGTAGATGATGTGACGCCGAATTGCGCTGTTTGACTTTCCTTGGCGCATACTTTAACTTAGGCACTTGATAACAGGAGGTAAATATGATTTCAGAAAGGTTAACGCTAACGTCCACGGGGCAAGTGACGCTCCCCCTTGAAGTGCTTGAACAGTTAAATATCAAAGCTGGTGATCAGGTGATCTTTGAAGAATTGGATACCGGTGCTTTTGTGCTAAAACCAGCGCCGTTTGTACCGGCTTCAATATTGAAGGGGTTGTTTAGCAACACCGGTAAGTCGCTGACGATTGAAGAAATGAATGCTGTGATCGCTAAACGCGGCGCGGATGCAAAATGGTTGGAATAGACACCAATATTTTGGTGCGTTACATCGCCCGTGATGATGCTAAACAGTTAGAAATGGTCGATCGCTTTGTCGATGGCTTAACCGCCGGTAACCAAGGCTATGTTTCGCTTGCCGTGCATCGAATTAAATTGGGTGCTCGATTCTGGCTATGGGTTAAGTCGCGAACAAATCGTTGAAGCGTTTCAAAAGTTGCTCGCAGTAAGCACATTTAAAATCGAGCGTCCGGCTGTGCTTTCCAGCGCGCTACGCACATTTGGCTTGAGCACGGCAGATTTTGCGGATTGCCTAATCGAGCGCGCCGCCGCCCATGCGGGCTGTGTTCAAACCATGACATTCGATAAAAAAGCGGCCAAATTCGCTGGCATGACCTTGCTTGTTTAATATTTACGCCAATCCGCATAATAAAAAACGGCCAACAAAAGTTGGCCGTTTTTACGAACAAAAACTAAATCCCCTACAACTGACCCAGCATCGTTTCTGCATTCGATACTTCAAACTTACCGCCAGCTTCAATGTTCAACGCCTTCACCACGCCGTTATCTAACACCATCGAAAACCGCTTCATGCGGATGCCCATGCCGAAGGCGCTGAAGTCGGCATCTAAGCCTAGTGCTTTGGCAAATTCTGCGGAACCATCACCCAGCATGCGTACTTTGCCGGCTGTTTTTTGATCTTTTGCCCATGCGCCCATCACGAACGCATCGTTTACCGATAAGCACCAAATTTCGTCCACCCCTTTGGCTTTGAAGGCGTCAAAGTGGCTTACATAACCTGGCACGTGTTGGGCGGAACAGGTGGGTGTGAAGGCGCCGGGTAGGCCGAACACGGCGATTTTTTTGGCCTTCACAAGATCGGCTACTTTGAATTTGTTAGGTCCTACGCTGCAGCCTGCAGTTTCGGTTTCGATAAATTCGGCTAAGGTTGCGTCTGGTACATTTTGGCCTACTGCAATCATGGTGTTCTCCTAAAATTAAGTGGATGCTGCATACGTAAAACTATCGGCAAAAAATTCATCTTCAGGCAAGCCTTGTGCTACAAACGCCGCGCGTCCCGCGTCGATCATCGGTGGCGCACCGCAGGCATACATTTGATAGCCGGATAAATCTTTAAAATCATCTGCAATGGCTTGATGCACAAAGCCCGTTCTACCCGGCCATTTATCGCTTTCAAGTGGTTCCGATAATACGGGAATAAAACTAAAGTTTGGATATTCTTGCGCCCATTGCGCAGGCAATGCCGCCATATATAAATCAACCAAACTACGCGCGCCCCAATACAGCACAAACTCGCGATCAATATGCTTATGAAACGCGTGCTCAAGTATCGCTTTGATCGGTGCAAACCCAGTGCCACCGGCCATCAAAATTACCGGCTTGTTGGAATCTTCACGCAGAAAAAAACTCCCCATCGGCCCTTCAAAACGCAGTATCGCGCGGTCACGCATATCGTTAAACACATAGCCTGAAAACGCGCCTTCTGGCACGTGCCGTATATGCAATTGCACGTGTGCGTCGTCATGCGGCGCGTTGGCCATAGAATAGCTGCGGCGCTTGCCGTCTTTCAGCAAAATATCTACATACTGCCCCGCCATAAACTGCAAGCGTTCTTGCGCGGGTAATTTCAAATAAAGAATCGCGACATCACTCGCGGGCTTTTCCACTTTTTCAACGCGACAAGGCAACGTGCGCACTTGAATGTCCCCCGCGCCACCCACTTCTTTAACCGTAATATCTAAATTTTCAAGCGGCTTAGCACAGCACAAAAGTGCTAAGCCCGCTGCGCGTTCTTCCATGCGCAAAGTACGTTCTTGCACGTTGCCTAAATCCACCGTGCCCGTGGTGATTTTTGCCTTGCAACTGCCGCAGGCACCGTTGCGACAGCCATACGGCAAGCCAATGCCTTGGCGCA
>JAYUOW010000332.1:0-7363 GCA_043760555.1 Betaproteobacteria bacterium
GTTATCGAAAAAATTAACGCCATAATCCCGCGCGGCACTCATGAGTTCCACCGCACGATTAGTATCGACCTGATTGCCGTAAGTTACCCATGAGCCAAATGACAGCGCGGAAACTTGTAGCCCTGCCTGCCCTAATCGCCTGTATTGCATTTTCATCGGTATTTCCTATTTGTCTTTTTCATCATCAAGGTCTTGAAACGCACCCACCACCACGACTCTGGTGCGCTTAGCACCGGACGCAAATTGCTCCAGCTTTACCAGCACCGGAAACTGCTCTAACAGCGCTTTGCGGGCGGCGGCTTCGTCGGTAAAGGTTTGCAGTTTGCCAGCTCCATCATTTACGTCACGCCACGTGTTGGGCTTGGCATCATCGTCTTGTACTTGTAATTTGTAAGTAGTCATTTTATGCCCTAGAAAAATCCAACTCGATGGTTTAGGTTTCAGGATATGCTGGTCGCCGTGCCTTTTTTGCAGGTGGCAAATGCATCGCGTTTTGCTTCAAAAATGTCGTTAATTCCGCCGCACGCAACGGTTCACACAGGTAATATCCTTGACCTTGTTGGCAATAGTGATCCAACAAAAAGTCGCGTTGCCGCGCGTTTTCAATGCCTTCAGCCACCAAGGAAATGCCGACGTTTTTAGCTAAGCTAATGATGCCACAGGTAATGGCTGCGTCATCAGGATCAGTCATTAAATCACGGGTGAAAGATTGGTCAATTTTTAATTTAGCAATATTGAAGCGTTTTAAATACGATAAATTTGAATAGCCGGTACCGAAATCATCAATCACCAGCTTGAAGCCCGCACCGGTTAACGCGCTTAATACTTGGGCTGTAGAATCTTGATCGTCCATCAACACCGACTCAGTAATTTCGAGATCAATTGCGGCCGTGGTGAGGCCATGCGCGCTTAAATTATGCTGCAAAAAACTCACTAATTTTTGGTTACTAAACTGCTTAGCGGAGACATTTACTGCCACGGAGAAGCCCGTAAATAGGGCGTCTTCAGCCCATCTTTGTTGTTGCTTACAAACTTCTACAATAACCCAATCGCCAATGGCTACAATTAAACCAGTTTCTTCTGCAATCGGAATAAATTGCGCAGGCCCCACTACACCAAGCTCTGGGTTTGACCAACGAATTAGTGCTTCAACACCGATTACTTTTGAATCTTCTAACCGCACCAGTGGCTGGTACACCAAATGAAATTCACCGCGCTCCACGGCGCGACGCAAGCCGTTTTCAATGGCCAAGCGCTGTAGCGCTTTTTCATTCATCGCCGCGCTAAAGAAGCTGAATTGATTGCGTCCACGCGCTTTCGCGTCGTACATCGCTAAATCAGCGTTGCGAATTAGCGCGTCTAAGTCTTCGGCATCCGTCGGGCAAAGGCTAATGCCAATCGATGGCGTAACGGTTAGCTCAAGCCCCGCCAAGTGATACGGCGCACCCAACGTCGCCACAATTTTGTCAGCCAACGCCGTCACTGCCGCTACACTGCCGCAGTCAGGTACCAGCACCACAAATTCATCGCCACCGTGGCGCGATGCGGTGGATTTTACGCCCGCCACGTTCAATAGGCGCTTCGCCGTTTGCTCAAGCAGCGCATCGCCGACATGATGGCCGAGAGAGTCGTTAATGTTTTTAAACCGATCAAGGTCGATAAACAACAGCGCAATCCGCACTTGCCGATCAGCCGCATCACGCACAGCCAGCCCAAAATGCGATTCCAATAAAACACGATTGGGCAAGCCGGTTAAAAAATCAAATTCAGCTAGCTCACGGATGCGCGCTTCAAAGCGCTTGCGTTCCGTAATATCAGTGCCTGTGCCGCGATAGCCCGTAAATAGGCCTTCTTCAGTGAAGATTGGGTCGCCAGAAACACTCAAATAAAGCAAGCGCCCGTGTGGGTTCGTCCAGCTGTATTCAAACCCCCGAAAGCTCTCATGGTTATTCAAAATCTGTCGATGGTCAGCCCATTGCTGCTCGGTAACGCCGGTGAGTCCAATCTCCCAACGAGTGCGACCTACCCGCTGCGCCTGATCCACACCCATGCGCAACAAATGCCCGTTTGAGAGCATCGTGAACCGAAAATCGCAATCTTGTTCCCAATACCAATCGGACGACATTTCAATGAGGCTACGAAATCGCTGCTCACTTTCTTGTAGCTTCCGCTCGGCTTCTTTGCGCTCTGAAATATCGAGTCTGAATCCAATTAGTCCGCCGTCCCGAGTCTTCCGTTCAGAAACGAGCAGCCATGTGGTGGCGTCAAGCTTGTATTCATAATCTCGATGCCCAGGATTACGATGAATTTCTGACCTCGACTCGATGTATTCTTCTACCGTCATCGCCACGTTGCGCGAGAGACCGCGTTGAAAAAACGCGCGCGAAATTTCAGTGTAATGCGTGCCAGGCACAAGCACATCGGCAACGGCTGAGTACATCTCGCGAAACCGGCGATTACACAGCACCAGCGTGTCGTCCGCGCTATACATCACCACGCCAGATTCTAACGTGTCTAGTGCAGCCACAATACGCGCCACCGCGTCATCCTTAGGTGCTGCGTCGCCCTGCGCTTCACGCAAAGCCGCTTCTAATTGCCCAGCTTGCGCAGGCGATAAATTGACGTTAAGTTCGCGCGTGAGCGTTAGGGAATCCATTAGTAGGCAGTAGTGATTTGCATGCCCTATTTTAACGCGTGTTTAAAGATTAGGAAGCCTGATTTTCTGAATCTTTGCGATAAAACTGCACTTCTTCACGCAACGCCATCCACCACACGCGCCCCTTTGGCGCATGCGTGCCGCATGGGGTAGCAGTGACGAAGCCAGGATAATGTTTGCCGAGGTTGTTCGGATCCTTGGCCTTACTACGCGGCGGGGCGACTAACCCTTTGTCATCACCCGAAAGCGGAAACAACCAACAGCCCATCGGCTTGTAATCCCACTTGTGTTTGCCGTGCGCGACGGCCAAGGTTTGCAAGCCACATTTGCCATCAGCTTCGGTAAATGCACAACGCGTATTTTTAAAATGGGCTGGCTTATTTTTATAGTGGTAGGTGTAAGTCGCTGTTTTGCGACCGATATTGCCTTCCCACTCGGCATCAGCAATGTAATCGGCTGGCAATTGCGGAAAATGGCTGGGATATTTTTTCACCAATTTATGAATCAGCGCCTCTTCATCGGGCTGTAAAAACGCACCGTCGGTGCAGCAAATACCTTCACATTTTGCAAGATCGCACACCGCAAGTTTGGTGGGATCGCTGGGCTTACGTTTTCTCGTGGTGGTTTGCGCAGTCATCATCTATTTTCTATTTTGCGAGGAGTAAGGTACGAATATCCAACAAGCCGCCGTTCACTAGCAAGTGCTGATCAAACGCGTTGTAAATATCGGTGGCTACCGCATCTGCGGTACGTAATTGGCCGGTTTCATGCATCTGCTGAAACCGCGCAACGTCCACAAATTTATCCGACGATAAGCCACGAATGCGCTCCTGCATCGGCGTGTCGATCACACCCGGTGCCAGGCTGCAAATAGACAACGTTGGATCGTTGCTTGCGGCTTCCAAAGCAGCCACGCCACCGGTCATTTCAAGTGCAGCTTTGCTAGCACAATAGGCTGCCCAGCCCGCCATCGGGCGCTTGGCAGCACCGGATGAAATATGCACTACTGTGCGTTTGGCCGCAAGCACTTTTGTGGCTTGACTAAAGGCGGCACTCAATAACATGGGTGAAATAACATTCACCGCAAAATGGTTGGAAAGCGCCGCAGCACCGGCATCTACAGCCAAATCAACGGCGGGCATTACAGGTTCCGCCACGCCGGCATTGTTGATTAGCAGGGCATCGTCAAAACGCAAATTTAGCGTCGCAACCCACGCAAATGCTTCCTGAATTGCCTTCAACGCTAAATCAGGCTGGGTAAAATCGGCTTGAAAATAGCCGATGTTTTTTGCGGGTTTAGCGTCTGACGAAGCATTCCTAGAAAGCGCAATTACAACGTCGCCAGCGCTGCTTGCAGCACGCGCGGCAGCCTGCGCGTACAAGGCAGCTCCTAGGCCTTTGGTGGTGCCAGTGATAATCGTTAAACGGGATCGCAGCGTCATGATGAATAGCTTTCTTTAAAAATCAAAACCAGAGAAAAAATCCCCAATTGAATCGGCTAACAAATCACCGCCACGTAGCAAATCAAAACCATCAATGCCTGACGCGCCACTGCCGCCATTCTCACGCTCGCGACGTCTCCGTTCTTTTAGCTGATCCGATTCAAATTTAGCGGCCGCCATGACGGCGTTGGCTTTGGCATTCGTGTCGTGCATTTGCGAAAAATCGCGTGCGCCGCGCTTAGCATCACCGCCCCCAATATTGGCATCGCTCATGCCATTCATCAGCCGCGCTTCGTGTGCCTCTAGCAAGCCAGAAAGCGTTTTTGTCACTGCATCTTTGTCGAGCACCGAAATAGCGGCACCGCAGTGGCTGCAGGCATGATCTTTACGCAAATCAATTGGCCCGCCGCAGCTAGAACACCTTATTTGCTTCACCGTTAATGCCAAAGTATCAATTTCAATTTTGGTTAAATCACGGATGAAGCTTTTTTCGCGCAAAAACTGCACAAACGTAATTAAGCGACCATGTTCCACCGGGCAACGGAAATATTTGATGCGTCCCTTCGCCGTGAAGTCATGGCTGTCCCGCAGCCTTGACCCGCAGGTGGGGCAATCCGGGGTTTGGCTTACCGGTTGCATCGGTGCGGCATTCGCAGCCTGCTCGTGCGAATGGATGAGCTTAAAAAACTCCACCACCGCACGAGGCGAAAGCTGCGTGCTTTCAAAACCGTCGAACCAAATTAAATGGCACGGCCAGCACACATCTACTTCAACTTGCGCTGACCTAACCGCCCCAGTGCGCATCATCGGTTCAAACAAATGTTGCGCCATATCGGCGCGACAAGAAGGACAGGATTTCATTTTATTATTTTCCCTAAGTTTTTTGTCCTACAACAACGCCGCAATGCCTACCTTCGCAATCTCTGCATCTTCGCTCGACTTCACGCCCGAAACGCCCACAGCGCCCACGCATTGGCCTTCAATCATAATCGGCACACCACCCTCTAAAAACGTGATGTTAGGCATGGAAAGCGCCGAAACACGGCCTTCATTGACCATTTTTTCATCCAGCAAGGTTTCGCGCCGACGAATCGCCGCACTTTCAGCTTTGGCTTGCGCAATGCCCACGCTGGCCGGGGCCGCATTATCCAAGCGCACAAAGCGCAACAAGTGGCCGCCATCATCAACAATGGCAATACACACAGCCCAAGCTTGCATGGCGGCGTGGGCAATGCTGGCTTCGAGAATTAAAGCGGTGTCGGCTTCGGTGAGAACGATCTTAGTTTTCATGGTGTGCTTTCGGTAAAATCAAATGGGTGGCAGAATTATCGGCTTGGCTCTTGTGGCATGATGGAAGCTTAAAGATTACTTATATTGCAGTGCGCATGTTAACCCGAAAATGCTAGCCGTCCACGCACAACATGCAATGCTCGAACCTTCAACTTCATCGGAAAAATCATGGCAAAAACACCTATAAATAAAAAAACTATCCCGCCTAACGATCCTGCAACTGTTCTGCCGCTAATTTGCGAGATGCTAAAAAACGCGTCGTCATCGTTCGAGGCCTCGCACTATGAAAAGCAGCTTGAAATCTACATCCAAGACTGCATGGAAAACCAAAACGACGCGCTAGAAAAATATCTGCAAGCCCTAGGCGAAGCGGGTCCGCCGTCTGAAGATGGCGACGTGCACGGCCCAATTTTTGATGCCATTCGCACGCTGTCTGAAAGCGTTACCTTGATTCGTGACGGCATCAGCTGGACATTTTTGCTGGTCGCAGCGCCGGTCATTTTTCATAGCAACGCGCCCATACCAAAAACGCTTAAAGCGCCTGTTATTAAGCGCATTAACGGCATTTTTGAGCGCAGCGCGGCGGCCAAACATGCGGAGTACGCGTTTTTACCGGGTTTGTATGGTGAAGACGAATTACCGTTTCCGTCCATCGCGCGCCGTGAACTCACGATGAATTTAGCCGAAGCCGTGCTCGACAAAACCCCACTCACGCGCGACGATTTAGACATCGTATCCAACCCATTTTTTGACGACATTGGCGACCTATCGCAACGCTTTTTAATCGGCGTAATTGGCGTACGCACCACGCCAGAAATGCCGTATCCAGGGCTTTTCCGCTGGAATGGCGAAACCAAAGATCACAGTTTTGCCACCCAAGCTGAATCAAAAAACTTTGCCAGCGAAATGTGGTCAAGCCAAATTATTGAAGAGCTAGCCAAAACCCTGCCCAACGCGCGCCTTGAAACCGCCCTACCCGCTGGCGCCTCACACGCGATGAGCGTGGCAGCGTCCCGCCTGCGCCCACACCAGCTCATGGCGTTGCTGCGCATGGTGGCAAGTTTTGAGCACCGCGATATGCAATCGCTTACCGTCTCGATTGCGCCGTTTGGTGAAAACTATCCGCTTGAATATCGTATCGGCATACTCGATGAAGCGGGCAGCGAAGTGATCGACGGCATGGCGTGGCAAATTTCCTCGTTTGATCCTGCAATTGCCGAAAACCTAGACGAAAGCCCAGATGTCGTCGCCCGCAACACGATTACCAATTGCTTAAAAATGGTCGGCTGCAAACACATTTTTGAATTCAGCGACTTATCACGATTTGAAGACTGCGAAGAATGCGGCTCACCGCTCTACCTAAACCGCCATCAAGAACTCTGCCATCCAACCCACGCAGCACGCGCAACATCGGCGCACAGCCATTGATTTTTAATGCCCTGAAGATGCCCTATTTGCGGGCATCTTCAGGGCATCATACGAGTGTAAATCATGCTTAAAAAACTATTTTTATCCGCGCTTGCAATCGTTGCAATTTCGGGCTGCGCCACTACCGTGGTGGTGCAACCCACCGTGACCGCCACGCCACAGCAACTAGCAGCAGCAGCCAAACTCGAAATAAACGAAGCTGAACTGACCAAGCTGCTCAACAAACAGCTCTATCAAATGAATCCAGAAGAAACTGGCCGCTACATTAGCTATTTACCGCTAGTAGAACCAAAGCTTTCTGCCCGCATTGCCCATCTTGGCCGCAAAAATATTGGTCAACCGTATGAGCTTTATTTGCTCGGCGAATTCCCCTATGAAAACATCGACGCGCAACCGCTGTTTAACCTAGAAAAAAGTGATTGCGTGGTATTTGCTGAGCACACCTACGCGATGGCCTTGGGCAATTCATGGGAAGACTTTTTTTGGGTGCTGCAACGCATCCGCTACCGCGACGGCGTGATCGGTGTTGCCACCCGAAATCACTACA
>JAYUOW010000333.1:0-2613 GCA_043760555.1 Betaproteobacteria bacterium
ATAATCAACGCGGCCACCCCGTATTTTTCCCGGCTAGTTACCATGCGCAGCTGCTCGATTTGCAAGGCGACACCGGCGCACGATCAATCGTGCTGGAAAATGCGGATCAGGTAATCGAAATCGCGGTGGATGATAGTGGCGTGCTGCTGGATGTGGATGTGCCGAATGATATTTTATAGCATTCTAAATAGGCTGAAGACGCCCGTATTTAGGCACTCTACAACCTATAATTTCAGCTATAACAAGCCACCCAATAAGCACTAAACCCGCCGCCGCACCCAGCACATGCGAGCGCCATTCGACGGCAACACCTGCCGGTAAGTTGGCTGCAATAGATGTAGTGCCTAGCGCTTCGCCAATCAGTTTTGCGCTCAGCAATATTCCCAGCAGCACCACATAAATTGTTGCTGCGCGATGTTGTTTTGCCACTACAAATAGGGCGGCTACGGTAAGTGCGGTGGCTATTGCTGACAAGCCACGATACTCCATCAGTGTAGGCTGCCACAGCATCAACCCTAGGCTAATAAATACAGCGCTGCTGAGCATAAACATCGCAAATTTAAACGTACCCACGTAGCGTTCAACGACGCTGCCCGTGATGGCTAACACCAATATATTTACCCACGCATGCTGCGCCGAAAAATGAACAAGATGCCCTGCCCATAGCCGCCAAACTTCGCCCTGCATAAGAACTTGGCGATCTAGCGTTAGCGGCGTGATGAAAGTGGAATCACCCAACGCAGCCAGCACTACGCCGCACAGTGATAAAAGCGCGGTGAAGGGCGCAAATAGCGGGTTTGCGCTTAATTTCATTGCAGAAATTAGATCTGCTTGCGTTTGGCGGCATACGCAAATATTGCCAACCCAGCCAGTGCTGCAGCTATCGCTAAATCCATCCAGCCTAAGCTGCCGCCGCCGCGATAACCTGGTCGCGCTTCTACTTTAAAAGTCGCCGCAGTTTTAATGCGCTCTCTAAAGCTATCAAGCTCTTTTTGTAGCTGCGGCACGAGCTGTTCAACGGCCTTGTTGTAGCCTTCAATTTGCCCAGCGCGGGCGCGTTCGCTAAAGTTAGCCCAGTTGCCACCGCCTTGTACTTGGCTGGTGCCGGGCGCACGGAACAGCAGCTTGCGGCTGGCTACGTCGAATACGGCAACGTCTATCATGGTGTTTACGTCGTACTGATTGCCGTTGACCACGTAGGCGCCGACAATCGTCCAATATAGCAATGAAAGCGAATTGCTATCGGTAAATTGCACTTGGTCGTATGACAGCATGGCCATGATGTCAACGCCGAAGGTGCGTGCAACTTGTTCCATATTGGCAAAGCCGCCGTTGCGTTGCAAATATTGCGACGGAATAATTTCAATGCTGCCAATATAGTCGCGGCCGGCAAACGATGCTTTTACGCGCTCTAGCAGCTTAATTTTTTCAGTTTCCGGCAGCCCATAGCCGCGTGAATCGGAGGGCACAAACGCAATGCCTACACGCACGGGGGGGCGCAGGGTGGTCATGCCGGGTTCGAGCTTTGGTGCTTCGGTGGCTTTGGGATAGAGATAATCAACAATGCTTGCCGATTGTTTCGATTCACGCGACCGCAGTGACGTAGAGCAACCGCACAGCGTAACAATCAATAGTAGAGCGAGGTATTGTGCGATGGTTTTCATGGCGGGACTTTCTTAAGGTGAGCGTGTGGTTTTGCAGAGCTTACTTGCTATGTGGCTGAAAATGTGGTGACACAAGGTATAAATAGAACGGTATCAATGGCTGATACTAAGTTGCGGATACGGTATTAGCTAGCGAGGCTGCCGCTATTCCAAATCCGCCATGCGCATTTTGCGTGCAGCTTCTTCGAGGCGCACGTCTTCGATTTCGCGCAGAATATCTTCCATATCAATCTGCTTTTGACTGGGCGTAAAGTGGCCGGAAAGCGCCGTGTCTACTGCTAATGTGCCTGCCGAATAGTGCGACCAAATTTCATCGCCATAGTTAGTTTTTAGCAGTTCAGGCGCAAAGCGCCCAAAGTAATTGCGCAAATTACCCACATCGCGCAACAGCATATTTTCGGCGTGATTATTGCCCGCTGCATCTACCGCTTGCGGCAGGTCGATAATCACTGGCCCATCGGCATCTACCAAAATATTAAATTCGCTTAAATCACCGTGCACAATACCCGCACCCAACATACGCACTACTTCTAAAATTAAGCGCTGGTGATAATCAATGGCTAAGTCCGCCTCAAATTCCACATCGTTTAAGCGCGGTGCCGCGTTACCTTCCGCGTCGGTCACCAATTCCATCAGCAACACGCCTTCGTGAAAGTTCAACGGCTTGGGTACCCGCACGCCCGCAGCGGCTAGGCGATACAGCGCATCTACTTCAGCACTTTGCCACGCTGCTTCTTGGCTTTTACGGCCGTAGTTTGTGCCTTTGGCGATGGCACGTGCTTGGCGCGAATTTTTGGTTTTGCGGTTTTCGGTGTAGTCCACGGCTTGCCGAAACGCGCGCTTATTGGCTTCTTTGTAGATTTTTGCACAGCAGGCAGGCTCATCCTCCCCGCAGCGCACCACAAAAACCATCGCTTCTTTTCCGCTCATTAATTGCCTGACAACGCCC
>JAYUOW010000334.1:0-22315 GCA_043760555.1 Betaproteobacteria bacterium
CCTCAGTTGTGTGGCCAGCCACACTGCCTTCAGAACGCCTAGCACTGCATCCCGTCAGTGCATTCATAAACGGTACATTGACAATTTCCGCACCCCTAAAAGAAATGGAGGGTCGCTGTGCATAACGACCCAACACTATCGTCCATCCGTCAGATCGTCATTACCGTAAGCAATGTCGATGCAGCGCTCGGGTTTTATCGCGACGCACTTGGGCTAACTTTCCTGTTCCGCGCAGGCACCAATCTCGCTTTTTTCGCCTCACAGCTATTTCGCAAACCAATAAATTTTTCGGAGATAAACCCATGGAAATCCCCAAGCCTTACGCACACATACTGAGAGCTGCTGATATTAAAGCGCGGGAAACCACATTTAGCCATCCGTGGAATCCGAAGTCGGAGATCAGGGGAACATGGATGGCTCGTCACGCGGGGCTTTCCCGCACCGGCGTGAGTATAGGTCGCTTAAGCCCCGGTAAAGAATCGTTCGCGTACCACTCGCATCACACGGAAGAAGAGTGGGTCTACCTACTTTCAGGTCGCGCCATAACGCATATTGATGGTCAAGATTACGAGCTAGGTGCAGGTGACTTTGTCGCATTCCCCACCCCTTCGGTCGCGCATAATATGAGTAACCCTTTTGATGAAGAATTGGTTTACTTGATGGGTGGCGAAAATAAAAATGAAGAAATTGCCGATTTCCCAACGCTAGATCGTAGGATGGTCAAGTTGGGCAAGGAGTTATCTATTTATAAACTCTCTGATGGGAAGCCCTTTTTTCCGACCGAAGCTTGACGCGCTATGTAGGTTTGGCTGACGTATCACCCAGCCCAACGTTGGTGCCGATGTAGTATCAAGTACTGACTGCGCGCAGTTTTTTAAACTGATCTTTGGCATGGTTTAAGTAGCCTAACGCCGGGAGCAAATTGTCTGAGTATTAATTCCTTGACGCGTCTACTTTTTGTGCATACAATAATTCGTATGAAGATCATTTTTGATCCAGCCAAAGACGTGATCAATACCGCCAAGCACGGCGTTTCGCTCGCGGACGCGGCAGAGTTTGAATGGAACGAGGCGATAGTCTGGCCAGACGAGCGGCGCGAATACGGTGAAAGCCGCTTGGCCGGACTCGGTTACATCGGTAACCGGCTATTTTATGTGGTCTTCGTAGACCGCCATGCGGAGCGTCGTGTTATCAGCTTACGCAAAGCTAACCAACGAGAGGTGAATCGCTATGCCGAAACTTAAATTAAATACCCTCGCGCCCACGGACGCAGAAGACGCAGCCATTACTGCTGCGGCGTTATCCGACCCGGATGCAATGCCGTTTTCAGACGCCCAGTGGGCTGCCGTGAAACCGATTGCGCGCATTGGACGTCCAAAGGCAGAGGTGACCAAGGAACGTATTACCATTCGCCTATCTCGTGACGTGGTGACGCAGTTTCGAGCCACAGGCGACGGCTGGCAAACCCGTTTGGATGCGGCGCTGCGGCAATACACTATTGAGCATCCCATCCGTTGAGCAGACGCGTGTGCAGCAACTAGCGCATTGGCTCAACTTATGCCGAAGTGTGCTGTGCTGTTTTAAAAGTCGCGTGGCTTCTGTTGAGTTAAATCTGAAGAAAGGGCAGGGTCATGAAAGATATTGCACCCTTTGTTTTTACAGTATTTGGCGTTCTGCTTGCCGCGCCATTTGCAACTATCTTTCTTCGAAGTCTTTCGCATAAATCTTGGAAACCTGTTCGTGGTTGGATAGTTTATGTTGGTGTGACAGACGGATCAAAAGTGTTTACGGGCAGTCAAATGCGCCAAACCTTTACACCGGAAATAATGTACAAATACATGTACGCAAATCAAACCTTTTATGGACACTCTATTCACATATTAAATTATGGTGGTTCCAAATATCGATTTCAGGCAGAAGACTATATTCAGGAGTTTTCGGCGGGAATGCGGGTTTTGGTCTACGTTGACCCTAAACACCCAAGGCGAAGTGCGTTGTTTCCGCGAACCGAATGGTATGCGCTGATTGTTGCGGTATTTGGTTCTGCTTTCATGTGTGCTGGCCTCTTTTTAGTATCAAAAACAAGCGGGTTGGGTTGATGTTTCTTCAAGCCTAACTTCGATGTTGGTCAATAGCGTAACGGAGTATTTTGCCACTGGCGCCCTATTTTCGGGCATCTCCAGCCCATCACTCCACGCCTTCATTCACCGGAAACGAGGTCGCATTGACTACTTGCACACGGCGGAGTAGCTGCATGGCCTCGCTGGCAGCGGTAGGTGCGCGGGCTTCTTCCTCGCGTTTTTTTATTTGCGCAGCTGCCTGGCTTGCTGTTTATTCTGCAATTTGCGGTAGGTGTCAGAATCAAACACGGCGGTAAACGGCGTGTCTACGCGATTGCCTTGCGCAAAGTGTTGGGCGAAAATCCCCATCTAATTTCTTGTCTGTAAGCGGATAAATATGAAATCCACAAATATTTCGAAAACACCAGTGTTTAACGCTGCTCAAATTGCGGCTGCAATTTCGGTAGCACCTGAGGGTATCAACGGTCATGTTTCGCGCGACGAAACCCCTGTAGCGGGGTTTTGGGACAAGGCGAAGATTCGAATGCCCGGCAAGCGCGGTGCTCAAAAAGCACCAGTGAAAGTAGCGGTCACCGTACGCTTCAGCCCGGAGGTTATTGCATACTTTAAAGACACTGGCGACGGCTGGCAAACGCGGATGAATGACGCGTTATGTGAATACGTGAGTATGCATAAAGCAGGGTAGATGGGTGCTGGAGATGCCCTAATTTAGGGCGTTCCCAGCGTATTCTTATACCGCTGCCAGCGACTGGAAAATCGCATCGAATACCGGTAGACTTTCTTGGTGCTTAGCCAACAATGAATGTGGTAAATACGCTCGCGGACTTGGCTTTTTAGCGAACAGACAACAACATTCGCTCGCGTGGTTTCATGGTTTCTTTTACAACTATGTGCGTGTGCAGTTACTATGTTCGGCCAATACCTGCAACACTTATCGAGGTTTTATGAAATGAATATATACCGCGACGACGAGTTCATTTTGCAAGTGTTACCTTACCTATTGCATTAGGCGCCGTTCAATGATCTCCGCAGATCAAGCCCAAAAAATCATTCTGCAGCTATGCGAAAATGACGATCGAGATGAACGGTTTGTTATCCAATCGTGCGAGGCTTCACCAAGAGGCGATTACTGGGTAATTCGAGCAAACAGCGAAGACTGTGTCTTGCACGGTATTTTTGAACGCTGTTATGTTGGTGTAAATGCTCACCTAGTCGACGTCACCTCAGGCGATGTCGAAATGATAGTCAGCTACCAGTCTGTAGACCAATATCTTGAGGACAAGTACGATTTGGAAAATGCTGCGGGGTCTCATTACGTGCTGCAGCCAGCATTTGATAAAGCTGATAAGGTCGCACTCATCAACCTACGACAGAAAATCGGTCTGTCTTTTCGAGAATCAATTGAATTGCTTTCCTCCGGAAAATGCCAATGGCTTACTGGAAAGAAAAGTGTACTGAAGCACGCGCAGAATCTGTTCCGCGAGCAAGGAATCGAGGTAGTGATTGTGCTCAGTGAAAACGTTGGTGTGGCCAAGGAGATAGACCATAAGGTTTGGTATTGGGACGCAATGAAAGCCTATGTACGCGCCTAACAATCTGTGTAAGCCGACCCCGCGCCGCACACGCAAAACGGACGAACTGAGATCATTTCTTTCATTATTGCATTATTATTCTTACCCTTGAAGACACCCTAAAATAGGCCGTCTCCAGCCTATTTAAAAAACGTCGCCACAATCCAAGCCCACCCACCCGCCACCAGTACGTAGCGAAATAATTTCCCAATTGCAAACAGCGGTAACGCCGCCCACACGTTCAGCCGCATCCAGCCTGCGGCCACACATATGGCGTCACCGAATAATGGAATCCAGCTCATCAGTAGCGCCCAGTAGCCATACTTTTTTAGCCAGTTGATTGCTCGGCCTTCGGCTTTATTGGGAAGTAATCTGCCTAGCCAGTAGGATGTTAATCCACCCAAGGTGTTGCCGGCTGTGGCAACCGCAATGGCTTGCCAAAATTGGTCGGGGTGTTTGGCAAGGAGCGCCATCAGTACAAATTCAGAACCACCTGGCAACACGGTGGCGGAGATGAACGCGGCGGCGAATAAGCCCCAGAGACCGGCTTCGGCAGAAAATTCAAACATAGGCTAGAGAATAGAATCGGTGGATAAAGTGGCGTTGGCGGCTAGCGTCGGGCGGCTGCGTAGCTGCGTGTAGTAGGGCGTGAAGTCGGGTGCTGTGGCGTCGAACAATTGTTTGAAGCTATCAATTACAAAATAGGTTTCTTGAAAGCTATCGATTTTGTATTTGGATTGCATTACGCGTAGCAAATCAAATTTAATACGCTGCGAGGCGGCGGATGTTGTGCAGTAGGGCAATTCGCTGCCGGATGACAATATGCCTGCGCCGTAGGTGCGCAAGCCTTTTGGCGTTTGAATTAGCCCGAACTCTACCGTATACCAATACAGTCGCGCGAGATAATCTAGCGCGTCTAAGCCCTGTGCCTTCACGCCGCCTTTGCCATACGCTTCTAAAAAATTAGCGAAGGTGGGGTTGAACAATAATGGTACGTGGCCGAAAAAATCATGAAAAATATCGGGCTCAACAATGTAGTCAAACTCAGTTTCTGAACGCAGCCAAACAGTTACCGGAAAGCGCTTGTTGGCAAGGTGCTCAAAAAACCAGCCATCGGGCAATAAGCCGGGCACAGCAACAATTTGCCATTGGGTGGCTTTGGCTAATTTTATGTTAATGTCGGCAAATTTTGGAATGCCATCGCCAAAATGTAGATCGCCCAAAATGTCGATAAATTCATCGCATGCGTAGGCAGGTAATAGGCTGGATTGCCGCGAATATAGGCGCTTCCAGAGGGTTTGTTCGGCTTGCGTGTAGACGCTGTAATCTTGCTCAACGGTGTAATCTGCGCGGATATTTTTGTAGTCACCGCGCAATGCGTGTTTGGTTTCGCCCGCCATTTTTTAGCCTTAATTATGTTTGCGGTACGAATTTTGGTAGCGAGCGAGCGTTTGCTTTATCGCACCAAATATTGAGTTGCCTTGATGGTCAAACATATCAATTTCAACCGTGTCGCCAAAGCGTAAAAAATCTGTTTTTGCCTCACCCAATTGCACTTGTTCTACCAAGCGTTTTTCCATAATGCAGGCATAGCCTGTGGCTTCATCTTGGTTTGAAACTGTGCCAGAACCGATCAAGGTGCCCGCTTTTAATTCACGGGTTTTTGCAGCGTGTGCAATCAAATCATTTAAGCTAAAAGTCATGTCGGTGGCTGCATTACCGTTGCCAAACCACTCGCCGCGCACATGGCACACTAGGCGAAAATTAAGCTTGCCGTTGTCCCACGCGCTGCCTAATTCATCTGGGGTTACTGCCACTGGCGATAGTGCATTATTGCCTTTGCTATTTACAAAGCCGAAGCCTTTGGCGAGTTCTGCAGGAATTAATTTTCGATAAGATACATCGTTGATCAGTGTCACCAAACGCACCGCCAATCCGGCTTCTGCAGCCGTTGCACCCATTGCCACATCACCGGTAATTACGCCCACTTCACCTTCTAAATCTACGCCCCAATCTTCATTTAACACTACTATGTCATCACGCGCGCCCATCATAGCGTCGCCGCCGCCTTGGTACATTAGGGGATCATGAAAGAAGCTGGGCGGAACCACGTCGTTGCGGGCACGGCGCACGCGCTCCACATGCGAGAGATAGGCCGAACCATCAAGCCATTGATGCGTGCGCGGTAGTGGCGCGGCAATTTTTCCATCGGCTAACGCTTGTTGAAAATCAAATTCGCCTTCGATCCCACCGCAGCCAATATCTTCACTGGCTTCTAATAATTGCGGTGCGACGGTAGCCCAATTTTCAAGTGCGTATTGCATGGTGGGCGCGATGTGGGGCACGGCCGCTGCCCGGGTTAAGTCGGTGTTTACGACTAATAAAATACCGTCTAATGATGCGCTTTTTAAGCTGGCTAGTTTCATGATCTATTCTTTCAAAAGTGCAAGCGGGAAGCCCTGCCAAACTTGATCGTAATTAGTTTGTAGCGATGGGTGCTTCATCGCTTGTTGCGAAGGTTCAAGGTGGAAGCGGCTTTCGAACATAAATGCCATGGTGTTGGCTACATATTGGGGTTCTAGCTTTGCGGTGCTGGCTTTGTTAAAGGTAGCAACGTCCGGCCCATGCGCCGAAAACGCATTGTGTAGCGAGCCGCCGCCGGGCACAAAGCCTGCGGCTTTGGCGTCATATGCACCGTGAATCAAGCCCATGTATTCGCTCATGCAATTACGATGAAACCACGGCGGCCTAAAGGTATGTTCAGCCACCAACCAACGCGGAGGAAATATCACGAAATCGCAATTGGCCGTACCAGCAATTTCAGAAGGCGACGTAAGCACGGTAAAAATTGAGGGATCAGGATGGTCAAAGCTCACGGTGTTGATGGTGTTAAACCGCGCTAAATCGTACTTGTACGGTGCGTAGTTGCCGTGCCAAGCGACAACATTTAACGGTGATGCAGCAGTGTGGGTGTGCCAAAATTTGCCTGCGTATTTGGTGATAATTTCTGTTGGTTTATTGTCTTGCTCAAACCACGCGGCGGGATACAAAAAATCCCGCGCATTGGCTAAACCGTTAGCGCCGATTGGCCCAAGCTCAGGCAGCGCAAATGGCGCACCATAGTTTTCGCACAGATAGCCGTTAACAAATCCATCGTGCGTCATCCGAAATTTTATGCCGCGTGGTACGACTACAATTTCGCCCGGTGCAATATCGAGCAAGCCAAATTCAGTTTGAAATTGCACGCTACCTTGCTGCGGCACAAACAGCATCTCAGCGTCTGCATTGTAAAAAATACGGCTTGAAAGGTTTGCCCGATAAATATGCACCGCAATGCCCGATTGACCGCGCGCCCCGCCGCTGCTGGCGATGGTAAACATGCCGTCAATAAAGTCGGTGCCTGTTGGTAGCGCATCAACCGGCAACGCATCCCAGCGCAGGCGATTGGGCGTGGGTTGGGCGGACGCATCGGGTGCCGTCAGCCAGTGTGCGCCCGCGCTGCAGGGCTCGTACGCTGCGTGCGCTACCGATGGCTGCAAGCGATATTGCCAGGACCGCAAATTGTGCGCACGAGGAGCGGTAAAAGCGCTGCCCGAAACCTGTTCGGCATACAAACCCTGCGGGGCTTGCTGGGGCGAATTTTGCCCATGCGGTAAGGCACCAGCGCGCGCTTCGGTGGCGTGTTGATTGCCGAAGCCGCTTAAATATTGCAGCGCCGTGTTGGCAACCACGCCTACACCACACCGCGACTAATTTGATCGGCCTCAATGGCTTCAAATAGCGCGCGGAAATTACCCTCGCCAAAACCTTCATTGCCCTTACGCTGAATCACTTCAAAAAATATCGGACCAATGACGGTTTCGGTAAATATTTGCAGCAGTTTATCTTCATTGCGATCTTTGTCGATACCTTCGCCGTCAATTAAAATTTTGTTTAACTGCAAGCGCGCTAAATCCTCGCCGTGACCCGGAACACGGGCATCTATGCCGTCAAAGTAGCTATCTGGGGTGTCTAAAAACCGTACCATGCGCGTGCGCAAGGCTTCTACTGTTTCATAAATATTTTCGGTAGCCAACGCAATGTGTTGAATACCTTCGCCGTTGTAGGCATCTAAATATTCTTGAATTTGCGATTTTTGATCTGACGGTTCGTTAATCGGGATGCGAATTTTGCCGCAAGGGCTAGTGAGCGCGCGCGAAGTTAAGCCTGTTTTTTTGCCCTTGATATCAAAGTAGCGAATCTCTCTAAAATTAAACAGCTTGGCGTAAAAATTCGCCCATGTATCCATGCGGCCAATGTATACGTTATGCGTTAGGTGATCCACATATTGCAGCCCCACGCCTTTCGGATGCTGGTCGGCACCGGCAATAGGCACAAAATCAACATCATAAATGTTGCGTTCGCCGTAACGATCAATCATGTACAGCAAGCTGCCACCAATTCCCTGAATCGCGGGGATGCGCAATTCCATTGGGCCTACAGCCGCTTCATAGGGCTTGGCACCAAGCTCCACGGCGCGCTTAAATGCCAATGCCGCATCCTTCACGCGAATGCCAAACGCACAGGCGGAAGGCCCGTGCACGCGCGCGAATGACTGCGCAAAGCTATCGGGCTCAGCGTTCACAATAAAGTTAATGCCGCCTTGTTTATAGAGCGTGACGCGCTTGGAGCGGTGGCGGGCAACGGCCACGAAACCCATGCTTTCAAATAAGCGCCCCAAAGCGGCCGTATCTGGCGCACAATATTCGATGAACTCAAAGCCATCGGTGCCCATCGGGTTGTCAATAATGCCGTGTGTGTTTGCGTCTGTCATAATGTTTTCCTATAGAACTTTGTGGATTCTGAGTGGTCTAAAATTGTGCTTTTTGAGCAAAATCTATTCGAGTGTCTTGGATTAAGGAGCAATAATCATGAATCAAAAAATGAACCGAAGTGTACTCGCATTATGCATGACCGTGGCCACAGTCGTGTTGCTAAACGGCTGCGCCACGTTGACGCCTGCGGTAGAAGAAAATCCGCTCACATTGGACACCATCGTGAGCCTGGCTAAAGCGGGCAAAGATTCGCCCACCATCATCGCAGAAATTAAAAAATCCCGGAGCGCGTTTGACATCCAAGCATCGCAATATGTGAAGCTAGCCAAAGATGGCGTGCCGGAACCAGTGCTCGATTTTATGTTGGGTGAGCAAATGAAAATGGCGCAACGTGAAGGCCGTCGCGAAGGGCGTTTAGACAGCTATAGCAGCAGCGCGTTTTACGGATTGAACGGCGCGCGACCTTATTGGGTGCTCATCGGCGGACGGTCGTATTTGCGGTATTGGTAGGCGGTTTTAATGCGGTGTGGTGTCGAAGTAATACAGTTTTGCGGCTACAGGCTCAGTCACGGCACCTAAATATTTTAGCCGCCGCACTAAATTTTGCTTGGTCACCACATGCATAAACGCTTGTTGCGGTGTGGTGATGCCAGCGGCGGCAAAGTCAATCTCATCCGCATCAAAATCTTCGTCAGCTTCATTTGCGGCCATGTAGGCGGCTTCATCCAGCGGCAAGCGTTCATGCACCACCAGCACATCGTCGCGGATGCGTTCCCATTCGCGGGCGGGTAGGGTGCTTTGCTCTAAAAAATTGTCTAAGCAGGCTTCAGTTATAGCGTAACGCGTTGCGTTGGCTTGCATTTCGACCACATTTTTTAAATCTTCTTCCGAATAAGCTTGGGTATCGTTAAGCTGTTTTAACGATAACTTCACCGCTTCCATATCCGGTCCGCCACGCGCCATTTGAAAGTCAATAGTACGGGCGTAGGCGCGCTCAAACTCATGCGCATAATGTTGCGCATTCAAAGTGCGCCACGGGCCGTCGCCCTTATTTTCAAGCATCCACTGCTGCGCTGCCATTGGCGTTAAATGCGGATCATTGTGAATGCGGGTGGTTACAGGATGGTTGCCGCGATTGAACACGGGAGATGATGACGCGAAAACCACGTTTTTTACATCAACGCCAATGGCTGTCACATCAAACCAAGCAATTTTATTTTGTGCTTCGCATACGGCGGCAGCTAAATTATGTCGTGCATGGTGCATGGCGAAAATGCGCACATCGGTTAGCTCAGGCACATCATAAGCGCCGATGCTGGTATAGCCCATCGCATCAAACTGGCTGATGACGTTTAGTGCGGCTTGCAGTTGCAATGGCTGGGCAGAGGCGCTTAAATGAATACGCGGCGTGATGTGTCCGCCACCACCTGATTTTTTTGCCATCTCAATATACTTGCCCATTTTTCGTTTGAACAAATAAATGGCGAGCAACACTAAAAGCACGACAAAAATCGCTACGCCCAGCAGTGTGTACAGCACGGTTTCCATTTAAATATTCCCTTTGTTATTTTTAGTATTGTAACATCAAAATGCTGTCTTTTGATGCCTGTAGACGCCCTATTTTAGGGCATCTACAGTCTTTTTATTTTTAATTTCGCTCGCGACTTCTAGTTTGCGATAATGTTGTTTTTGTACTTCGCGTTGAAACCAATGCAGCATGCGCAAGGCTTCGAAGTGCGTGCTTTTCTGCAATAATTTTTCAAGCCCTGCTTCAGAAAACCCATTGAATTTTGTATCGGTGATGCGGTCGTATTCCGTTGCTGTAAAAAGCGATTCCAACATGACATTGGGTTTTTCACCGATCACTTTTAGCACGTCTTTATCGACGCACCAAAGTTTATTGGCCACTACAAATATACGAATTTGCGTGTGGGCAAATTCATAGTAATTGCCGTTGTATTTTTTAATTGGCGCTTGGGACGCGGTTTGATAACACCAAATGCATAAATCCATGACGACTTTTGCAAACAATACGCCCCATATCGGCGTGCTGAGTACCATGCCGACCAGCCCACCAATGCGAAACGCGATGTAGCTGACGATAACGCAAGCGATGAAACGACCAATTACGGAAGTCGCTGATTGAAGCCATTCAGGTTTGCCGTTCATTGATATTTATATTTTAAGTTGGGGGAGATGGGTGGGTATGGCGTAATGTTAAAATACTAAGCAATGTGTAGTTTCTGTAATTTTTGATGTAACGGCGGTACAGAGGATAACCCATGTTCAACCAGATAAAAAGCCATGCCCAGTCACCATGCAGCCTAGCGTAGAACTTAGCCCGGTAGGCGCGACGGTGTCGGCGTCGCATCCCGCCGGGCACTTCTATTCTCCCATTGTTGATCCCGCCGAGCTGCTACCGCGCCTCGCCGAATTATGGCCGTTGCAACCGCCACAAATTCTCGGCATTGATTTTAATGATGCCTTTCACCGCGAAGTATTGCAAGTCGATTTCCCGCGTTTCATGCGCGATTATCAGTATGTGGAGCGCGAGGCAGAGACAAATTCTGCCACCGAGTTTTATACCCAAAATAGCCAATTTAGCTGGCTTGATGCACGCGCTTGCTTTGTGCTGCTGCGCAAGTGGCAGCCCAAGCGGATTATTGAAGTGGGCTCGGGATTTTCATCGTTATTAATGGCGGATGTGAATCAGCGTTTTTTTGGCAGCGCGTGCGAGATTACCTGCGTAGAACCTTATCCACGGCCATTCTTGAAGCAGGGTGTCGCCGGGCTCACGCGCGTAATCGAGCAAAAAGTACAAGCCGTGCCGCTATCGTTGTTTGAAACTTTAGAAGTCGGTGATGTGCTGTTTATCGATTCATCCCACGTCGCCAAAACTGGCAGTGACGTTAACTATTTGTATTTTGAAGTGCTACCGCGTTTGAAGGCCGGTGTGCTCATTCACGTGCACGATATATTTTTGCCCAATGAGTATTTAAAAGAATGGGTATTCACCGAAAACCGCAGCTGGAACGAGCAATATGTGCTGCGCGCGTTGCTCATGTATTCGACCGTGTTTAAAGTGAAATTCGGCTGCGCGTATGCGTTTGCGGCCATGCTGCCGCTGGTGCAGGATGCGTTGAATCATCCGAAGCGTCATGGGTTTGCGGGTGGGAGTATTTGGTTGGAAAAGGTGCGGTAAAATTAGCTGGAGATAGCCTAGAATAGGGCGTCTTGACGTTATTAGAATAGTTCTTTTGGAGAAATTGTGCGCTTCTGTGTGGCGCGGAAAAGTCAAATCGTATATTGTTGTGCGGATCGCGTTACTGGCGTTCTGCGCTTAATGCCATCGAAAAATAATGTCGCTAATCTTGTGTGCGAGCTAGCGAACATCTGATGTTTTGTTGAAAGTGCACGATGAAAATTGCATTGAGAGTGTTGAATTGGATTGGCCGTGGGTTATTGGGCATCGCTGTTGTTTTGGCTCTATGTTGGTG
Organism: Betaproteobacteria bacterium; assembly: GCA_043760555.1. Taxonomy (GTDB): domain Bacteria; phylum Pseudomonadota; class Gammaproteobacteria; order Burkholderiales; family Usitatibacteraceae; genus JANMDR01. The sequence goes on from JAYUOW010000334.1 coordinate 11,964, forward strand.
GCTAATTCCCGATCAAGCGTTGGATGCTGAAGTGGAACAATTCTTAGCCGCCGATAGAAGGCCGCCGTCTTCCGACAATGGCATCTTTGCAATTTGGGGATTTACGGCCTCCCCGGAGCTTGACCCATACGCGGTGGGGCACCGCATCGTTGCGGCGCACGACCAAGCGCTCAGCACAGATAAAAATCTGGATAAATTCAAGCTTGATTCATTTTTTGGTGAGCGGCCACTGGCTTTTCCTACCGGCAGTGCGCGCATTTGCGATTTCAGAAAAACACCTTGTCTCGCGTTGTACCAAAGCAAGCAAGCTGAAATTGAGGCGCAGTTTGAGACTTACAAAGTTTATCTGGCGCGGTACCGCAATATTCGAGAATATCCAGTCATGAGCCACGTGTTTACGCAAACGCCCACGCTGACGCCGCTAGAATCGTTGGGGTGCCTGATTCGGGTGAGCGATCTAGTTGACGGTAGCATTGCTTTGCTGATGAAATCCAAAGCGACGCAGAAAGCGGCTTTGGATGAATTGGCAGCCGAAATTATCCTGTGGCGACGCCTTCTTCAAAGTAACGACGGGATCATTACCCAGATGATTGCGACAAACACGTTGGGCGGCAAGTATCGATTAGCCAGCGAAATTTTAAATAACCAGCCAGAAATAGTCAGTGCCCATCAGACTTTAGTTGCGACAATCACCGCACCATTGGCGATAGCAGAAACGAACCTTACTACGTCGTTTGGAGCGGATACTCTCTTCGGGCTAAGCACGTTGCGAAGCGAAGCTATGAAGCGCATTTTACGACGCGATGGCAATACCAAATCACCGTTTCATAGCGTAGCGATAGCTGGCAGTTTTCGCGAAAATGCCACACAAAACGAGTTTTATCGTTCATTCGTTCATCTGTCGCAATTCTTGGCGAAATCGCCAAGAATTGTTTTAGAACAGCATAAAGCCTACATCGCAGAGCGCGCAAAAATAAATGAGTTCATGCCCCGTGATGTTTTTTATAATCCGTTAGGACGCTATTTGGGCGCCAAGCGCTACGAAGAATATGTTGAGTATGCCTTTCGGGTGAACGATGTGATTGGGCTGTCTCGGTTGCTCGATTTGCAGCGGCGCGTTATTGACGCTAAGTTGACGCCTAACGAGCTGCCTGCGTTTTTAGCCGCCACGGATTCCGGCTTGATGAATCTCTACACTGAGCAACCAATGCGATGGGATGCGGTGACCCAGAGCATTTCGTTTGCAGGGCAAAGCACGCGCAAAACAGAATTTGGCTATCTAAAACTGGCGCATTTTAGATAGTTGCGTCAGATGGTTATAGCAAATGCGGACGTCAATCCGGCGCAGAAATTCTTACAATTGCTAAATAGTCGTAGGCAAGCTATACTTATTGGCTTTGCAAATATTCGTGAGCCGTACCTAATTTTCGAAATTCGCAAACAAAACAAGTACTTAATTGTCGTAAATCCACACCCGTGCTGCACAGCCGTTGTGCAAGGTAGGGTCTCAAAGACCATTTTTGAGTCACGCGCGGGGAGGCAAACCTTCACCTTTTAGGAGTTTTACATGTCTGTAACAATGCGTTCGATGTTAGAAGCTGGTGTGCACTTTGGCCACCAAACCCGTTTTTGGAATCCAAAAATGGCACCGTATATTTTCGGTGCGCGTAACAAGATTCACATTATCAACCTAGAAAAATCGTTCCCGATGTTCCAAGAGGCCACAAAATTTGTGCGCACCCTTGCAATGAACAAGGGTACGGTTTTGTTTGTTGGTACCAAGCGCCAAGCGCGCGAAATTATTACCGAAGAAGCCATCCGCGCTTCGATGCCTTTTGTTGATTCCCGTTGGTTGGGCGGCATGCTCACTAACTACAAAACAGTTAAGGGCTCGATTAAGCGCATGAAAGAATTAGAAGCGATGACCGAAGATGGCTCGCTTGAGAAGTTGCCGAAAAAAGAAGCCTTGGTGTTAACGCGCGAGATGGAGAAATTGCAGCGCGCCATGGGTGGCATTAAAGATATGGGCGGCGTGCCTGATGCTATTTTTGTCATCGACGTCGGTTACCATAAAATTGCCGTTACCGAAGCGCGCAAATTGGGTATTCCAATTATCGGCATCGTGGATACCAACAATTCGCTCGAAGGTATTGATTACATTATCCCGGGTAACGATGACTCCACGCGTGCGATTCGCTTATACGCTCGCGGCATTGCCGATGCAATTTTGGAAGGCAGAAGCCAAGTGATTCAAGAGATGGTCGCCCCTGAAGGTGACGTTGCTGTCGAAGTTACTGAGCAAGCGGCGCAATAATTGCAGCACTATAGAAAAGGGGCTGCGGCCCCTTTTTTTTAAATAAATTTTATGACCAGAGATAAACGCTCGGTCTACAGAAATTGAACGTATTTAAGTAAGAACTAACAGGAGATAAGCATGGCTGAAATTACTGCAGGTATGGTTAAAGTATTGCGCGAGAAAACCGACGCGCCGATGATGGAATGCAAAAAAGCACTGACCGAAGCCGCTGGCGACATGGAGCGTGCTGAAGAAATTTTGCGCGTAAAGCTTGGCAATAAAGCCAGCAAAGCCTCAAGCCGCGTGGCTGCTGAAGGTACGGTGACGATCCATATCGCCGCCGATAGTAAATTAGGCGCGATGGTAGAAGTAAATTGCGAAACTGATTTCGTTGCTAAAAACGATGACTTCTTAGCGTTAGCCGCAAAAGTTGCTGAGCTAGTCGCGACCCAAAACCCAGCCGACGTTGCGGCATTGTCAGCATTGAGCATCAATGGCGTGAGCGTTGAAGAAACGCGTAAAGCTTTGGTTGGCAAAATTGGTGAAAACGTTTCTATCCGTCGCTTCGTGCGCGCAGAAGCCACGGGCACGCTAAACCAGTACATTCACGGCGGCGCAAAAGTCGGCGTGTTGGTTGATATTACCGGTGGTGACGTGGTGTTGGGCAAAGATATTTCGATGCACATTGCCGCAGCCAAGCCAGTGGCTTTGTCGTCGGCTCAAGTGCCAGCTGAATTAGTTGAAAAAGAACGCGAAGTAGCGCGTCAAAAAGCCGCCGAATCTGGCAAGCCACCTGAAATTGTCGCCAAGATGGTTGAAGGCACGGCAGCTAAGTTCTTAAAAGAAGTGGCATTGTTAAGCCAGCCGTTTGTAAAAGATGATTCGATGACCATCGAAGCATTGCTAAAATCACGCGCTGCCACGATGAATGCGTTCACCTTGTATTTGGTTGGCGAAGGCATTGAAAAGAAAGTAACTGATTTTGCTGCAGAAGTAGCTGAAGCAACGGCGGCTGCACAAGCCGCACAAGCTGCAAAAGCGGGTTAATTTTCGCTGGTAGCAATGCTTGGAGATGCCCTTACCCCGCAAGGGGGCTACCTTCGGGTCGTAGGGCGTTTCCAAGCGGTATCAAAAGTAGTTTCTGCAACACCATCATTCCCGATGTGGCCATGCGGTTCAATTTGACAGAGAAGCGCCGCAACCTTGCGAACTTCGCTGCCTTATTTTTGCCACAAAGATGGGCGATCATCCCTTTAAATCCTCACGCATCATCATGCGCACACAATGCGTCATGAACAAAAACGGAGTTACGATGAAAGCGAAATATCAACGCATCTTGCTAAAACTTTCTGGCGAAGCCTTAATGGGCGACGACCATTTTGGTATCAACCGACCCACCATTGAACGCATCGTGGGCGAAGTAAAAGACGTGGCCGATTTAGGCGTTGCCATCGGCATCGTCATTGGTGGCGGCAACATTTTTCGTGGTGTGAGCACCAGCGCAGCCGGTATGGATCGCGCCACTGCCGATTACATGGGCATGTTGGCAACGGTCATCAATTCCTTGGCACTTGCCGACGCGTTGCAAAAAGCAGGCTTAACGCCGCGCATTCAATCAGCCATTAATATCGAACCCGTGGTTGAGCCCTATATTCGCGGCAAAACCATGCGTTATTTAGAAGAAAGCAAAGTAGTGGTATTTGCTGCGGGCACAGGTAATCCTTTCTTCACGACAGATACCGCTGCCGCGTTGCGTGGCCGCGAAATGGAGGCCGACATAGTACTTAAAGCCACCAAGGTCGATGGCGTGTACACGGCGGACCCAAAGCTTGACCCAACCGCTACCCGCTATGAATCGCTTACCTTTGATGAAGCCATCATCAAGAATTTAAAAGTGATGGACGCGACGGCGTTAGCCTTGTGCCGTGACCAAAAGCTGCCAATTAAGGTATTCTCGATATTCAAAGCAGGCGCGTTGAAGCGCGTGGTGATGGGTGAAGATGAAGGCACGCTCGTTCACGCATAAAAACAGTTATCGAATTTGAAAAAGGAGTGAAAATGAATATTGCAGACTTGAAAAAAACATCCTTGCAGAAGATGCAAAAAAGCGTGGAAGCCCTTAAAGCGAACCTCGCCAAGGTACGTACTGGTCGCGCCCACACGGGATTGCTCGACCATGTGCATGTGGATTATTACGGCTCGATGATGCTCATCAATCAGGTGGCTAACATTACACTGGCGGACGCCCGTACCATTCAGGTACAACCGTTTGAAAAGAAGCTCACACCCGCGATTGAAAAAGCCATCCGTGATGCAAATTTGGGGCTGAACCCAGCGAGCTTTGGCGACACCATTCGCGTACCAACGCCGATTCTTACCGAAGAGCGCCGTCGTGATTTAACGAAAGTAGTGCGCTCTGAAGGTGAAGATGCAAAAGTGGGCATTCGCAATATTCGACGGGACGCCAACACGGCACTAAAAGACGCGCTGAAAACCAAAGCAATTTCAGAAGATGATGAAAAGCGCGCCCAAGACGAAGTGCAAAAAATGACCGACCAGCATATCAAAGAAATGGATAAGCTCATCGCCGACAAAGAGAAAGAATTATTGGCGGTTTAAGTTTAACTACGCCAATATTTTTCCAGTGACTACGCCCACCGTAAGCTCCACCACCGCAATCCCCGAAGTAACGGGTTTGCCGCGCCACATCGCCATTATTATGGACGGCAATGGCCGCTGGGCAAAAAAGCGCTTTTTGCCGCGCGTAGCGGGGCACAAGCGCGGTGTGGATTCAGTGAGGGCGATGGTAAAAACTTGCGGTGAATTGGGCGTTGAACACCTCACGCTGTTCGCGTTTTCAAGTGAAAACTGGCGGCGTCCAGCGGACGAAGTGTCGGTGTTGATGCAATTGTTTTTGGTGGCGCTGCAAAACGAAGTCAGTAAGCTGCATGATGCCGGTATTCGCTTCCGCGTGATCGGTGATTTATCGCCGTTTGATTCGCGGGTGGTTGATTTAATTACCGATGGCGAAGCCCTCACCGCTAAAAACACCAAGCTCACCCTAACTGTGGCCGCGAACTACGGTGGCCGTTGGGATGTACTGCAAGCGACCAACACGGTCATGCGCCAGCGTCGTAATTTGGCCGATGCTGCCGCACAATCTGCACCGATTACCGAAGCTGAATTAAACGCCGCGATGAGCATGGCAGATGCGCCAGAACCAGATTTATTTATCCGCACCGGTGGCGAAAAACGCATTAGTAATTTTTTGCTGTGGCAAATGGCGTATACCGAAATGGTATTTACCGATACCCTGTGGCCGGATTTTGGCCGTGAAGCATTGATTGAAGCGGTACGTGATTACCAACACCGCGAGCGTCGCTTTGGGCGCACCAGTGAGCAGTTGCAGCAACCGGAAAGTCAATTGGCGAGCAACGTAGCGCCTTCGTAAAAATAAAAACGCAGCAATCGCCCACTCACTCTCGCCACCCGTCATGTTAAAAACGCGCATCATTACCGCTTTAGTAATTCTGCCTATTTTATTGCTGGCCTTATTCGCGTTTCCAAACTGGGCGTGGGATTTGTTTACGCTGGCTGTGGTGTTGGTTGGCTGCTGGGAATGGAGCCGCTTCTGTGAATTTAAAACCGGTGGAAAACGCCTATATGTGGGCATCTCCACGGCTATTGGCTTAAGTATTTTTATCGCTAATTATTTTCAACGCACATTGCCATTCGATAATATTGCCACCGCATCTTTCATTGTTTCCGCTATTTTTTGGATTGTGTTGGCACCCATTTGGCTGCTTAACACATGGCGGCCGCAGTCAGCAATATTGCGCGGCATCGTCGGCTGGATCGTTATTTTTCCTACGTGGTTGGCGTTTTTGGCACTTCACGATGCGGGGCCGTGGATATTGCTGAGCTTCGCGATTATTGTTTGGGTGGCGGATGTGTCCGCGTATTTTTTTGGTAAGACTTTTGGTAAACATAAGCTCGCTATAAAAATTAGCCCGGGCAAAACCATAGAAGGCGCGTTGGGCGGCTTGTTTGGCGTGGTAATTTATTTTTTCCTGTGGCAGCATTTTTCCGGGCATAGTTTCTTTGCGGAAAGTGGCTCGAGAGCGCCGTGGATAGGGCTTCTTAGAGCACACGGTGTTGAAATTTTAGCGCTGTTTTTAGTGCTTGGTGTGCTCTCCATCATTGGTGATTTGTTTGAATCATGGATGAAGCGCGGCGTGAATTTAAAAGACAGCAGCAGTTTGCTGCCCGGTCACGGCGGCATTATGGATCGCATTGATGCGCTCACTTCCACCTTGCCCATTGCAGCGCTTTATTTTGTGCTGACTACGCCGCACTGAGCCATTCAACATGAAAAATATCGTCATCTTAGGTTCCACCGGCTCCATTGGCGTCAGCACGTTGGATGTCATCGCCCGCCATCCCAGCCGTTATCAAGTGTTTGCGCTCACAGCCAATGCACGGGTGGCAGAGTTAGTCGCCCAGTGCAAAATATTCAAACCAAAATTTGCCGTAATCGCAGACGCTACTCAAGGTGACGCGCTACGCGTAGCCCTCACACAAGCAGGTTGCGAAGGCACGCAAGCACTCGCGGGAGCGGAGGCGCTAGCCACCGTCGCTGCGCATCCACAGGTGCACAGCGTGATGGCAGCCATTGTTGGCGCGGCAGGCTTAGCACCCACTTTAGCGGCGGCCAAAGCGGGTAAAACGGTGTTGCTGGCCAACAAAGAAGCGCTGGTAATGTCTGGTGCATTATTTATGGAAGCGGTGGCTAAACACGGTGCCACCTTGCTGCCGATTGATAGCGAGCACAATGCGGTGTTTCAATCTTTGCCGATCAATTATAAAGATGGCTTAAGCAAAACCGGTGTCGAAAAAATCATCCTCACTGCATCCGGCGGGCCGTTCCGCAATATGGCGTTGAGTGATTTAGCCAACGTCACGCCAGATCAAGCCTGCGCCCATCCTAATTGGGTGATGGGGCGAAAAATCTCGGTAGATTCCGCCACGATGATGAACAAAGGCTTAGAAGTGATTGAAGCGCGCTGGTTGTTTGGCGCGGATTTAGCGCAAATTGAGGTGGTAATTCATCCGCAAAGCACCGTGCATTCGATGGTGCAATATCGCGATGGCTCAGTCATTGCGCAGTTGGGTAACCCAGACATGCGCACACCGATCGCTTACGGATTAGCCTATCCAGAACGTATTGACGCTGGTGTGCCGATGCTAGATTTAGTAAAAATTGGTCGCCTAGATTTTCAGCCAATGGACACCGCGCGCTTCCCGTGCGTGCGCTTAGCTTACGAAGCGTCAGCACGTGGCGGCACGGCACCAACAATATTGAACGCTTTGAATGAAGTTGCTGTCGAACGCTTTCTAGCCGGCAAGCTGGCGTTTACCAAAATACCCAATATGATCGAAACCATCTTAAGTCACAGCAACATCACAGCAGCCGACAGCATCGACGCTATTTTGGCGGCAGACGCCCAAGCACGTCAAAACGCTAATGCATATATGCTCCAAGGTGCCCTATAAATGGGCATCTTCAGACATTGCATTAGCATAAATAAGGCACACGAATAATGACTGTGCTGATTCAAATCGCGTCGTTTTTTGTCACCTTAGGCATTTTGGTCACCTTCCACGAGCTTGGCCATTATTGGGTTGCACGGTTTTTTGACGTAAAAATTTTGCGGTTTTCAATCGGCTTTGGCAAAACCTTAAAAATGTGGACGCGCGGGTCGGATAAAACCGAATGGGTTGTCGCTGCCATTCCTTTGGGTGGTTACGTAAAGATGGCCGATGAACGCGACGGCTCGTCCAATCCCAACTCACCCGATGCTGCGCGCGCGTTTAATCGCAAGCCAATTTGGCAACGCATGTTGATTATTGTCGCTGGGCCAGTGGCTAACTTTGTGCTCGCGGCCTTCGTGTATTGGGTGCTTTTTGTCGCGGGTATTTCTGGCTTTAAACCGTTTGTGGCCGAGCCAATTCCTAATTCTGAAGCCGCGCGCGGCGGGTTTATGGCGCAAGATTTAATCACCAAAATTGGCGAAGCACCGATCCAAAGCTGGACCGATGCGCGCATGTTGCTGCTTGAACACGCCATCAATAAAGAAAAAGTAGAAATTGCAGTGCAAGATTTGGTGGGCCGCACGCAAAACCGAAGCTTAAATTTTGCTAGTGTGGCCAAGGAAGATTTGGACCAAGACTTCCTCGAAAAACTCGGTTTGCAGCGCTATCGTTTGCCCATCCCCACTAAAATTGATGCGCCCGCAAAAGACGGTGCAGCCGCAAAAGCCGGTTTAGCCAAGGGTGATGAAATTAAGTCAGTTGACGGCATCGCGTTTAGTGATTTTAACAAGCTAGCCGTATTCATTCGGTCAAAGCCAGAGCAAGCGCTAACTTTTCAGGTGTTAAGTGTTGGTGATTCTGGCCTGAAAATGGTGGTGATAAAGCCTGACCTAGTGGCTGAAAATGGCCAAAAATTGGGTCGCTTGGGCATTTCGCCGCTGGAACATCCGGGTAATACGCCGTTATTAAAAACCGAGTACGAAACCCTGCTGATGACTGAAAAGCTGAATGTTTTCGCCGCTTTTCCAGCGGCGTGGGCGAAGGTTTGGGAATCTTCCGTGTTCAACTTGAAAATGTTCGGTAAAATGCTTACTGGGCAGTTATCGCTAAAAAATATTAGTGGGCCGCTCACCATCGCGGATTACGCGGGGCAGTCAGCGCAGCTGGGTATTCTGCCGTTTATTACGTTTTTAGCGACCGTTAGTATTGGTTTGGGCGTGCTTAACCTGTTGCCTGTGCCCGTGCTAGACGGGGGGCAGTTGTTGTATCATATTGCTGAATTTTTAAAAGGCAGTCCATTGTCCGAACGGAGCATGATGGTCGGGCAGCAAATTGGAATTGTGCTAATTCTTGGGCTGACTGTATTTGCCTTTTACAACGATATAGTCCGCCTAATTTCAGGTTGAGATAGAAAGATAAGGATTTATTTTGATTGGTTTTTCTAAGTCAACGCTTGCAGTTGCAATCAGTAGTTTATTCGTTAGCGTCACTGCTTACGCTATTTCGCCCTTCACCATCAAAGACATTCGCGTTGAAGGCGTGCAGCGTACCGAAGCTGGAACGGTGTTTAGTTATCTGCCCGTAAAAGTAGGCGATAAAGTGGACGACGACAAAGCGTCCGCGGCCATTAAAGCTCTGTACGCCACTGGATTTTACGACGATGTGTGGCTAACCGCCGAAGGCGACGTGTTGGTTGTTACCGTAAAAGAACGTCCCGCGATTGCCAAAATTGAGCTAGTCGGTGCTAAAGAATTTACCAAAGAAAATTTAACCGACGGCCTAAAGCAAGTGGGCATTTCGGAATCAAAAATTTTTGATCGTTCGGTACTTGACCGCGCTGAGAAAGAAATTAAACGCCAGTACACCAGCCGTGGTTTTTACTCCGCTAAAGTCACCACCACAGCCACGCCGCTTGAGCGTAATCGCGTATCGCTTAACTTCAACATCGAAGAAGGCGAAGTATCGAAAATTGTTGATATCAACATCATCGGTGCCAAAGCGTTTAGCGAATCTACCTTACTCAAAGAGTTTGAACTAACCGACACCAATTGGCTTTCATGGTTTAGCAAAGACGATCAATATTCAAAACAAAAACTATCAGGTGATTTAGAAAAGCTGCGTTCCTATTATCAAAACCGTGGCTACTTAGATTTCAACGTCGATTCCACGCAAGTGTCAATCACGCCAGATAAAGAAAAAATCTACGTCACCATCAATATCACCGAGGGCGAAGTTTATAAGCTCGCCGAAATTAAATTTGCCGGCGATTTAAAACTGCCAGAAGCCGAGCTTCGTAGCTTGTTGTTATTCAAGCAGGGCGAAACGTTTTCGCGCCAAAAAATTGTTGACTCCATCAAAGCCATGAACGACCGTTTGGGCAATGATGGCTACTCATTTGCCAACATCAATCCCGTGCCTGAGCTAGACAAAGAAAAGCGCACCGCGCAATTCACCATGTTTGTTG
>JAYUOW010000335.1:0-7294 GCA_043760555.1 Betaproteobacteria bacterium
GTTATTTTCCGACGTGCGCGGCTTTACCACTATCTCGGAGGGCTTGAGCGCTAAGGATTTAACGGCGCTCATGAACTCTTACCTCACACACATGACCGAGGATATTCAAAGCCATCGCGGCACGATTGATAAATATATTGGCGATGCGATTATGGCGTTTTGGGGCGCACCGTTAAAAGATGATCGCCATGCTTACAACGCGATGATGTCGGCGTTGGATATGCAAGCAAAAGTAAAAGCCATCGGGCCAGAATTTAAGAAGAATAATTGGCCGCCAGTTGAAATCGGCATTGGCTTAAACTGCGGTTTAATGAACGTGGGCGATATGGGCTCATCCTTCCGACGCGCCTACACGGTAATGGGCGACGCGGTGAATTTAGCAGCGCGTTTAGAAAGCTTAACCAAAGAATATGGCGTGGGTATTTTGGTATCGGAACACATCGTAAAAGCCGTGCCTGAAGTCGTGTATTGCGAGATGGATCGGGTGCGGGTAAAGGGCAAACTTGAGCCTATAACCATTTACGAACCGATCGGCAAAAAAGGCGCATTGTCTGATGTGCAGCTCGATGAAATTGAAGCCTTTCACAAGGCACTGGGCTATTTTGTAAAACAAAAATTTGATGAAACCGCCGAGATTTTGCAACGACTAAAGGCCGCCAACCCAACACGCAAAGTCTATGATTTATACGAAGAGCGCATCGCCTACTATCGTGAAAACCCACCCGGCGAAAACTGGGATGGCGTGTATACGTTTACTAAAAAATAGCGTTAACACCGCTTATATAGTGCGTGAAGATGCCCTAAAATAGGGAATCTCCAAGCATTACATGTAGGTTGGGTTGGTGTTTAACCCAACATCGGTGCAAAATGGCCGCAAGCCGCCTACATTGATGTACAAATATCGGATTCGCGCCTAAAGCGTCTGTTAGCAAGCGACCACCATCACACCATTTCTTACTCCAAAATGACCCCAAAAACCGCAACCGAAGTGTCCTACCCCCACACCACACCACCCGCCCCCGGCGATCACATTGAAGTAGCACCCGGCGTGCTATGGATTCGTATGCCGCTCCCCTTCGCTCTTGACCACATCAACCTTTGGCTGGTGTCCGATATCGAAGGCGGCACGGACGGCTGGACCATCGTCGACACCGGCTACGGCGATGACATCACCAAAGCCCTGTGGCAGACTCACTTCAAAACGACGATGCGCGGCCTTCCTGTCAAAAAAATCGTCGTCACCCACTACCACCCAGACCACGTCGGCTGCGCGGGCTATTTAAGCGAAATAACCGGTGCACCGGTGTACATGACCACATCCGAATTTATGGCCGCCCACGCGGCGGCATTTGATTTTGCGGGCTTTGATCGCGAACGCGGCAAAGCACTATTTTTAGCGCATGGCGCACCCGTCAGTAAAAAACCGAACACCCCAGCAGGCGATGTTGACGACGCCCAAAACACCAGAGCCGCCAGCTTCAAAAAGGGCGTGCCGCAACTGCCCTACACCTACCGCCGCTTGATGGATGGTGATGTTTTAAAAATCGGCGCACACGACTGGAAAATCACCACCGTATTTGGCCACGCGCCCGAACACGCCACGCTGTATTGCGCAAGCCTAAACGTGCTAATTTCTGGCGACCAAGTGCTACCCCGCATTACTACCAACGTCGGTGTATGGGGCAACCAACCTGAAGCCAATCCGCTAAAAGCGTTCTTAGACTCTATGAGCAAACTAGACTTCATCCCCGAAACCGCTACAGTGCTACCCTCGCACGACCGCGTGTTTACGGGTCTGCACCTACGCATCACCCAACTACACGGGCATCATGCGCTGCGCCTAGGTGAGCTACACGGAGCGCTAGATACGCCTAAAACCGCGATGGAAATTTTGCCAGTGCTATTTAAACGCAAGTTGGATGACCATCAGCTGGTGTTTGCACTTGGCGAGGCCATCGCGCATTTGCATATGCTGTATTACGCAGGCAGTGCCGAGCGGCAATTGGGTGACGATGGGGTTTATCGGTTTTTGGCGCGGTAAGGAATGCAGCCAGACTTCTACCTGCCACCTTCAAAAGCGTTCAATAAGGCCTCGGGGAGGGGCTCAAAAAAACTGGCTGGTACTTCGAACTGTCCTTTGGCTAGGCCAATTGGGCGCGGTGCAGGGTTCTTGACTGCGCCTTCCCTTTCCAAGCTAAGCCTGAAGGTGTGAATCAAATGATAAACCTCCGCCAGTTTTTCATTTGGAATTTGTTTGATTTCTGCCGCTAACTGTTCCTGAATCATGTCGCCTCTCTAATCACCCAGCCCTTTATTGTAGTCCGCGTCAGCGCAAATGCACGCTACAGTGCCATCAAACCTGAAGATTTATTCGGCAATCAGTCCCCCACAATATTGTTGTTCGATCCGTGAGAGCGGTGCTGTAGCCCGGCTCGAACGGCTCCGTTTTTAGGAGCAGCGATAGCCGGGGTCGGTGATAAATATTTGGTGCAGCAGAATGTTGATTATTAGCCTTGGTTATGGGTGGATCTAAAAAAACGAGGCCGCTCGAGCTCGGCTACGCTGGTGTAAAAAACTATGCCACCGTGTACCGGTAATCCAGAGCAGACGTTTCAGTTGTATGTATTGGCATTGTGGGTTTGGAAGTTATCTTGCACTTTCTTTGTACATCGTAGGCGATAAATTTGCGTAATTTGCGTATGGAGCGCGGCAAAATTACTGGACTATACTGCCAATAAAATACCCCTTTAACACCTTGAAGACGCCCGAAAATAGGGCATCTTCAACCATCATCGTTTGCTATCCAGCCGAGTTTAGCAACAACAGCGCGGCACTTTTCAAGTGAGTCTGAGGGTACAAACTCACAAATTTTGGCAGCGCTAGTAGGAAACGCAAATTTTAAAGCTTCCCAACCAAAACGACGCTTGTCGCCAGATTCTGAAATTAGCAGACCGACAATAACCGGCAACTCGTCGTCTATGCTTTCACCGCGTGCCATTAAATGCGCCAGCAAAAGATGTGAGATGAAATATTCGCTACCGTTGCGAAGGCGTTCCCGCAAACGCTGACTATCGACCAGCTCAAGCGATTTTTGGGTTAATCGACTCGCAACTAGCCAAGGCACGCGGCCAACAAACCACCCAACGCCACCCCCACAAAGTGCACCTAACAACATGCCCACGACGCCTAAATAACTATAACCAAACTTCGCGCCCAGCAAAACGCCCCCAACAAGCGCGACGAAACGGAGCATGTTGAATGCATTAAGCATTTTGTTAGTTGCATCCACACTTTTGCTTACTACCGCCATACAAGTAATTCGCCGCAGCTGCGGCACCAGCAAACACCAGAAATCCTCCGGGCGTCGGGCCGGCTAGTAGCGTCGTCAACCAAGGACCACTGGACAATCCAGCAACCCAGTTGGGGCCTTTTGCCGCGAGCAGGGCAGCCCCTCTTTCTACCGCTGACATGCCTCCTAAGCCCAGTTGATTAAATAGCGATGTAGGTACTGTCTTTGAGCCCACCTCGTACAAAATTGGGTTTTTTACATACGCTCCCAAATTAGCTAGCCCAGATCCCGCCATCCCGCCAAGCGCTAACGTCATCGCCGTAGTGTCACTTGTGCTGGGTGTCCATAACGATGCCAATAATCCGGGAACCATGTACAACGGGTTACCGGTTTGAACCTGTTTATCAGCCCAGTGCTGCGCCGCAGAATCACCATAACACTCGCCAGCGTTTACCAACCCGCCGAACAACAATCCAGTCGGGTCAGTTCGTGACACCGGATTCCCGCCCACATACGCGTAGCTATTCACCCCGCCCGCCAACCCAATCGGGTCTTCACTGATGAACCGCATTAGCTGTGGGTCGTAGTAGCGAGCGCGGTAGTAGTACAGGCCGGTGCCGTCGTTTTCTCGGCCAGTGTATTGGTGCGGGTTGGCTGATGGTGCGCCAGTTTGCGTGGTGGCGCCGTAGGGTTCGTAAACGTAGGTGGTGACGATGTTGCCGGTGGCGTCGGTTAGGGCGATTACGTTACCAAGGTGATCGGTAAGCGGATAGGTTTCAGTGGTGCCGTCGGTGCGGGCTAAGTAGCTATCAATGCCCAGCCCCGTTAGGTTGGCACCGGTGACTGTTGTTCCCTGCTTTTCTAGCACAGGGTTTGCGCCGTCAAAGGTGATTTGCGTGCTGATGCCGCTTGTGATGGGCGTGGATTTTGTGGTGCGGCGGTCGGCTACGTCATAGGCGAAGCTGGCAGGGCTTGCGCCACCAATTGCGGTTAAGCGGTTACGGGCGTCCCAGGTATAAGTTTTGGCTCCGTTGGTTTGCATGTTTCCCTGTGCGTCGTAGGTGATGGGTTGACCGTTCCACGTTGTGAGGCGATTGTTTGCATCATAGGCGGCGTTGGCGGTGGTGGCAAGGGGTAGCGTGGTGTTGGCTAGGCTGCCCGTTTGGGTGATGATTTGCCCGCCTAAATCATAGGTGTAAATAAGGTCGCCAATAACGGTAGCGCTTTTTTATAGGTGATGGAGGTGAGCTGGCTGGCGACGTCATAAACATAGTTTTTGCTGATGCCGTTGGGGAGTACACTTTGGGTTAGGCGGCTGGCGTTATCGTAAACGGCGGTGGTGGTTTTGCTGTTTTGAGTGATGGATGTCATGCGGTTGGCGTCGTCATAGGTGTAGGTGACGGCTGGCTGGCCGGTGACTGTCATGCCGGTGCGGCGGTTGGCGATGTCATAGGTGTAGGTGACGGTGCCTTGTGGTGTGGTTTCACTTGTCACGCGGTCACGGGCGTCGAATACGCGGGTGATGGTGCCGCTGACGCTATCGGTGATGACGGTGTTGCGGTTGGCGGCATCGTAGGTGTAGGCGGTGGTGGCACCGTCGGCGTAGGTGCCTAGCGTGGGGCGGTCGAGGGCGTCATAGGCAATGGTGCTGGTTTGCGCGCGTCGATCTGTGCCGCTGACTACGTTGCTGTTGGCGTCGTAGGCGGTGGTTTCGGTTTGATTTAGCGGGTCTTTACGGGTGATGGCGCGGTTTTGGGTGTCGTACGTCCACGTGGTGATTTGGCTTTTTGGGTCGGTAAAGGTGAGCCTGTTGCCGTTAGTGTCGAAGGTCATGGTGGTTTGCTGATTTAGCGGGTCGAATGACTTTACGACACGACCCATAATGTCGCGCTCCACCCTGCTTTGACGGTTTAATGGGTCAGTGACTTTTGTAACGCGACCGAGCGAATCGGTAAAGTAAGTAACGGTGCGGTTTAGCGCGTCTTTTGCCGTGCGTAGATCGGATAAATCATAGGTAAATGTGGTGGTGTTGTTTAGGCCATCTTTGGCCGTAAGCACTTGGCCTCCGGTGTTGTAGGTGAAGTTATTGGCATGGTTTAGCGGGTTGGTGATTTTTGTCATGCGGCCTAGGGTGTCGTAGGTAAGGGTTACGGTTTTGCCTCGCGCGTCGGTGGTGGTGGCAATTTGATCGAAGGCTGCGGTATAAGTAGCGCTCGTTGTATAAAGATTTGGCGTGCCTACAAGCCCTTTAAATTGCGTAGTGTTGCCGTTGGCATCGCGAACATATTCAAATCTCCGCCCTAAGTTATCAACCATTGCTGAAAGGAAGCCGCTCGTAGCGTCACGTTCGTAGGTGACCGTCTGCGCCAAAGGGGTGCCGAATGCAAAGGTTTCCGTTGCCTTGTAGCCCAGCGCATGAAATGTGACGCGGCGAACGTTACCGCGCGGGTCAGTTACGTCAGTGCGCGTAACTACTCCTCCGGAATCAAGCGTGTACGCAAACAGAAAAATTGTATTCCCCGCCATTGTTTGCTTTGACACGCGACCGTTAGCATCGTATTCATTTGAAACAATTACGATTCCTTTCCGGTCTGTGATGGTGAGCATGCGCCCCGCGCCGTCGTAGGTATACAGCTCAAATAATCCATCTGGATATGTCGCTTTTGTGACGAAACCCGCTGCGGAGTATTGATAAAGCCAAGTGCGACCGCCAATGTCCGTGGCCTGCGTGATGCGATTTGAGGTGTCGTACAACAAATCGACATAGCGACCGCTAGAAGTTGTTAACCGTGAAATTTGTCCGCCGTTTCGGGTGATTTCAACGCTGTTGCCGAGGCGGTCAGCGATGGCTAGGAGCGTGCCAAAGGTAGAAAAGGAGAACTTAGTGCCGTCCTTAAGCTTAATAACAAGAAAGTTATTCTCAAAAATCACGCGGGTGTTGTAGAACATTGAAACTGACCCTTTGTGTTCGGCAACCAAAGTGGCCAAGTCAGGCCCAGGGGAGGTGCGCGTAAATCTGACGGTCGAACCATCAGCTTGCACCAAATCATATATTTGGTAACGCATGGGCGTACCCTCAACTTCGCGCAAATACATCGAATAGTAGTTGTTTGTACCGAAACCGAATGCGCGAGAAGTTGCGTCGCCGGGGCGATACACACGAGACAGCTGTATTGGCATCAACCCGTTAACCCGTATGTCAGGGCGCTCGAAAATAAAAAGACCAGTGCGCAAATCTACGGGGTCACCCGCCATGGCAACGTCCGCATTGTCACCGCAGCCGCCTGACCCTCCCGCTGGGTCGTCACTGCCAGAAGGCTGACCAACTGAACCGGGGCAACGCGGACCGAGCGGTGATGATGGCCCGGGCGGTGCAGATGGCGGAGGTGTGTACATAAAGCCGATGGATTCATACACCGCTACACCTGCATTTGGTACCACTTGCTTACCATCCTTTGAAATTGCACCTTCACCGTAAATGTGCCAGCCTTTTTCGTCAGAACTGTAAGACCAAAAAAATACGCGCTCGCCGGGCTTGCCTTCAGAATGGTTTGGATAAATCACGCGAATACCTGGTGCTGCATCGCGTTTTAAACCTTGCACAACCATACCACCCGGTTGAACACTCACGTATACGGGAGCGTTCTCTGGAAATGCAAACGGTGAGCGGTCAAGTGGCATCGGCACTAGCGCAATTTTAGTAACGATCTTGCCTTCGCGGTCACGAAACACTGCCCCTTTTGGAATGTGAATTTCCATGCCCGGTACGTCGGGAGTTCGCACGATGGTGTCTACTGCCACGGGCGATGTCAGCTCAATCCAGTCGTCTTTATTTATTTTAGGCAAAAAAATGGGCGGCACAGGGTTTTCAGTGTTGGTCTCGACGTTTAGTCCGATCACGAAGCGTCCAAATTCACTATCTTTCGTGTCACCAGCACCACTACCATCGACAATTAGCTCTTGTTGCCCAACCGGAACGTTTGAGAGTGTAAATTCGCCGTCCTT
>JAYUOW010000336.1:0-22305 GCA_043760555.1 Betaproteobacteria bacterium
CGCTAGACCAATATGGCGCGTTACAAGTGTCAGCCGTGCTGTCCGTCGCGGAATGCGCCAAAATACAAAGCAGCATTCGTTTGACCACGAGCAATGAGAAAAATCGTTCGGCCGGGCAGCGTAACTTACTGCAGCAATCGTGGTGCCAAACCTTAGCCACTCACCTCCTAACGCACCCGCAGTTACAGCCCTTGCTCCCCGCTGACGCCATCGCCATTCAGTGCAACTATTTTGAAAAAACCACCGATAACAATTGGGCGTTGGCAATGCATCAAGATACGATGATTCCAGTGGCCGCACGGGTTTCACACCCTGCGTTGCGGGGTTGGTCAATTAAGCAAGGGCAGCATTTTGTGCAGGCGCCAGGCGTTGTGTTGGCGCAAATGGTGGCGTTGCGTTTGCATTTAGATGGTTGCAACGCCACCAACGGTGCGCTGCGAATTGTCGCCGGCTCGCATCGTCGCGGCATCTTATCTGCGGCCGAAATTGCGCGTGACAATGACGTTAAAAATACCATCACCTGCACCGCGCACGTTGGGGACGTGTGGGCGATGCGTCCGCTGGCGCTGCATGCTTCATCGCGTGTTGTTGTTGATGGTGGTGGGGCGAATAGTTTATCGTTAACAGCAACTTCGCAAAGTACTAAACGCTGGGTGCTCCACCTTGTTTTTGCGCCAACAGATTTACCATACGGTTTAAGCTGGCCAAAATTGTGTTCTGCAGGCACACCAAATAATGCCTGAAGACGCCCTAAAAACGGCTATCTCCAGCCATTTAAATAGTAAAAATTAAGTGAATTTTAAACCCCAGCACTTGAAATTGTGCAATTAAGCGTAAGCTAGATTGAATCCGCCACCAAAAAGGATTCAACCATGACTACTGCCGCCAACTTAACTAATTTGATTATCGAAGACATGACTTGCGGCGGCTGCGTTGCCAGCATAACGCGCGTGGTGCAAAGCCTTGATGTTGCCGCTACCGTATCGGCCGACGTTGCGACGAAGCGCGTGCAAGTTGCTAGCAATTACAGCGCTGCCGCTGTGATTGCCGCCATTGCTGACGCGGGATTTCACCCTGTGCCCGCATAACAGTTAGCCACGCGCACTCACGCCACCATGCCAACGCTAAACATCGCCATCACCGGCATGACGTGCGCGTCGTGCTCGGGCAGGCTTGAGAAAGCGTTAGGCAAAATTGCGGGGGTTGAAACCGCAACGGTAAACCTCACCACTGAAATCGCCACGCTCACATCTGGGCAGCCGTTAGCGCCTAGTACCGTCACCAACACAATCGAAAAAACAGGCTTTCACGTCGCGATAAAAAAGCTTGAATTAAATATTGGTGGCATGACCTGCGCATCCTGCGTGAGTCGTGTGGAGCACGCATTAACGCAGGCCACGGGCGTGTTGCAGGCCACCGTAAATTTAGCTACTGAACGCGCTACGGTGCAAATACTAGAGGGCGCAACTATGCCAGCAGCGCTCGAAGAAGTGGTGAAACGCGCTGGCTACAGCGCGGCATTGCAAATTAGCGCCGAAGCTGCGCCCGCCCGCGCCAACTCAGCGCTATCCGTCATGCTCGCTGCCGCATTGAGTTTTCCGCTGGTATTGCCCATGTTGCTGCAACCCTTCGGCGTGCACTTAAATGTGCCCGCATGGTTGCAATTGTTGCTTGCCACGCCGGTGCAATTTATTTCTGGCGCGCGGTTTTATCGCGCGGGCTGGAACGCGCTTAAAGCCAAGTCTGGCAATATGGATTTGCTCGTCGCCCTTGGCACCAGTGCAGCCTACGGCTTAAGTATTTTTCAGATGTTCGCTAAACCCCCTTCACAACATCTCTATTTTGAAGCCAGCGCCGTCGTTATCACGTTGGTACTGCTAGGTAAGTGGCTAGAAACCCGCGCCAAACGGCAAACCACAGCCGCTATCAGCGCCTTAAACGCCTTAAAACCCGCGCAGGCCACCGTTAGGCAGGCGGGCGTCGATACGGTCGTAGCACTCGCCCTAGTGCGTTTGGGCGACGTTATTGTGGTGAAGCCGGGCGAACGCATTGCGGTGGACGGCGAGATTATTGAAGGCGAAAGCCATGTGGACGAGTCCCTCATCACCGGCGAAAGTATGCCGCAGGCCAAGCGCGTCGGCGCGCACGTAACGGGAGGTGCCATCAATGGCGAGGGCCTGTTGCTGATTAAAACCCTCGCCGTCGGTGCCGAAAGTACGCTGTCGCGCATCGTTCGCTTAGTGGAATCAGCCCAAGCCGAAAAAGCGCCCATTCAGCGCTTGGTCGATAAAATAAGTGCTGTATTTGTGCCGGTGGTAATCGCGTGCGCTACCTTAACTTTATTGGCGTGGGCGCTCATCACTGGCGATTGGCAAGCAGGCATTCTTAACGCCGTCGCGGTCCTCGTTATCGCCTGCCCGTGCGCATTGGGGCTGGCTACCCCCACGGCCATCATGGTCGGCACGGGGGCTGCGGCACGCGCGGGCATCCTCATTAAAGATGCAGTCGCGTTAGAAATTGCCCACCGCATTCAAGTGGTGGTGTTTGATAAAACCGGCACCCTGACTATCGGCAAACCAACCCTTACCAACGCAGTGCCCACAGCCGACATCACCCGCGCCCAACTCATCGGCATTGCCGCCGCCGTGCAGCGCGGAAGTGAACATCCGTTGGCGCGCGCGCTTACACAAGTAGCAATGGATGAAAGCATTGAAGTACCGTTAAGCCAAGATGCTAAAGCGATTCCCGGACGCGGCGTGATGGCGGCTGTAGAAGGCCGAATTTACGCCATCGGCAGCACTTTTTATGCCCAAGAACTTGCGGCAAAAATCCCTGAACAATTAGCGCTTGAAGCACGGCAACTACAACACCTTGGCCAAACCATATCTTGGCTAATCGAATTCAATAACGAGGCAAACGACAGCGCAAAAATACATGGCTTGTTGGCATTTGCCGACACCCTAAAACCAAGCGCGCATGCAGCCATCGCGCGCCTACATGCACTAGGCCTACGTACTGTCATGCTTAGCGGCGATAACAAGGGCGCAGCAACTGCAGTAGCGCAGCAGTTAGGCATCACTGATGTACACGCCGAAGTATTGCCCGCAGACAAAGCCCGCATCATCGCCGAACTTAAAACTAAACACGGCACAGTCGCTATGGTAGGTGACGGCATCAACGATGCACCCGCGCTCGCCGCAGCTGATGTCGGCATCGCCATGGCCACTGGCACCGACATCGCCATGCACACGGCCAGCATCACGCTGATGCGGGGTGACGTCATGCTGGTAGCGGACGCCATCAAAATTTCGCGTCGCACCTACGCCAAAATTAAGCAAAATTTATTTTGGGCATTTGCATACAATGTGATCGGCATACCAGTAGCTGCCATGGGCTTACTTAACCCAATGATTGCCGGTGCGGCAATGGCGCTATCAAGCGTATGTGTGGTGAGCAACGCGTTGCTGTTGCGACGCTGGACGCCGAAAAACGAGTCAGCAAGCAACGCGCAGCGCCGCATTATTACACCCAACTAAACCTAACTGAGCCCAACTAAGCGAAGCCCGTTTTGGATAGAATAGGAACGCGAAACCCGCTTTGCAACCCTCACTCAAAGGAAAACCGATATGAAACAAACTAGCCGCTACCTTGGCGCAATGTTGCTTAGCGCAGCCTTACCCGTTGCCGCGCAATCCACACCCGCCGCCACAAAAATAGCCCCATTTTCAGGGACTGCTTGCGCGTTGAAGGCTAGTGAAATTTCAGCCGCTTTAGGTGCTACGTTTTCAGAGGGCGAACCCGGCACCGAACGCACAGCCGGTGCCATTGTGATGCGTAGCTGTCGCTATAAATCTAAGGAATATTCCTTGGCGCTTAATATGGTTACCTACGCCAGTGCGGCAGATGCGAAGGCCACGGCTAAAATGCTCGCTGGCAAATTAGTGCCAGTTGCAAACGACCCCGATGGCGCGATGAGCCAAGAAGAGCAAGGGGATTTAACGTCCCCCAACCTGCATTATTTTCGGGGCGCTATCGCTGTAGAGTTGCGCGTGCTGGGCACGTTTTACAAAGAGCTTAAAAACAAAGCCGCCGCCGCCAATGCACTGCAAACTAAAATGCTAAAACTACGTCGTGTCCCTTAAAGTTGCGTAGTGCTTGAAGAAGCCCTATTTACAGGCATCTTCAAGCATTCTTCAGGCGATATTCGATGCGGTGGGTACGCTGGAATTTAAACGATACTAAAAATTGATGGGTGCGCACATGTTTAGTCGGTTAACGATAATTTTATTTTTTATAGGCGGTTTATTGCGCGGTGAAACTGCGCACGCCAATTGCAGCGCTGAACAATTGGTGGAAGTTAAAGCGGGAGAGTTGCATCTCGCAACCTGGCGCGGCACGTCCGACGAAGTGCACGCCATGGCCTTGCCTAATAACTTCCTGCTGGGATTAAAAGTGGAGCAAGCCAGTCGCGAGCGGCATCAGGCTTACTTGAAACAAACTAAATCAACTACCGCACCAGCGTTGTTGCGTATTTCTGTTTATGACCTAAGTACGGATAAACCGCGCCTAATGACCCAAACCTTTGGTGGCGTTAATAGTTTGCAAGGCTATTCACCTCGTGGTGGTGCAGACCGTGTAGATGAAGTGGGCGAGCCGGGCATCACGCTGCGCCTGCATAAGCAAACTTGTTTAGACGAAGCGCAAATAGCCGCGCTACCAACGGCGGCCGCGCTAAATTTGAGCGTTGAGCAAGTGCAGCCCAACGCGCAACAATTGAATGGCAAAGCGGCGGCGCAAGCGGATGTCGCGCAAGGCAAAGTGTTCGTTAGCTACAACAGAGGCGCGCTTTCTGATGCAGAAATAGCGATAGTTAAAAGCGAAGTTGAAAAAAATGGGCTGCAATTTAAATTACGCGATGAGTCGGGCGACCCCGCCACACGCGGTTTCGCGCGCGGTTACGATACCGCCATGCTGGACGCCGTAATCGCCAAACTAGGGGAAGTGAAGTCGCGCGAGCTCGAGCGCAGCATCAAGGCGCGTACCGCTAAACTAAAACAAAAAAAAGCTGAAGATGCCCTAAAATAGGGCATCTTCAGCCTGTTTTGGCTGTTTTAGCAAATTATTCCTGCAACACGACGTCAATGGCCGCTAATTCCTGCGCGCTAAATGCAAGCTTTGCCAGCGCCCCTACCGCATCTTCAATCTGCGCTACTTTGCTGGCGCCAATGAGCACACTGGTGATTTGTTTATGCCGCAAACACCAGGCTAACGCCATTTGCGCTAAGGTCTGGCCGCGTTGGTTTGCCATTTCATTTAGCCGCGCAATTTGCGCTAATTTTTCAGTGGTGACTTCCGCCTCTTGTAAAAATCCGTGGGCGCTGGCTGCCCGTGAATCAGTGGGAATACCGTTCAAGTATTTGTTGGTCAGCAAGCCCTGCGCTAACGGTGAAAACGCAATGCTGCCCATGCCTTCATCATCCAATGTGCGCAGCAGTCCTTCAGTTTCCACCCAGCGGTTAAACATATTAAAAATAGGCTGATGGATAATGCACGGCGTGCCCAAGACGCCCAAAATACGAGCAGCTTCACGGGTTTGTTGCACACCGTAGCTGGATATTCCCACATACATGGCGCGCCCGCTACGCGCCGCGTAGTCGAGTGCGCCCATGGTTTCTTCAAGTGGCGTGTTGGGGTCAAACCGATGCGAATAAAAAATATCCACATAATCTAGTCCCATGCGTTTTAAGCTTTGATCCAAACTTGCAATCAACGACTTCCGCGAACCCCATTCGCCGTAAGGTCCCGGCCACATGCGATAACCGGCTTTGGTTGAAATAATTAACTCGTCCCGATGCGGCAAAAAATCCTCCGCAAATAAGCGCCCAAAGGTTTCCTCCGCACTACCCGCAGGCGGGCCGTAGTTGTTGGCTAGATCAAAATGGGTAATGCCTAAATCAAACGCGCGCCGCAACATGGCGCGGCAGTCTTTTAAGTTATCCACCGCCCCAAAGTTATGCCAAAGCCCCAGTGAAATAGCAGGCAACAGCAAGCCAGAACGGCCAACGCGGCGGCAGGGCATGGTGTCGTAACGAGATGGGGCGGGTGTGTGCATGGTCGCTATTCGTCTAAGTTTAGGTGCAGTGTCGCTTCATAGTTTTGCCCGCCGTAAAAAATGCCGATTATGGCCACGTGTATATCGGTAACCGTAAATGCAATAATCGTCCGACCGCGAAAATGCGTGGTTCGCAAATTTGGGCGTATGTCATCACGACGCACGCCAATTTCTGCAAAGTTTTGGAGTTTTTCGCAGTGCCGTATGATGGCTTCCGTAAATTTTTCCGCGACATCAGGCGACGCTGCATCGGCGATGTAATCGTAGATGGCCATCAGTTGCGTGCGCGCTTCCGGAGTAAACAGTAGCGATAAAGGACGCACTTATTTTTGCTTTGCAGATTTGTGCGCGGCGGCTAACGACGCCCGCACATTGGCCGCACTTACTGCCTTTTTTGGATCAGCACTAAGGCCGTCATAGGCGCGAGCAACTTCTTTACGCAACCAATTTTCTACGGCTTCATCGCGCGCGACTAAGGTTCTTAAGCCATCCCGAATCATCTCGCTTTCAGTGGTGTACTCTCCCGCGGCCACTTTTGCTTTTACGACAGCTGCCAATTCATTGGGCAATGTAATGCTAAATTGTTGGGTTGATCGCATGGCAAATCTCGTAAGTTTAATAGGATTAAATCATATCATTTTTAAATTAGTATAGACAGATAACGTGGTGCTGCACATTGGTTTAGCCGCTAAGCCACAAAAGCTCGCAAATCCGCCGCACTCACATGCAGTGATTTTTCAGCCTTGAATATTTCAAGAAAAAACGCCACAAATGCGCGCACCCTAGGCGCTACAAAACTGCGGTGCGGATAGTGGATCACCATTTCGCGCGCGCCTGGGTTGTTGAATGGCAGCAGCAACACTTTTAGCTTGCCGTTTTGCAAATGGTTCCATGCAAAGTGCGTTGATACCCGCGTGATCCCTAAGCCCATCACGGCCGCATCGCCCACAGCCTCGGTGTCTGAAAGCGTGAGCGCTGGCGTGCGCGGCTCAAAGTTGGCGGCACGACCTTTCACTTTAAATTCCCAAGGCGACGTCATACCCGACGCAAACCGCAACGAAATAATACGGTGCGCGTGTAAGTCATCCGGTGTTTGCGGCACACCATACTTGCGCAAATAAGTAGGGCTCGCCACACAAATCGTTTCCAGCGCACATACGCGCCGCGATACCAATGATGAATCCGCGATCGTGCCGCCGCGAATGGCCACATCAAAGCCATCGCGCACCAAATCTACCTTGCGATCCTCCATTGAAATTTCTAGCCGCACATCTGGGTACTGCTTGGAAAAGGCCGCCAAATGGGGCAGTAGGTAACGTCGCCCAAACGCCGCACCAGTGGTGACGCACACCACACCTGCCGGCGCTAGGGTTTTGTCGCGAATCGATTGTGCTGCATTTTCAAGCGCTGCCAAACCAATTTCAGCCTGCGCTAAAAACGCTTGACCTTCCTCTGTGAGCGCAATGGAACGCGTGGTGCGATTAAAAAGCCGCGCATCCAGCGCCGTTTCAAGCCGCGCAATACTTGCCGCTACCGCTTGGGGCGAAAGCTCCAGCGCCTGCGCCGCACGGGTAAAGCTGCCCTCGCGGGCGGCGGTGATAAATGCCAAAGTGCCGCGTAAATGTTCCATTTGTCTCAATCCTATTAGCAATAAATAATTGTAAGTTAAACAATACTAACCCGCTTTTTGTTGGGCTGCATAAAGCGCAAAATCGCTTTCATCAACACAGCAATATTCACTTAATTCCAACCCAACCCCAACCCCCAACAGGAGAATCACCATGAGCAATAAAATTTTAGTAACAGGCGCATCAGGCAATATTGGATCACCATTAGTTGCAAACTTTAAAGCTGCAAACGCTAACTTTGTTGTGATGCGCAGCCGTGCCAGTGCAGACACCACAATTGAAACTCGGGTTGCCGACTTCAATGACGTCACCGCCCTCACCCGCGCTTTTGCTGGTATCGACACCTTATTTTTACTGTTGCCACTCGTTGAAAATAAACTAGAGCTTGCCAACAACGCTGCCATCGCGGCCAAGCAAGCCGGTGTTAAGCACATCGTGCGCTCCAGCGGCGCAGGCGCTGATGCACAAAGCCCGTTCGCATTGCCTAAACTACAAGGCCAAATTGATGATTTGCTGATCGCCACCGGCATCCCCTGCACCATCTTGCGCCCCGCAGGCTTCATGCAAAACTACATTACCTACCAAACCCAAGCCATCAAAGACGGCACCATCTACATGGCCGACGGTGGCCAAGCCCAATCAATAATTGATACGCGTGATATTGCAGATGTTACGGCGAAAGTATTGCAAGCACCCGCAGCACACGCTGGCCGTGCTTACAACCTAACTGGTGGCGAGAGCATCACCGGCGCACAAGCCGCCGCCCTCATCACGCAAGCCATCGGCAAGCCTGTTGCGCACGTCAGCATACCCACCGAAGCGGCAGTAGCCACCATGCAGCAATGGGGCATGCCAGCTTTTAGCATCAATATTTTGGATTCGCTCAACAAGGTAATATCGGCAGGTTATGCCAGTGGCGTGTCAGCCGATACTGAAATATTGTTAGGCAAAAAACCACGCACATTTGCGGCTTTTGTGGAAGGCAATGCGGCAGTTTGGAAGTAACAACAACGATTGAATGATGCCTTGGGGATGCCCTATTTTAGGGCATCTTCAAGGCATCACCGTGATCTAAGCAACCGATTTTAAACACCGTAAAAATTTTGCCAGCCTATCGAAGTTAATCTCTTGCATTTGCCTCAAACTTGGCGCTACACTGCGAACAATCTCTTCAAAATCGTAGCCCAACGCGCATAGGTGCCCCATGATTACCCGTCTGACTGTATCCGCCTTTTGCCTTGCCAGTTTGTTCACCGCCCAAGCCGCCCTCGGCGAATGCAGCACCACCCAATCGGTTGAAGTAAAGGTGGGCGATAAGCAAGTTGCCGCATGGAAAGGGGTTTCCAACGAAATGCATTCCATGGTGATGGCTAATGGCTTCAAGCTTGGTTTAAAAGTGGAACAAGCCAGCCGTGAAAGCCAAGAGAAGTGGTTAGCGCGCGGCAAATCAAACACCACAGCTGAGCTATTGCGCATCTCAGTTTATGACCTAGGCGCTGAAAAGCCGCGCCTCATCACCTACACCTACGCTGGTGTAAACGGCAAGCAGGGCTACACGCCGCGGGGCGGTGCTGCGCGTGTTGACGAAGTCGGCGAGCCGGGTGTCACCTTGAATCTATATAGACAAACCTGCTTGAACGCAGCCCAAGTTGCCGCGCTGCCCACGGCCGCTGAGCTAAACCAAACAGAAGAAAAAATTCAGCCCAACGCCCAAGCGCTAAAAGGGCAAGAAGCTGGAAAAGCAGATGCCGCAGCTGGAAAGCTCATCGTAAACTATCCCAAAGACAGCCTCAAAGACACAGAATTGGCCATTGTCAAAAGCGAAGTTGAAAAAGCTGGATTGCAATTTCAAATCCGTGAAGACGGTGGCGACGTCGCCACGCGCAGCTTTAAGCGCGGTTACGATCGCGCGATGATGGACGCCGTGCAAGAAAAGCTAGGTAAAGAAAAGTCGCGCGAGATGGAACGCAATATTAAGGCGCGGATGGCGGAGTTGAATAGAAAAACACCTTGAAGACACCCTGAAATAGGGCGTCTTCAGGCATAATAAATTTTTACTTTTAATGCCGAGAAATTCATTATGCGCTACCTAAAATTGCTTGCAGCAGGTGTTTTAGTTTGCTCAGGCGTGGTGGCAAGTTTAGCGCCGTCGGCTTACGCCACAGTGCCTGTTATGGCTTACGCTGAAAATGCCGACCTGGCCTTGGCAGATTTTGATGCATTCGTTGAGGCGCAGCTTAAAAAGTGGAACACGCCGGGTGCCGCCATTACCGTGGTGCGCATGAACGACAAAGGGCTACCTACGGTGATTTTGCAGCGCGGGTATGGCCTGCGTGATGTGGACAAAAACCTGCCAATGACGCACCTTACCGTGCAGCCGATTGCATCTGTTACGAAGTCGTTTACCGTGGCGGGCTTGGCGACGTTGGTGCGCGAGGGGAAGTTGTCGTGGGATAAACCGGTGCGCGATTACATGCCGGATTTTAAAATGTTCGACGACACCACAACCTTAAACGCCACGCCGCGTGATTTGGTCACGCATCGCACCGGGCTGCCGCGACATGACTACTCTTGGTTTAATTCCTCCGCCTCGCGCGAGGAGCTTTACAAGCGCTTGCAGTATTTAGAGCCATCCGCGCAGTTGCGCGCGACGTGGCAGTACAACAATTTTATGTATATGACGGCGGGATACTTGAGCGGCAAGGTGGCTGGAATGGACTGGGAAAACTTGGTTCGTACCAACCTGCTCAAGCCGCTAAATATGAGCGCCTCCAGCTTATCGATTGACGAAATGTTGAAGTCTCCCAATGTGGGCGCGGGCTATGCTTGGGATGAAAACGAGGTGGCAAAACGCCTTGACTATAAGCCGATTAGCACCATGGCACCCACTGGTGCAATCAATTCCAACATGCAGGACATGGCGCATTATTTACGGATGTTGTTGGCCAACGGGCAGTTTGAAGGCAAAACGATTTTAAACGCGGCCGATATAATTGAAATGACCAACCCGCAAATGGTGATGCCCGATGCGCGAGTTTTTGATGAAATTTCTGCCACGCAATACGGCATGGGGTTTTTCTTAACCCACTATCGCGGCGAAAAATTGGTGCACCACGGTGGCAATATGCCGGGGTCGTCGTCGCTACTTTCATTTTTGCCAAACAAGAAAATCGCGGTGTTTACCACCGTAAATTTAAGCGCATCCTCGCTTCCCACGGTGTTTACTTATGCGGTGTACGACCGCTTGCTAAGGCTAGAGCCAGTCGATTGGAGCGGGCGTTTTTGGGAGCGCAAAGAGAAAACCAAAGGGAGCGAAGTTGCCGCAAAAAAGCAAAATCTAAGCCCGCGTAAATTTGGCACCACCCCCAGCCATCGCATTGGCGAATATGCTGGGGATTACGCCCATCCCGGTTATGGAGTAATTTCGTTTACTGCGCAAGGGCAAAATTTAAGCGGCAGCTACAATGGTTTGAACAGCAGTTTTCCGCACTTTCATTACGATATTTTTGAGGCACCGGATGACAAGCTTAACGAACTGGCAAAACTAAAAGCGCAGTTTGTAACTGATATTGATGGAGATATTTCTGCCGTGCGTATTGGTTTGGAATCGGTCATCAAACCCATCGAATTTTTACGCCAACCGGATGCGGCATTTAGGGACGCCGTATTTTTAGCGCCTTTTGTCGGCAGTTATGTGCTCGGTGCTACGCCAGTTACCGTGGCGCTGCGCGATGACCATGTGCTGACCTTAGCCATACCCGGCCAGCTCACGCGTGAGCTAATCGGTTTACGCGGTCGAAAATTTGCGCTGAAGGGATCAAACGGTTACAGCGTGGAATTTGTAGTCGATGAAAAGGGAGCCGTGAATCAAGTCGTGTTTTATCAACCTAACGGCAATTTTGTGGCCACACGCACACAATAGACTCTCAACGATAGACTGGAGATGCCCGTATTTAGGGCGTCTTCAGCCTGCTGGAAATGACGAAAACCGTTTTTGCATCGCAGCTTCCAAACCAAAACCCCCGCTACACAATGCCGTGTAGCGGGGGTTTTGGTTGGTATTCCTAAGACGCTAAAACATTTAACCCGTCCTACGATGCTGCGTATATTGCTTAATGAGCGCCAGCAACTGCTCTTCCTGATACGGCTTACCCATGTATTCGTTTACGCCTAACTCGATCGCGTGGTTGCGATGTTTGTCGGCTGTGCGGGACGTGATCATGATGATGGGAATATTGCGCAGCTTTGCGTCCGCCCGCATGTTACGTGCGAATTCAAAGCCGTCCATTCTTGGCATTTCAATATCTAGCAAGATGATGTCGGGCATGATGTCTTGCAGCTGCTGCAGGGCATCTACACCGTCTTTCGCGGTGGCCACTTCGTAGCTTTCACGTAGCAGCATACGGCTGGTAATTTTACGCACGGTGAGTGAATCATCTACTACCATCACCAACGGTGTGGTGCGTTCGATAATCGGTGCGGCCGTTGCTGCACCGCTATCGTCGAACATATTAGCGGCGATGGTCTCAGCAAGTGACGGACCTTGTGCGGTTTGCTGCGTTTCCATTGGAATATGCACTTCGCCCGACGGTGCTAAGCCTTCGTTTGCTGCCTCCATTGGCCGTTCAACGGTGACAGTTGCAGCTTCGCGATACACCAACTGCACTGGATTCAGGATCAAAATAACCTGACCGTTACCCATTACCGTGGCACCCGATATGCCGACCATCCGCGCTAACTGGGGGCCAATGGTTTTCACCACGATCTCACGGTTGCCGATAATCTCGTCTACTTGCAATGCAGCGCGTTGCTGACCGCTCTTAGCCAAAATGACAGAGGCTTTATTGACGACCGATAAGCGCGGTTTGCCGCCTAACAAGGCTTCCATCGAACGCAATGGATAACGATTGCCTTTCCAGTCGATTTCGCTCAAAGCCAGCAATGGCTCATAGCGCTTGCCTTTGTATTCTTGAACCTGCTCGACCATCACCGATGGAATGGCGTATAAGGTTTCTCCCACACGCACCATTACGGCCTGCGTTACCGCAAGCGTGAGTGGCAAGCTGACGAAAAATGATGTGCCTTTGCCTGGTGTAGAGGTAATGTCTACGCGGCCACCAAGGGATACGATCTCGTTGCGCACCACGTCCATGCCCACACCGCGACCCGCAATTTGCGTCACTTCGTTGGCGGTGGAGAAGCCTGACATAAAGATGTATTGCGTGAGCTGTTGATCCGTGACTTCGGCGTTAGCGTCGAGCAATCCTTGCGCAATCGCTTTTTCGCGAATGCGCGGGAAGTTTAGACCGGCACCGTCGTCGGTAAGTGTTAACAAAATCTCATTACCGATTTGTTGCGCGTCGATCCCGATTTCGCCGATTTCGTCTTTGCCTGAAGATACCCGTTTTTCGGGCATCTCCAGCCCATGTGCTACGGCGTTGCGCAATAAATGCTCAAATGGCGCAGTGATTTTTTCGAGTACGGAGCGGTCGATTTCTACCCGCACGCCACGGAATTCAAGGTTAACTTTCTTGCCCAATTCTTTGGCGGTTTGGCGAACCAAACGATAGAACCGGTCTTGCAAGTTGCCCAACGGTACCAATCGAACGCCCATTAAACCCTGCTGCAAATCGCGGTTTAGGCGGCTTTGATGCAGCAATGCGGCGTCGGCTTCGTCCAAATTCTTTTGTAGCGATTGCTGTAGCGATACGACGTCGCTCAAGCTTTCGGCCATGAATCGGGTTAATTCTTGGGTGCGTGAGAAGCGGTCGAACTCTAGCGGATCAAACTGCGCGCCGTGTTCCTCAGCTTCTTTTTGCCGTGATTGAATCTGCGTTTCAGCCTGAATTTCAATCTCACGCAGCTGTGTTTTCATCCGCCCAATATTTTGGGTGAGTTCTAACAGCGCACGTTTGAAGGTGATCATTTCTTGGTCAATACGCGAACGCGCAATGGCCATTTCACCGGCTTCGTTTACAAAGCGGTCGATCATGCTGGCATTAACGCGCAGCAAGGCTTGACGTTCACGGCCTTCTTGGCGCTCGCCCTCAGCGGTAATTTCGTTGCGTACCGCGGCCATCGCCGCAATCGGCGCTGGTAAATCCATCGATGTTTGCGACAGCACCGGAATATCAATTGGCATCGGAGCCATATCGCCCGTGGCCAAGCGCTCTAGCGTAGAGCTAAAGCGATCAACTGCTGCTTCTACTTCATCGTAATCCGTTGCAGCTGGCTCAGCCACGCGATCCATCACCAACACTTTGGTTTCGATCACGTGCGCAAGCTCGCCCAAACGCATCAGGCCTGCCATGCGTGATGAGCCCTTGAGCGTATGCAGGTAACGCGTCATCTCGCCTACAGGCGCGTGGTTTACCGGCGTGGTACGCCACGTGCGTAAGCTTTCGCCCAATTGCGGAATAATTTCGCGCGCTTCTTCCACAAAAATCGGCAGCAAGTCCATGTCGATATCATCAACAATGGCGCGACGTTCTTTGCCAGACTCAAATGCCGCCGTTTCAAATAACGGCGCAGGCTGTGCGGCTTGCGGGGCTAGCGGAATAAATACGGGCGGTGCAATAATTGGTGCCGGCTTTGATTCAGGCGCTGGCGCTGGGATGGGCGCTGCGAAAGCGGCTGCACCGGCAAGACCAGCTAAGCCAACGATTCCACCGATGCCCGCTGCGCCGCTGATAGAATCCAAGAAACTGGAGTCAGTTTTTTGCGGTGCTGGAGGTATTTCAGGCGTATCAAAAAGGCTGACGGTATCAACGCTGATAACTTCGGCAACAGGCGCTACCGTTGGCTCGGCCGGTGGTTCAGCTGCCAATTCAACTACTGGATCAGGCACCGCTGCTTCAGGTTCAACAAATGCCGCGACCGCAATCGGTTCAAAGGTAATTGAATCCGCAGTTGGCAAGTCACTGAAGAAAGCACTATCGTCAAATGCCACTTCTTCGGCAATCGGTTCTGGCTCTGCAACAGCCTCAACAACCGGCGTTGGCGCAAATAGATCGGTAACGTCAGCTGGCGCAGCGGCCACATCAGGTATGGCTGCGAAGGCCTCAAATGCAGGGATCTCAACTGCGGGCGGTACTTCAACTGGCGCTGCATCGAAGGCAAAGGCTTCAACAGCAAACGTTTCAACACTTGGTGTAACGACTGGTTCAGAAATGACGGGTTCTGCGATAAATGCTTCAGCAATAAACGGTTCAGCAACAAACGACGGTGCAATAACCGGTTCCGCAGCAATTGGCGGCCGCGTGTGGGTTATTTCGCCGCGCTTGGCAAATTGCGCTTCTTCGCGCATCGCAATTAGTTCAGCGATAAGCGCCGGTTCAGCATCCGGTGCTTCTTTATCGTGGAGGCCGAAAACCATTGTGCCTAGGGTGTCTACGGCACGACGAGTAAGTTCCAAGCGCTGCGGATGCAAGTCGATCGGATTTTCGATGAGTTCTTTAAGCCACTTTTCAAGCGCGTGCGCGACATCGCTAATGGCATTAAAACCAGTGGTGCGCGATGAGCCGGTAAGTGTGTGCGCAGCGCGCATGAAGTCGTGCGTTACTGGCAACAATGGATTAAATTCTAGCGCGGCCATTTCAGAATCAAGCGTCACTGCGTGTAAATCGGCCTCGCTCATGTAAATTTCGAACAGCGAAATCGGAATAATATTGCCGCCGATATCTATTTCATCGTCGGCCAGTGCGGGCAGACTTGGTGCTGAAGCAGCTGCCTCTGGAACGGCTGCATTTGCGGCGCTAGCGCCACCTGAAAGTGCTGCCACACCTGCCAACGCACCTAAGCCTGCGATACCAATTGAGCTAGCATCAAAATCAACGTTGAATCCTGATGCCTCGGCAGGTATTGGTGGAGGAACTTCAATTTGCACAACCGGTAGGGGCGGCGGCATGGCTGGCATTTCCATTTCCGGTACCAGTGGCGCCGGAGGTGGAGGGGCAATTGTTTTGAGCAACATGGTTGGTGCTGAGGCTGCCGCAATACGGGCTTTTTCAGCATCTACTAGTGCCTGTAATTCTTCATCTGGAACAACACGTAGCGCTTCGGATACCGGAGTTACCGTTGCGGCAACGGGTGCAATTTCATCGGCAAATAGCGCGGCAAACGGATCAACTTCCTCTACGGCTGGCTCTATTGTAGCAGTAGCAATCACCACCGCGACCGGTGCTTCAGCGGGTACAGGTGGTGTGACTGGTTCAAAGGACAAGGCAGGTACTTCGGCAAATAACTCAAAATCAACCGCTGCAGTTTCTGGAATTGGCGGAGCGCTAACTGCAGGTGCTGCGAAGTCTGCCGTAAACAAGTCGAAGTCAATAGCGGCTGCCGGTTCGACAATAGTGGCTGGTAGTTCAATAGCCGGAGGTGCTGCAGCTTCTGGCAGGGCTGGAATTGGTTCTGCTTTGGCGTCCTTACCGCCCAAATCAAGTGATAGCCCAGCTATTCCGGCCAAGCCGCCAATTCCAGCAGCCATTCCACCTAGACCTGCACCCAAACCCGCACCCACTTCGCCTAAGCTGAAGCTATCAGCAGGTGTGGCCACAACGGTCGGTGCTGGCGTTTCAACAATAATAGGTGCTGCCACTGGTGCCGGTATTGGCGCGGCGGTAACCGCGATAGCGTCGGGGATGGCCGTAAAATCAGGCTCTTTGCCATTTTTAAGGGCATCAGCAGCACGTACAATCATCGCCCCGTTAATGCGTGCCGAACCATTGCTCTGCAGCGCAATAATCCAGCCCGAAAATGAATGGCTAGAAACGTCAATAAATTCTAATAAGCCAGCGCTTGGTGCTTTCTCTTCTTTAAGCACTTTATTCAGCACTTGCTCACACTGCCAACCCACTTCGCCAAGGTCGTTCAAGCCGACCATGCGGCCGCTACCTTTAAGCGTATGATAGCCGCGACGAATCGTAATAAGCGCTTCTTTGTCTTGCGGATTGGCGCGAATAGTCGCCAAATTTTCTTGAATAGTCGCAACCACTTCGGTGGCTTCTTCCAAGAAAATGTCGAGTAATTCTTGATCCACTTCGTCTGTTGGTGCATCCACCAAGTGCACCGTTTGTGCTGCCGGTGCGGTCGTTGGATTGGTCGGTTCGATGTCTTTCATCGCTTCCGAAATGCCGCTGCGACTTGGGTCAAACGATTGGTCGATCGCTTTTAGTGCATCTTCACTTTGCTTGGCTGATACCGAGTCTGAAACCAACAACGCACCTTGATTGAGCTCTTTTACAGCCTCGCGCAATTGATCGCGCGTGGTGGTTTGTTCTGGGCTTTGTTTCCAGTCTTCGTATAGCTCTTGTACTTTTTGTTTGGCCACATCCACATCGCCATGCGTAATTGGCGACTGAATCATCGAACGTTCGATTTCGGCTGGCTTTGCCGCCAAACCAAAACGGATTAACGCAGGCAGCAACGCTTCACGGGGATTCGCTTGGCCTTGTTGGAGTGCCGTCACGTACAAACCAAGCGCCGACACGCCTTCAGCCACAGATTCCGCGTCATCGCCCGCGCCTTTGAGCGCGCCGGACGCAAACTGCGCCACACGAGAAGATAGCTGCTGGTTAAGTACAGCCGCTTCGTCTAATTCTAAAATCATTAGCGCGCCCTGTACCTGCGAAAATAGCGGGCTTAGGGTGGTAAGTTCGGCAACTTTTGCAGGTTCGCGGAAGAAATTATCGAGAACGGTTTCTACACTTTGCAGATTGATCTGAATTTCTTGACCCACTTGGAACATCAACAAGCGTTCTTGCGCACGCTTGGTCATGCTGTCGACCATGCCGCTGGACGCTGGATCCATCGTAGGCAAAACTGCCCCTGTCATCGCGCCTTTTACACGAGTTACAACGGTGGCACTTTGGGCCGCGAAATCCGCCCCTAGCTGATTGTAATTTTCAAGCGAGGTTTCTAAAAACAGCATCGCGGTCGCAACTTCAAGCGATTGCGATTCATTAGGCGGAATGCCTACTTTGCGCAAGTGCGGACCCACAGCCGCCAGCACTTGCAGCAGTTGTGTCAGCTTCGCGTTGGGCTGATTACCAGCAGCCGCCACTAAGCCTTCGCCAATTTTCGCGAATGATTCTAGCGCACCGCGATTACCACTGGTGTATTTCAACCAATCTTCTTTTTGAACAGTAACTTGCTCGCGCATTTGCCGAATCACACTGGCAAGTTGATCGTCATTTTCTAGACGTGCAGAATCTGGAGGGGCTAATAATTCATCAAGACGATAAATTTCGCGAATGCGCTTAATGCGTTCGGTTTTGGCGGTAGATTTACCGATGATAAGCAGTAAATCACGGAACAGCCGTTCAGGCACCTTATGTCCGCCCTCGATCAGCAATTTAATTTGCTGATCAATCTTGCCAAACAACGCTACAGCGGTAGAACCCGCTTCGGTAGGGGAATTAGCAATGGCGTCAAAAAACCCGCTGGCCGTAAACCAAAATGACCGTGATGGCGACATAATTTGCAGCGCTTCAATCGCTAAGGTCGCATTACGCATATCGCGCGCGCCGCCCTGCATGTCTTTGTCGCGCAATAATTTAAGCAAACCGCCTTGATACATGCCGCGCCGTTGTTTGATGGCTTCAACCATCATTTCTTGTTTCGGCAAGGCAACGGTTTCGTCTTGCATCGGAATTTGCGTAGACAAATCGGGCGAGAATAAATCGCTTTCCGATGCGTCCTTTAGGCCTTGCACTTGATTAAGTGCAACGTAGGCAGGTGCCAACATCATTGGCCGGTCAACGCCGCTTGCGCTTAGGGTGTCGAGGTAGGACGAAAGTGCTGATGTGGCTTTTTTGGTGCAGGCGATACGGTTTGCCGCATCGGCGCGCGCGTTGGCAGGATCATTTTCAAAGGTAGCAACAAGCTTTTCAATTTCCTCATTAAAACGCGTTGCTGCACCTAAACCCACCATCGACAACGCGCCGGTTACTTGGTGCAAATGGGTGGCTACAAACTTCTGGACTTTGGCATCAGTAGGATCAGCCAATAGCTTGTCGAGATTTGCGCGTGCTTCGTTTAACGAATGCTCAATTTCCGCTTTAACCCAGGAAAGCGGCCCCGTATCAAATGAATTTTGTGTACTGACGGACATAAAAAATTACCCTGGGGTGCGGTGCGTGAACAAAACCAAAGGTACTTGGATTTGCATTAAAGCGTTACCGTGAATAGATGCTAAACGATCTTGACGGCCAAACAAATCACTGTCCATGCAAATTGACATAATGCGTGGTAAAGGCGGGTGAATTGATTGAGTGATCATGATCATCCAATAAGGAGTCGTTATAACTTAAAGCCGGAAACTGAGGCTTTAAGATCTGACGCCACATCGGCTAGGTCTTTAATGGAGTTAGCGGTTTGCTGCGTACCGGTAGTGGTTTGGCGGTTAATTTCCAAAATGTCCTGCATGTTTGCCGCCACTCGATTAGCAGAAGCTGCCTGCACTTGCGTATCTTGCGAAATTTTTTGAATCAGGGAAGCGAGGTTTTTAGTAACTGTATCAATCTCGGCTAGCGCCTGTCCCGCCGCATCGGATAGTTTTGCGCCTTCAACCACACCCGTGGTCGACTTTTCCATCGCGGCTACCGCATCTTGTGTATCGGCCTGAATCGTTTTTACAATCGCGCCGATCTGCTTGGTCGCTTCACCAGAACGTTCAGCGAGTCGCTGTACCTCTTCCGCAACCACGGAGAAGCCTCGACCTGCTTCACCAGCTGATGCCGCTTGAATCGCAGCGTTTAGCGCCAATACGTTGGTTTGTTCGGTAATGTCAGAAATTAGCTCTACGATCTCGCCAATTTCCTGTGAAGATTCACCCAAGCGTTTAATACGTTTAGAGGTTTCTTGAATCTGATCACGAATCTCGTTCATGCCGGAAATTGAGTTTTGCACCGCTAACCGACCCTTATCAGAAGCCGCAAGTGAGCGCATCGCAACCTGAGAAGATTCTTCCGCGTTTAAGCTAACTTTTGATAACGTATCTGCCACGCTCAACACCTGCTGGGTAGTATCTTGAATCTCTTTAGATTGGCGTTCAGCAGCATCGAGCAACTGGTTCGATACTGATTGCGCTTGTAGCGATTTTGCCGATACTTGCCCTGACGCGTTGTTTACGCCGGTTACCAGAGACCGTAATTCTTCAATCGTGTAGTTCATCGAATCTGCAATTGCGCCAGTGATGTCTTCGGTTACTTTCGCGCGGATCGTTAAGTCGCCGTCGGCTAAGTCGCCCATTTCGTTTAGTAAGCGCAAAATCGCTTCTTGGTTT
Source organism: Betaproteobacteria bacterium (assembly GCA_043760555.1). Taxonomy (GTDB): domain Bacteria; phylum Pseudomonadota; class Gammaproteobacteria; order Burkholderiales; family Usitatibacteraceae; genus JANMDR01. The sequence goes on from JAYUOW010000336.1 coordinate 20,024, forward strand.
CGTTTGTTTTCGACGTCGGCCTCAGCAGCACGGCGGCGTGCGTCGGATAAAAACAAGAAGCCGATTAAGGATAAAAACAACAGTGTAAGTGCGCCGAAGACAATCGCCAAAAGAACGGGCCATGGACGCCGCGCCTCTTCAAAGCCACCTTTTAAAATTTCTACGTTATTCAGTAGCTGCTCCGAGCCTTGCACGATCGCACGGCCAGATTGGCGTGCAGATGTTAGCTTTTGTACGTTGTCCAAAATGTTCTTAATGTTCTTTTCGAATTCCGTAAACTGCTCGCGAATTTTTACTACTTTAATTCGCGCATCTGAGTCTTTTACAGGTGAAATTCCAAGTGCTGTTGAGCCGTTTTCAATCGCGGCAACTAGGTCTCTAAAGTCGTTGGTATCTTTACCCATGATGAACGGTGTGTCTGGTTCGATAATATCCGAACCCACAATTTCGGCTGCTCGTCCGGCTAAACGCTCCGCCAAAAACGTCATGTTTTTAATTTTTAAAACTTGCGTCAGCGGTACATTGGACTGTTGCAATAGTCCCGACAAATCGCCAGATAAATTTGATAATTCTTCGGCGCCGGTTCGCACTTGCAAAATATTGCGATTCAAGCCGGTCAAGTCATTTTTTGCCGCTAAAATTGACGAGGCAGCAGTAGATGTCTCGGTGAAGCGCTTGGTGAGTTCAATGAGCCGCTGAGTAAGCTCTTCAGAAATTTTTGCTGACGGTAAGCTACCTGTTGGATAATCTTTATCGCCCTCGTTAAACACATTTAGATAACGCTGGAATTCTTCCCGGCTATCTTGTAACTGCGGGAATGACGCGGCATCGCCCCGCGCTGCTGATCCCGCTGATTTTGCTAATCGCTGGGTGTGATACTGCAGCTGCGAAGTAATGTTGGTATAAGCTGAATCATGCGCGGCGAAGCGACGATCCAAGAAAATCGCAATGATGGTGAGCAACAAAAATAAGCCGGCGATCGCACCCAATACTTTTAGCTGCGATAACAAAGTCTTGCTACCGATAATTGGCAGCTTAAAACCGGTGGCCACCTTTTTAGGTTTTACAACCTTGGTGTTGGCAACGACGGCCGCAATTTTTTGGGTTTTACTGCCGCCTGGATCCTCTGTGGTTGGACCCGTAGCGCGGCTCACCGTTTGGGTGCGCGCCGTATTGTTCATGTTTGCAGCGCTGGCTGGGCTGGCGCTCACGTTGGCGGGTTTGACAGGTTTTTTATTGCCAAAAAGACCGGACAAAAAACCAGGTTTGGCGGGGGCTTTTGGTTTAGCTGCGTTGCCTGATGTTGGGGGTTTCGATGCCATGGGGTGCTCCAAAATTGAATTCTTGTTTTTACGTAGCTGCGTGCGGTTTGATTTTTTGCTGCTGACTACCGTAGTGCCTATTTTATGATTACAAGCTTACTTCCAAAAACTTCGCGTTCTTCGTTAGTGCAACTACATCTAACTCATGCCAACGCGCGCCTGCAGCGTCTAAAAATGTTGCCTTAACCCAGCTTTTGCCCTCAATACCACCGGACTCGGGGGAGAATAATTCTGGATTGCGTAATCCCATCATGCGGCTAACCATCAGGCCGGAGCCTTCCATCAGCTTTTCATGGATCAATACCACACGGCGTTCAACGCTAATCGGTGTGGCGGTCGATCCTTGAAATTGCGAAAAATCGGCAATGCTATAAAGCTTGCCGCGTACGTTGCTGATACCCTTAAACCAATCTTGTGTGAGCGGTATGGTCACCAAATTAGGCACCGGAATCACCTCAGAAACATCGGCTAAATCAACGAACCAGTTTTCCGTGCCTACTTGGAAACCAAGTTTGCTGGAAAGTGTTTTTTTCGTCGAAAGATCGCGCAATCGCTGCGCGAAATTCATTTGAAACTCTCGTAGGCTAGTCTTGCGTGCCATAGTATTTGTCGAGTTCTGTTAGGTTGATCGGGTTAAATAACATCGCCGCAGGTACTAACCCAGCGCCTTAATTTTGGTGAGCAATTCAGTGGCGTTTACAGGCTTGACCAAATAGTCCTTCGCCCCTTGGCGCATACCCCAAATTTTGTCGGTTTCTTGATCTTTAGTAGTGCAGATAAATACCGGCACATGCTTAGTGGTTTCTTCACGAGTGATCGCACGCGTGGCCTGAAAGCCATTTAAACCCGGCATCACCACATCCATCAAAATTAGGTCTGGGATGTCTGCTTTGGCTTTTTCTACGCCCTCTTCACCGCTTACAGCAAAACTCACGGTGTAGCCCGCTTTGGTTAACGTGC
>JAYUOW010000337.1:0-2577 GCA_043760555.1 Betaproteobacteria bacterium
AGCCAGTTTATGGAAAACTTTTGCTGGGAACCTAGCGTGCTGGCGGACATGACGCGCCACGTTGATACGGGTGACACATTGCCCACGGCACTATTACAAAAAATGTTGGCGGCGAAAAATTTTCAAGCGGGGATGGCCATGGTGCGGCAGCTAGAGTTCGCACTGGTAGATATGCATTTGCATACTGATTTCAATCCAGGAACTGACGGTGCAATGGCTGTAAACGCCCTATTATCGGGCGTTCGCAGCCAAGTAGCGGTGATAGACTATCCCTATTTCAATCGTTTCTTACATCAATTTAGCCATATTTTTGGCGGCGGTTACGCAGCTGGGTATTACAGCTATATGTGGGCGCGCGTGCTGTCGGCCGATGCGTATAGCGCGTTCGAAGAACAGGGTGTTTTGAATCCTACTATCGGTCAGCAATTTTGGGATGAAATTTTGGGACGAGGTGGCAGCCGTCCAGCGATGGAATCGTTTATTGCGTTTCGGGGCCGTCCGCCCAAAATGGATGCGCTGATGCGGCATAATGGGATGCTTGCTACTACTTAATGCGTCATTGCGGTTGCACCGCGAACTCGTTAATCTAAGGGAAATACCATGAATACTAAAAAAACCACCGTCTGGCTTAGCTTGGCATCAGCCGGATTGCTGGCAAGCTTGCTGCCGTTAAGCGCAGTAGCGCAGACACCCGCCGTCGCCGAAACACCAGCTAAGCTTCAAACCCAAACGCAACAAGTCTATCGCTGGCTAGATAAAGATGGCAAAGTGGTCTATTCGGATCAACCGCCACCAGCTGACGCCAAGCAACCCACCACCAAGCGTCTAGGCAGCACGGGATCAAACAATGAGGAATTCAGCTATGCCACGACTGAAGCGGCGAGAAAAAACCCAGTAACGCTATTTGTTAACGGCTGTGGTGAAAGTTGCGATAAAGCGCGCAAAATTTTGTCCGATCGCGGGGTGCCGCACACGACTAAAAATCCTGAGCTTACGAAGGAAATCGGCGATGAGTTAAAACGGCTATCCGGCGACATGAACGTACCGTTTATGGTGATTGGTGAAGCAGCAATGCGCGGCTTTGAAGAAAATGCGTGGAATGTGGCGCTCGATAATGCGGGCTATCCGCGCCCCGGTATTTTGACGCGCAAAACCAAGGCGAAGGAAGCTAATCCACCGTCAGCAACACCACCGGCTGCGGCTGCACCAAAAACCTAATGAAGCTGGTTTCATGGAACGTCAATTCGCTAAACGTCCGCTTGCCGCACGTATTGGATTTTTTGCGCGACAACCAACCCGATGTGTTGTGCCTGCAGGAGCTAAAACTTGAGACTGCAAAATTTCCCTTGAGCGCCATTCAAGAAGCCGGCTATCAAGCGGTGTTTGAGGGGCAAAAAACCTATAACGGTGTAGCCATTATTTCTAAAACCGCTGCCACCGACGTTACTTTTGGTATCCCAAATTATGTAGACGAGCAAAAGCGCGTCATCGCCGCAACCATCAACGGCGTGCGGATCATTTGCGTTTATATTCCCAATGGCCAAGATGTGGAATCCGACAAATATCAGTACAAACTAGGCTGGTTGAGCGCCTTGCAACCCTACATGCGTGAGCAGCTGGCCGCACACAAGCACGTGGCTTTGCTGGGCGATTACAACATCGCACCGGCTGATGCGGACGTGCATGACCCGGCAGCGTGGGAAGGCCAAGTATTGTGTACAGTCCCTGAACGTGCGGCTTTTCAGGCATTAGAAGCGATGGGCTTGCGCGATAGCTTCCGCCTTTTTCCACAGGCGGACAAAAGTTTTTCATGGTGGGATTACCGCATGATGGGTTTTAAACGCAACATCGGCTTGCGCATTGACCATATTTTATTGAGCCCCGCATTGGCTGAAAAATGCGCGGCCGCTAGCATTGACAAAGCCCCGCGCAAGCTTGATCGGCCGTCTGATCACGCGCCAGTGATAGCTGAAATTAACCTTTAGATTTACCGCAATGACGAACTTAGCACTTGATGCACTGACTGGCGTATTTTCCCGTGCCGCGTTTTTAGAGCAACTTAATTCTGCCGTCGCGCACGCCCTGCTCAATCGTGAAAAGCTCGCTTACATTTTTATTGATTTAGATCGCTTTAAGCAAGTAAACGATACCTACGGCCACGACGTCGGCGATAGATATTTAGCGGCGGTCGCAGGTCGCATCAGCGCCGGTGTGCGGCCGGGCGATATTGTCGGCCGCATCGGCGGCGATGAATTCGCGATTTTGCTTAAAACCCTACCCGCGTCTCCCGATGCCTGCGAAGCGCTGCTACGCGGTGTGGCCACGCGCATCCTCGCGCACCTGCGTGAGCCTTTGTTAATTGGCGCAATTAGCTTAACGCCCGGCTGCTCGATGGGCATCAGCATTTGCCCCGATCATGCGCAAGATGCGCATGCCTTAAGCAAACAAGCCGACGTGGCGATGTATAGCGCCAAGCAAGCTGGGCGCAATGATTTTAAATTTTTTACCGCAGCCCACAGCGTAAAGGCGCAGCTTGAGGCTTCCACCAAAAGCTTTTTACAACAAGCACTAAAACGG
>JAYUOW010000338.1:0-7180 GCA_043760555.1 Betaproteobacteria bacterium
TATCGTAGAGCGCCCGCGCAGTAAAATTGTCGGCCTTCGTATTCCAATAATAGCGATCCGCTCCGGCCTCGCGTGCGCGAACTGCAACGGCTTCGATGAGCGCGCGGGCAACACCTTTGCCGCGCTGTTTCACCGGCACAAACAAGTCTTGCAGGTAGCACACACACGGTGCCCAAGTGGTTTGGTGGAAGAAATAATGCGCGATGCCAACCACTTCACTATTAAGCTCGGCGACGATGCAATGGACGCTGTTATCGTCTAACAACTTAAGCCACGTTGCTTCGTATTCTGCATCGCTTACCGTTGTTTCGTAGAATGCCTTATATCCTTGCGCAAGCCCTATCCATGCGGGTTTATCGGCACTTTGCAACTTGCGCGTGATGATCATTTGGTAATCAGTGTTCCCACTAAATCATGCTCTTGCGCCGAATCAATTTTAGCGTGTACAAAGGTGCCCAGCTGTGGCAATGCTTTGGCATCCACACCCGACACATAAACCACGCCATCAATTTCCGGCGCATCGGCTGCGGAGCGACCAATTAGCACCGGATTGCCCTGCCCGTCTTCGGCGATACGATCAATCAGCACCTGCATTTCACGCCCTACTTTTGCTTGCAGGCGATTTGCGCTGATGATGGCTTGATGCTCCATAAAACGCTTGCGACGCTCTTCGCGTACTGCATGCGGCACAGGATCACTCAACTCATTTGCAGCCGCACCTTCAACGGGCGAATAGGCGAAGCATCCTACGCGGTCTAGCTGCGCTTCGGTTAAAAATTGCAGTAGCTCTTCAAACTGCGCCTCAGTTTCGCCGGGAAAGCCCGCGATAAAGGTAGAACGAATAGTTAGCTCAGGGCACACCTTGCGCCAAGCTGCTATTTGATCCAGCGTTTTTTCACTCGCTGCCGGTCGCTTCATGCGCTTTAGCACTTCGCGATTGGCGTGCTGAAACGGAATATCTAGGTAAGGCAAAATTTTGCCTTCGGCCATTAACGGAATCACCTCACTCACATGCGGATACGGGTATACGTAATGCAGGCGAATCCACGGTTTGTCGTCGCCGGTAAGTTGACCCAGCGCGTCGCATAGTTCCGTCATGCGCGTTTTTATCGGACGACCATTCCAAAAACCGGTGCGGTATTTAACGTCGACACCATAGGCGCTAGTGTCTTGCGAAATAACCAACAGCTCCTTAACGCCCGATTTTATTAGGTTTTCAGCCTCCTGCATTACGCTAGCAATCGGGCGACTGACTAAATCACCACGCATAGAAGGGATGATGCAAAACGTGCAGCGATGATTGCAGCCTTCAGAAATTTTTAAATACGCGTAGTGTCTGGGCGTGAGTTTAATGCCCGCTGCCGGCACTAAATCCATGAAGGGATCATGCGGTTGCGGCAAATGCTTATGCACGGCTGCCATCACTTCTTCTTTCGCATGTGGACCAGTTACGGCGAGCAATTGCGGGTAGGTAGTTTTAACGATGTCGCCTTTGGCACCTAAACAACCGGTGACGATTACTTTGCCGTTTTCACTCAACGCTTCGCCGATGGCGTCCAAGCTTTCTTCAACCGCTGAATCGATAAAACCGCAGGTATTGACCACCACCAAATCTGCACCTTCGTAGCTAGGTGAAATTTCATAACCTTCCGCGCGCAACTGGGTAATAATTTGCTCAGAATCTACCAAGGCTTTGGGGCAACCCAATGACACGAAACCCACGCGGGGCGGGGCTTTGCGAACTTTTTTATTTACACTGATAATTGACGTCATGGGGCTTCGTGGTTTGGTAGTAAGGTAGTTTTAATATTTCAACGCGCTGCGTTTTGCACGTCGAATGACGGGCTTAGCAATTGCCGTCGCGCCAATTTCAAGCGGCTTGATGCGGATTTTGGTGACGGGTTTGGCGGCTTCAGCCTCAGCTTGCGCGGCGGCGGCTGCAGCGGCTTTTGCTTTGGCTGTTGTCGTTTTAGCGGCGGGTTTGCTGGGCTTAACAGGCTTATCGGTGGGACGCTTTGCATTGCCCTCGCCGTTGGCGGCATCATCGGTGTCGGCGGCAGCTGAGCCTGCCGGATAGGGAAAGTTACCAAACATGCTCATAGCCTGCTTGCGAAGTTCTTGCTGGATGGTCATTACCTGCGACGCGCCTTTTTCTAGGTATTCAGTGACCAATGGCGGTAAATTATTTTGCGCAGTTTTCAGCACTTGGGAAATCGTTTCGCTACCGAACAGCGGCGCGGCACCACCTAAAGATTGCGTTTGTTCTTGGAACTTACGCTGCGCTTCGTGAAACGCGCCGATGCTGCGTTCTAGGTAGCTGCCCATCAAGCCTTGCATCGCGTGGCCGTAGTAACGAATGATGTTGGACAGCATATCGCTGGTAAACATCGGCACGCCGCCGCTCTCTTCTTCCAAAATAATTTGCAACAAAATAGACCGCGTTAAGTCTTCGTTGGTACGCGCGTCGTGCACTTCAAACACTACCGCGTCGAGCACGAATTTTTTAACATCATGCAGCGTAATGTAGGCGCTCGCCGTGGTGTCATAAAGGCGACGATTCGGATATTTTTTAATAATTCGGCTCATGCGTCAGGTTCCAATTTGTGCGGTCAATTTTGCGTTCATGCTTATTTGCGGATGCAGCAAATAGGGTTAGCAAAAAAACTAATTTATGTTGAACTAATAAATGTTGCAGGACACCAAATTTCGATATTTCCACCCAAAACACAGGAGCAAAAGCGGAAAGCTAATTGGTGCGCTGACAGACTTAGCTAATTGAATATATTAACATTTTTGGCCAATCTTCGCCTTACAAAAATATATTGTTGCACTGCACAATAAAAACCCTTGACTTTGTGATTGCCCGCCCTTATTATTGATTTGTGCAGTGCAACAATTACATTTTAGATGTAGTGATTTTAGGTTGCACTTTAGATTTTTTCCCAAATTTTAAAGGAACCATCATGGCCTTCACTACCGCTAATAACGCAGCAACTGAACACTTCGCAAATTTCTCAAAGACCAGCATTGATGCAATGCTCAGCTTTGCCAAAGTTTCAATGGAAAGCACAGAACGTCTAATGGCTTTGAACTTAGAAGCCGCTAAAGTAACATTGTCTGAAGGCGCTAAAAACGCTAAGGCATTGGCAAGCGTTAAGGAAATGACTGAGCTTAATTCCCTACGCACCAACGTGAGCGAAACTGGCGTTGAGTTCGCAACCAACTACTCCAAAAATCTTTATGATTTGGCAACCTCCGCACAAGCCAGCTTCAGCGGTTTGATCGAAGCCCAAGCAAATAGCGCACAAAAAGCAATGGCCGAAAACATGGACGCCGCCGCTAAAAATGCACCAGCCGGTTCCGATGTATTCTTTGCTGCAATCAAAACAGCGATGGCAGCATCAACCACTGCTGCCGATACATTCACTAAAGCTGCTAAGCAAGGCGCTGCTTTCGCTGAAACAAACTTCAAAGCAGCAGCACCAGCCGCTTCCAAGCGTAAGTAATCTACCGTCTCCTCCTCCTTGTCCTCCAGACAAGGCTTCACCCCCTAAAAGCTTGGCTTTTCGGGGGTTTTTTCTTTTGGGGAGAAGCAGAACACAAGTAAAAATGCCTTGGAGACGCCCTAAAAATCCCGCAAGGGGACTACCTTCGGGTCGCGGGTGTCTCCAAGGCATCATCTTGCAATAAAAACCCGCTAGCTCATATGCTGCCCGCCGTTAATCGCGATATTCGCGCCGGTAATAAACGCCGCTTCGTCCGACGCCAAATAAGCACACAAGCCCGCTACTTCTTCCGGCTTGCCCAATCGGCCGATTGGAATTTGCGGAATAATTTTTGTGTTTAGCACTTCTTCGGGTATGGCTGTGACCATTTTAGTGCCGATGTAGCCAGGCGAGATGGTATTTACGGTTACGCCTTTTTTAGCGATCTCAAGCGCTAGCGCTTTGGTGAAGCCGTGCATGCCTGCTTTGGCTGCTGAATAGTTAGTTTGGCCAAACGCGCCCTTGGATGCGTTTACTGACGACACGTTGATTACTCTGCCCCAACCGCGCTCTACCATGCCGTCTACGATGGGTTTAGTCATGTTAAACACACTGGTTAAGTTGGTGTTCATGACGGCATCCCAATCGACTCTGGTCATTTTTTTGAATGTCATGTCGCGGGTGATGCCGGCGTTGTTAATCAAAATATCTACCGCACCAACTTCAGCTTGAATTTTAGTTACGGCGTCAGCACATGATTTATCATCCGCGACGTCAACGGCATAGGCATGAAACTTGAACCCGTTGCCCACCATTTCAGCTAACCACTCCGCTGACTTCGTGTTAGTGGGGCTGTAAGTGACGACAACATTAATGCCCATTTTGGCTAGCTTCATACAAATTGCTTCGCCTAAACCGCCCATGCCACCGGTGACGATTGCTACTCTTTGTTTAGTGTTGGCTTCGCTCATTTTGATCTCCTCTTTAGGTTTTTTATAAAATTCTTAGCTTTGGATTTCAGGTGCTTTTTCTTTTGCATACCTTCCTGGTGCCGCCTCTATTACTGTAAATTGTGCGTTGCCTAGTGTGGTGCGTGCTGGAATAGCCCGTCCTGCGCGGCTTTCCAGCCATGCAGTCCAATTCGGCCACCAGCTTCCGGCGTGCTCGGTTGCATCTTCTATAAAATCTTCCGCACTATGTTCATGCGGATTGGTGTTTTCATTTATCCAATAACTGCGCTTGTTTTTAGCAACAGAATTGATCACGCCAGCAATATGGCCAGACGCGCCCAGCACAAATTGCGATTCACCATTTAAGTAGGTAGCGCTGGCATATGCCGTGCGCCACGGCACGATATGGTCTTCTTTCGCGGCAAAAATATAGGCTGGACAATCAACCAAGCCAATGTCGATGGCCTGCCCGCACATGGTTAATTTGTCGGGTTTGATTAGGTTGTTTTCAAAATAGGTATTGCGCAAATAAGTGCAGTACCAAGGGCCGGGTAAATTGGTGCTATCGCCATTCCAGTACAGCAAATCAAACGCAGCGGGCTGCTTACCTTTTAAGTAGTTATTGATTACATAACTCCACACTAGATCATTCGCCCGCAAGCTTGAAAACGCGAACGCTAAATCGCGCCCCGGCATGATGCCGCCATCTACCCCTCCGTATGTTTTTTCGCGCTGCGTGACTAACTTATTGTCCACGTAAGCTTTAATCTCACCCACGTCAGAAAAATCAAGGAAGGTCGTCAGCAAAGTGACGCTTTGTGCGACGTCATGTCCCATGCGTGCGAGCACGGCTAACGCGGATGTAAGCATCGTGCCGCCCACACAAAAACCCAGCGTGTTAATACGCTCGACATTAGAAATCACGCGCACCGTATCAATGGCTTTTATGACGCCATCAAGTAGATAGTTATCCCATGTCAGGCGTGCGTGCTCAGGCTGCGCGCCGACATTGCGCCACGAAATGATGAACACCGTGTGGCCTTGCGACACTGCATAACGCACGAAGGAATTATCGGGGGACAAGTCTAAGATATAGTATTTATTGATGCATGGCGGCACAATCAATACTGGCCGGAGATGCACGGTGGGCGTGCTAGGCGCGTATTGGATGAGCTGAATAATTTCATTTTCAAACACCACACTGCCGGGTGTAATCGCTAAGTTGCGCCCTACTTCAAACGCTGATTCATCGGTGATCGAAATACGATGCCGTTCCATATCACGCTGCAAATTAGCCATGCCATTTTTAAGCGATTCACCATTAGTGGCTGCTGCTAAAGCCAACACTTCGGGGTTGGTAAAAACGCTATTTGACGGTGCCAAGGCGTCTACTAATTGACTGGCAAAGAAATGCACTTTTTGCTTCACATCAGGCGACAACGCAACACAATCTAGCGACTCCAGCAATGCGTTGGCACCCAGCACGTAGGCCTGCGCCTGATAGGCATGCATGGGCGAGCCCGACCACGCGGGGTCGCTAAAGCGCTTATCTGTTGTGCTAAGTTGCGTGGCCTGTGCTGTGGCTTCATCAAGCCCAAATTTAGCGGCCATTTGCTTTAATAGTTGCACATGCAATTCAGCGTATTTTTTTTGAACGCTTGCGAGCGCTAAAGCTTCCGACGGCGAGGCCTTGGCCACTAACTTCAATTCCGAAAATAGCGAAGAAAACCCGGCCATCGCTTCGCCGTCTAGATTGGACGTCACAAACTCAGCAGCTTGCGCTTTAGTGGCTTGCCACTGTGTTGAAAGCGCTTCGCCAACTTGGCGAAATTGAGCGGCTAAGGTTTGGAAGTTGAGCGTTTCGGAAGAGAAATTCATGGGGATATAGTTTATGTATTTTTTTATGTTGCACCACAGCATTGACGCGGTATGTATCCCTCATAATAGCCGAAGTATCGCGCCGTGATTTTTTGAGTTTTGCTAACCATAGGATTAACTACTTTGTACATCGTTGCCATCGCCTATATTTACGTGATTTTTATGATTGCTGTGACCGATAAAAGTATCGTAGGCGGCATTATTACCTTCGTGCTGTTGGGGCTGTTTCCCCTCGCGCTTTTCTTGTGGATATTTGGTACGCCAGCGCGGCGGCGAGCACGCATTCAGGCGGAACGCGAGGCTCAAAGCAATGCGGTAGAACAACAAAACAGCGACGACGACCCACTCAAGTAAATTACGCGTTTAAATCACTGCGCACGATCCGCATTTCGCCGTCGTCCGGATCAGCTGCGTTGCTAAAGCCCAAACGGGTCACTAAGCGCAGCATAGCGCTATTGTTGGCCAGCACGATCCCCTCCATCACAACCAATCCGCGCGCCTTCGCAATTTGCATCAAGCGCTGCATCAGGCTACCGCCCACGCCTTGACCATGCATTTCATCGGCAACCGCTAAACTAAATTCGCAGCTTTTTGCATCAGGATTTAACATATAGCGGGCGACGCCAATTATTTTGGTTTCGTCGCTTTCCAACACGGCGATGATTGCCATTTCACAGTCATAATCAATTTGCGTAAACCGCGCCAACAATCGTGGCGGAAGCTCTTGCATAGCACCTACAAAACGGAAGTAGCGCGATTGTTCCGACAAGCCGCGCACAAACTGCTGTAGGCCACTCGCATCTTCCGGTCGAATGGCTCGAAACACACTAAATACGCCACTCTTCAAGCATATTCGTGTTTCTAATT
>JAYUOW010000339.1:0-7179 GCA_043760555.1 Betaproteobacteria bacterium
AGCATTTTTTCCATCAGCGCGTGCCCGAAGGGAATAAACGCCATGCGTTGCTTCACGGCTGCCCGCTGGTGCACAAATAAATTGTGCCAATTAAACGCGGGAATTTGCTCAAGCAAAGCACGTGAATCGCTGAGCACAATAATACCGCTTTCATCAAATAGCGTGAGGGCATCGCGTGCCGGGCTCCTCAGTTTTAAAGCCACTGCCCCACCGGCGTTAATGTGTTGAATATGCGCTTGGTTTAACGCGGCTTTGGCTTTAGAAAACGTCAACCATGCGAAGGCGTTAAACAAATCATGCCAGTTGTCGCGCGTGGGCACGGTGCGCGTTTGGTGGATAAAAAGTTCGTAATGATTGATGGCAGCATCCGCTGCAACAAATTGCACGCCGCCGTTACGCTCATAGGCGTTTAACGCGGCCAATGTTGGCCACGCATTACTTTCAAAGCTCGAAATAATCGGTTTAAATGCCTTGAAGAAGCCCGTATTTAGGGCATCTTCAGCCTGTTTCCAAGCAGCATTTAGGACGCTAATTTCCACGCCAGCGTTTCCCCCGCCATCAGCGGCACTAAACCTGATTCGGTAAATTTAATTTCATCTGGCACTTGCCATGCTTCGCGCTTTAAGGTGATGGTGCCGCTGTTGCGCGGCAAACCGTAAAAATCTGCCCCGAAATGGCTAGCGAAGGCCTCTAACTTATCGAGCGCATCAACACTTTCAAACGCTTGCGCATAATATTCCATCGCCGCATTTGCGCTGTAGCAGCCCGCAAAGCCACAACAGGATTCTTTGGTATGACGCGCGTGGGGCGCGGAATCAGTACCTAGAAAGAATTTTTTATTGCCGCTGGTGGCGGCCTTCAACAGCGCCACCCGATGCTCTTCGCGTTTTAACACTGGCAAGCAATAGTTGTGGGGCCGCAAACCGCCCGTAAATAGGGCGTTTCGGTTCAATAGCAAATGTTGCGGGGTAATGGTGGCCGCAATATTGTCGCTCGCCGCTAATACAAATTTAACGGCATTGGCCGTGGTGATGTGTTCAAACACCATTTTAAGTTTTGGATATTTAAGCACTAGGGGAATCATGTTTTTTTCGATAAACACTTTTTCGCGATCAAACATATCTACCGTTGAATCCGTTACTTCGCCGTGCAATAACAACGGCATGCCCACATCTTGCATCGCCGCAAACACCGACGCGCACTTGGCTAAATCAGTCACGCCAGAATCTGAATTTGTGGTGGCACCTGCGGGGTAATATTTCACGGCGTGCACTACGCGTTGACCCGCCACGCCACTTTTTGCGGCCGCTTCAATTTGAGCAGGCTGGGTGTTGTCAGTTAAATATAGCGTCATCAAGGGCTCAAAATCAACGCCCGACGGCAGTGCGGCTTTAATCCGCTGATAGTATGCCAACGCAGCAGCCGCTGTGGTGATGGGCGGCTTTAAATTTGGCATTACGATTGCCCGTGCAAACTGACGCGCGGTGTCGGCCAACACGACGGGCAAGGCAGCACCATCGCGTAGGTGCAGGTGCAAATCATCGGGCTTGGTTAGGGTTAGGGTTAGACTATTCATCATTTAAATTGATTTCCGCTTTCATTTTTAAGGCCATTTGATAGGCTTCGTTTTTGCCGCAGCCAGCTAATTCTGCAGCTAAGGTAGATGCTTGTTTTACGCTCACCGTTTTAAGCAATACGCCCAAAACCCGCGCCAATTCGGCGTTTTCAACGGGTGTATCGTTAGCAACTGGTGTGTGCGAATCAATAATGACGACAAATTCACCACGCAGCGTAGCGGCGTTTTCTGTCAAGTAGGCAGCAACTTCATGGGCTGGCACCACCACAATCGTCTCAAATTTTTTCGTAATTTCTCGACAAATTGCGATGCGCCGATCTGCTTCAAATAGCATGCAAATATCGCTGAGCGATTCCACAATGCGATGCGGCGATTCGTACAAAATAAGTGCCAAAGGTGACGCCCGCCATGGCGTTAACGCAGCAATTCTACCGCTAGACTTTGCGGGCAAAAAACCTAAAAACACAAAGCCCGCCTCACCCATGCCGCTGGCACTCAGCGCTGCCACCGCCGCGCACGCACCAGGAATCGGCACCACGGTGTAGCCTGCATCCAGCACGGCGCGCACCACGACAGCGCCAGGATCACTCACCGCCGGTGTGCCAGCGTCACTTACGAGCGCGATGCTTTTTCCCTGCGCCAATAAATTGACCAAGCCTTGGGCTGCATGCTGTTCGTTATGGTCATGCACTGCAATTAAGCGCTTGGTCGGCAAGCCAAAGTGCGCCAGCAAGGGTGCTGTGTGGCGCGTGTCTTCAGCGGCAATTACATCTACCTCGCGCAATACCTGCAAGGCTCGGGGCGATAAGTCGCCCAAGTTACCGATTGGGGTTGCAAGCACATATAATGTTGCTGCAACAATTGATTCGTTATTTTGCACCTACACCACCATTAAAATTTTTATCTCTACAATCCGCACAACCACTGGCGCGACCCATGCTAACCACTCAAGACTGCATACATCGTAAGGCCAAGCCGCAATGGTATCCGTTTGTGCTGATTATTACGCTGGCGTTCACTAGTTTTGCGCTGCAATTTAGTGGCAAAAGTTTAGCGCAAGATAAACCTGCCGCCCCGATTGCAGTTGTCAATGCTGCGCCCCCACTCAAACCCTGTCCGCCAGTTGCCCCAGTAAAAGAGCAGGTTGAAAAAAACGGGCTAAAACTTTCCGCTAAGCTCAATAGCGTTGATACCGAAATCGCCACGCCGAACGCGGACAAAACGGACGCCGCAACCAAAGAATTACCGTGCATCGCAGCGCCAATTATCGTGCCCCACATCGCGGTATTTTTGCCGCTGGCTAATAAGTCATTCGCCAACGTCGCCGAAGCCGTAAAAGTGGGATTTACCACCGCCGCCGTGACCGATGGCGCTGCCGCACCTGCTTACCGAATTTACGCTGTCGACAACGAAGGCGATAGCTTGGCGGCGGCTTATCACAAGGCTGCGGCGGAAGGTGCCGTGGTGGCAGTGGCCGCATTAACGCGCGATGGCGCCACGCGCATCGCCAAAGAGGGTGGCAGCCTGCCCACGCTAGCGTTAAACGCGCCTGCAGCCGATGTGGGCACGCCAAAGCTATTTTATTACTTAAGCTTGGGCATTGATGCCGAAGCCCGGCAAGTAGCGCAACTAGCGGTAACGGATGGATTTGGCAGCGCCATTATTGTGGCTAGTAACGCGGCGTTGGCTAAGCGGGTGCGCGAAAGCTTTGAACGCGAATTTGTGAAACTTGGGCGCGAAATTAAAGCAGTCGTTACCTTAAGCGGCGACGCGCAAGACAGCACCCGCGTG
Organism: Betaproteobacteria bacterium; assembly: GCA_043760555.1. GTDB lineage: Bacteria > Pseudomonadota > Gammaproteobacteria > Burkholderiales > Usitatibacteraceae > JANMDR01. The sequence continues at coordinate 3,368 of JAYUOW010000339.1, forward strand.
CGCCAAGGTACAGAACGCATTCGCCTTGACCCTACCACAGACATGATTTTTTTAGCGCTGGACGTGAAGTCGGCGCGCGCCTTGCGGCCCTATTTGCCCAGCGGCATTCCGGTTTATGCGACGTCAATGGCATTTGACGCGCGGGCGGGGCAGCTAGCCAATTTGGATATAGAAAGCATGCGCTTGCTAGAAATGCCGTGGAGCGTGCAGCCCGATCATCCAGCGGTGATGATTTACGCCCGACCAGATCAAAACTTTTCGGCCGAACAAGAACGGCTTTATGCCTTGGGTGTGGACGCATGGCGGGTCGCTGCGATGCTCGCGACTACACCTCCACCAACTAGCGCTAATCGGCTAGAGCGCCAAGTAGCGCCGCTTGACGGCGTGACCGGCAAACTTAATTTCGATATGACCACACGGCAATTTACGCGCACCTTAACGGCAGTAGAAATGCGCAATGGGCGGCCATATTTGTATCGCGGCGACCAGTAGTGTTCGACGAGCTGAAGGCAGCACTTGCCAGCAGACGCAAATCGTCTACGGCGAAACAGCTAAGCGGCGATACCGCTGAAAATCTTGCGGAATCTTTTCTCCTAAAACAGGGTCTGACGCTGGTGGCGCGCAATTTTAGCTGTCGTTTTGGCGAAATTGATTTAATTATGCAGCATCGACAAACGCTGGTTTTTACCGAAGTGCGGTTTCGCCAAGCAGGCAGCGGTAGAGCACAATTTGGCGGCGCGCTCGAAAGCATCTCGCCCACAAAACAACGCAAAATTATTCGTGCAGCGCAGTTTTATTTGGGCACTTTATCAACCGTACCGGAATGTCGTTTTGATGTCGTGTTGCTCGATCAACTAGACATCGCAAATATCGAGTGGATTCGCAGCGCGTTTGATGCGTCAGCCTAAATTTGATTATCGGCATTTGAACAATTACAGTATTTCAAGGAGAATTCTATGCTTAAAAAATCATTGCTAGCCCTTGCCATCGGCATCACCGCGCTCAGCCAAACTGGCTGTTTTACGCTAGGTGTTGCTGGCGTAGCCGCTACCGCGTTGGCGGCCGACGATAGGCGTTCTACAGGCATTTATGTGGAGGATGAAAACGTCGAATGGAAGGCCTTAGCGCGGGTGCGTGAGGCCTATAAAGACGTGCACTTCAACGCTACCAGTTACAACCTTACCGTGCTGGTCACAGGTGAAGCACCATCGGCTAAAGCGCGCGACGAGATCACTCAAATAGTAAAAAACATTCCCAGCGTGCGCAATGTACAAAATGAAATGCAACTCTCTGGTGCCACCTCAATCACATCGCGCGCGAACGACACCTTAATTACGTCCAACGTCAAAGCACGGCTAATCGGCAATGGCCGCGTGTCACCAAATCATGTCAAAGTGGTGACCGAAATGGGCAGCGTTTTTTTAATGGGTATCGTTAGCCGCGCCGAAGGCGACGCTGCTGCCGACATCGCGCGCACCGCAGCGGGTGTGGCGCGCGTGGTGAAGGTGTTTGATTATGTGGCGGAAGTTCCAACCGCAAAATAAAACGGTAGTCGGCAGTAAAATAAAAAACGGCGCTAATTTAGCGCCGTTTTTTTATTCTTGCTTAGGTCGTCAATTAGTTATCCTGACGCACTACACCCTTTAAGAATCCCGGCTGTCCCACCACAAACACGGTGTAGACCAAACCAGCTGTGACCGTCGCTGGCGGGATAGATAAAATGGATGCGCCTTGGCCGGCACCGTTGATGGTGTAGTCAATGGTGCCTGCGTTAATTTCGATATAGCTTGAAGCCGCATTTTGCGCCAAGCCAGTGACGACTGGTGAGAAATTTGCGTAAGCATCAACAATGCCAACACCGGAAGTAGCGTTCACAAAACGCACCCGCGCTTTGCTTGGTGCAGGCGGGAACGATTGATCGGTATAGGCCGTTGCGCGGGCGCTATTGGCCAATACGCTACCTGCCAAGACTGCGGTGTAATCCATACCGCCACCAAACGTAACTGCGGAAGCAGCAGTGCTGGTGCCAGGGGTGTTGGCTAGTTCAAAGCGTAAATTCACTGCACCGACCGCCACGTTTTTGTAGCCAGACGCGCCCTCAAACGGAATGCTTGAGAACAAAATATCGTTACCGCTAGCACCGCCACGCAACACGATTGGGCCTGAATCGTTGGATGCATTTAACGCACGAACGCGTGCAATTTTATTGTTTAGCGCAACGATGGAGCCGTCGGTATTAAATTCTTGTAGCGTAGCGTTAGCTAAGCGTCCGCTGCCGTTGGCGTAGGCGCTTAAGAAGTAAGTTTTAGCGGCAACAAAGGTATAAGCATCGCTATCAAAAATAACGTCTTTGGTGCCAGTTTCAGTTAACTTAATGCTCAAACCACCTGCGGCTAAATCAGAAAAATCAGTCACGGCGCGTGTAGTAATGCCGCGTACTAGCGGCTGCGCATCGGTTAAGTTTTCGGTAGATTTGAGCATGTACAAATCCATCGTCGGTAGGCCAACGCCGTAGTTAGCGAAGCGAATTCTAAAGTTAGCCGCTGTGGTTGAAATGCTCTCTACGTCACCAATAATGGCGCTAGAAATAGTGGCGGAGCCGCCGTACATTAGCAATGTGGTGCTAGCTTTGCCAGCAAGCACAATCTTGGTATCAATCAAGGTGCCGGATGTGCCGTTTACACGCAAACGCACCGCACCACTTTCAAATGTTTTATAGCCAGACGATCCACGGAAAGGCACGCCAGTAGCCAATGTTGTACCTGGGTCATCGCCCAACACTAAATTCAACGCGCCATTTTCAGGTGCCAAATTGATAAGGCGCAAATTGGTGGTGTCGGGTGGGTTAGATTTCGCACCGCAAGCCGCAAGGCCAACGACGATTGCGCCAGCAAGTGCTGCTGCCGCAAATTTTTTGATACCGGTAAAAATTGAATTCATTAAGAGCTTTCTTGAGTAACTGGAAAAAATGCTGGTGTCGCTAGTTAATGTCGCCACCTGTGTTGATGCCAAATCCGTGATTAAGTTCCGGCGACGGATTAGAACGGAATATCGTCATCCATGTCGTCAAACTTAGCCGGCGCACTTTTAGCGGCCGCTGGTTTGGCCGAAGCTGAGGGAGCGCTAGCGGAACCGCCAGCCCGATTACCGTAATCGCCTGACGGCGCGCCACCTTGAGAACCAGCGGCCGGGCCGCCTTCGCCCATGCCTTGGCGTCCGCCGAGCATTTGCATCGCATCGGCTGTTACTTCCGTGGTGTATTTATCCTGACCGTCTTTGTCTTGCCATTTGCGGGTACGTAGGCGGCCTTCAACGTAAACTTGACTGCCTTTTTTAAGATATTCGCCCGCAATTTCGGCCAATTTATTAAAAAACACCACGCGATGCCATTCGGTCGCTTCTTGTTTTTCGCCCGCTTTATCTTTCCACGTCGACGTGGTGGCAATAGAAATATTGGTGATAGCACCGCCTTCAGGCATATAACGCACCTCAGGATCGCGCCCTAAATTACCGACCAAAATTACTTTATTTACAGAAGCCATGAGTTTTCCTGTTTTTTTTGTGGAACTAATCAGCCCGCAAAAGCCGCTAAGCGGACGTGACGGTGCTAAAACCTAAGTCCGACATAATAGCGCAAAGCAGCCATTTCAGCTTAAAAGCTGCGTAACAAAAGCTTTCAATGACGTTTAACGCACATCTGCCGCAAAGCAATACCCAACCCCGCGTTCAGTGCGGATTAGCTTCGGTTCTTTAGGGTCAACTTCAATTTTTTGACGCAGGCGTAATATTTGCACGTCAATGGAGCGATCAAA
>JAYUOW010000340.1:0-21747 GCA_043760555.1 Betaproteobacteria bacterium
ATAGCAGTGGGCCGTTTATACCAAAAGCCGATGAGCAAATACGATACCAAGCCCACCGCTTCCCAACCGAAAAATAGCTGCAGGAAGTTGTTCGACATCACCAGCATTAACATCGCGAACGTGAACAGCGAAATGTAGGAGAAGAAGCGCGTGTAGCCTTCGTCTTCATGCATGTAGCCGATGGTGTACACGTGCACCATGAGCGATACAAAGGTGACCACCAACATCATGGTGGCGGTGAGCGAATCAATTAAAAAACCTACTTCTAGCTTGATATTGCCCGACACCAACCACGTGTAAATTGAGCCGTTAAAGCTTTTGCCCGCCTGCACATCTTGAAAAATAGCGACCGACAGCGCAAACGCTGCAGCCACGCCTAGGATGGTCACGCTATGCGCGAAGGTGCGGCCAAAGCGGCCGAAGAAGCCCGCCAATATTGCGCCTGCAAGGGGCAGTAACGGTACGGCGATCAGTGCGAGTTTATTTTCTATCATGTGAGAGATCAGTGCGCTTCTAAAATTGTTTTGGACTTGCTCAAATTCGGGTACGACTAACTTAACCTTTTAGGGTGCCAATATCGTCCACGTTAATCGTGCGCAAATTACGGAACAGCACCACCAAAATTGCCAAACCAATTGCTGATTCAGCTGCGGCTACAGTGAGAATAAAGAACACAAACACTTGGCCATCAAGATTATTTAAGTAGTGCGAAAACGCGATGAAATTCATATTGACCGCGAGCAACATCAACTCGATTGCCATCAACAACACGATAATGTTTTTGCGATTTAAAAATATGCCGGCGATTGAAATCGAAAACAAAATGGCTGAAAGCACAAGGTAGTGCGATAAGGTAATTGAGCCTGTCATCATGATTTTGTCTCCTCAACACCTGCTGTCGGTAGTTCTCTGACGGCATCCATCTTAATAATCTTCAAGCGATCACCACTCTTCACGCGGACTTGATCGCCCACAATTTGCGATTTTGCTTCGCGCTTAGGGCGTAGCGTGAGCGCGATGGCGGCCACAATTGCCACCAACAAAATTACTGCGGCTAGCTCAAACGGCAGTAGGTATTGGGTGTAGAGCACTCTGCCTAGTTCCTTGGTGTTAGATAAATTCGCGGCATTGTTAATTGCCGTGGTTGAGGTTTGAATTGTCGTTGCACCAAATTGCTTACTAGTGAGCAGCAATGCCATCTGCACTACCATCGCAATCGAAACTGCAGCTGCCAGCGGCATGTATTTCCAAAAGCCTTCGCGTAGCTTGGCAAAATTAACATCCAACATCATCACCACGAATAAAAACAAGACCATTACCGCGCCGACGTAGACTAAAACCAAAGTAATGGCCAAGAATTCCGCAAACAACAGCAACCACAGTGCGGAAGCCGAGAAAAACGCCAGCACCAAAAGCAGCACGGCGTGCACGGCATTGCGCATTGTAATAACGCCTAAGGCTGAAGCAATCAGCATGAAGGCAAAGACATAAAATGAGAGAGCTTGAATTGTCATGTTTTAATTCGTTTGGTTTATTCTATTTTTGGCAGCGCGATGCATCTGACGCTCCAACAAAACGTTGCGGCGGCACAACGACTAGCACCTAGCGGAACTTCGCATCTTCTGCGCGGCGCGATGCAATTTCTGCCTCGTATTTATCGCCAATGGCTAACAACATCGGTTTGGTGTAATACAAGTCGCCGCGTTTTTCGCCGTGATATTCCAACAAATGCGTTTCGACGATGGAATCCACAGGGCAAGATTCTTCGCAAAATCCGCAAAAAATACACTTGGTTAAATCAATGTCGTAGCGCGAGGTGCGGCGCGATCCATCGTCACGCGCCACGGATTCAATCGTGATCGCTAATGCCGGACACACGGCTTCGCAAAGCTTGCAGGCGATGCAGCGTTCTTCGCCATTTGGATAGCGACGCAATGCGTGAAGACCCCTGAAACGCGGGCTTTGCGGGGTTTTTTCTTCAGGAAATTGCACCGTAATTTTGCGCGCAAAAAGTTGACGGCCTGTGAGGCGCAACCCTTTTAAAAGCTCGCCCAATAACAGGCTGGACGCAAATTCTTTCGCTCTAACTAACATATTGACCCTAAATTTATTTTTGCACTACGGCTGTTTTGCAAACCACCAGTTAATCACTGGTAAATCGCGCAGCGGCTCCATCATGAAAACGCCCACAACTACGATCCAAACGATGGTAATTGGAATAAAAATCTTCCAGCCTAGACGCATAATTTGGTCATAGCGATAACGCGGAAATGACGCGCGAATCCACAAGAACATAAACATCAGCACTGAGAACTTAATCACCAACCAATGCGGCCCTGAAGCGCCCAACACCGCAATGCTGCTCGGGAATGGTGACAACCAGCCGCCCAAAAACAGCAAGCATGAAAGCACTGCAACCAGCGCCATGTTGGCGTATTCGGCTAAGAAAAATAGTGACCACGTCATACCTGAATATTCAACCAAGGGCCCTGCAACAATTTCGGACTCGCCCTCCGCCACGTCAAACGGATGGCGATTGGTTTCAGCCACGCCTGCGATAAAGTGAATAATAAACAGCGGAAACAAAGGCAGGAAGAACCATTCCAACATGCCATAAGCGCCTTCTTGCTTGCGCACGATTTCGGTAAAGTTCATGCTTTGTGCGGCCATCAATGCGCCCACCATGGCAAAACCCATCGCAATTTCATAGCTTACAACTTGCGCTGCCGAGCGCATCGCGCCGATGAACGCGTATTTAGAATTGGAAGCCCAACCCGCAATAATTACGCCGTAAACGCCCATGGAAGTTAAGGCCAATACCATCAACAAGCTGGCATCAATATTGGCGATCACTGCACTTGGCATGAATGGCACTACCGCCCACACTGCCATAGCAGGTGCGACGCTTAAGGCAGGTGCGATTAAAAACAAAAACTTACTGGCGCCAGACGGAACAATTTGCTCCTTCATCAACAGCTTCAACGCATCTGCCACCGGCTGACCAAAACCTGCGAGCCACTTGATGCCGAAAAATGTTACCCGATTAGGTCCTTTGCGAACCTGAATCCAGCCGATTACCCAACGCTCAATAAGCTGGAAATAAAGCACGAACATCAGCAATGGAACTAGCACCAAAACAATTTTGCCCATGGTGTAGGCCAGCGCACCTACTTCGACACCTAAATTACTGGTGAGAAAGTTTTTTACGCCATCTAATGTACTAGTCAAGTTCATTCTGCCGCCACCGCTTGATCGATTTTATCTACGCGCGTAATGGTCAGCGATGCACCCAAGGCTGCGGTGTTTAAAGTGCTTGAGGCAATGCGTACAGACCCTGCTGGAAGCGCCCTATTTACGGCTATCTCCAAGGCAATAGTCCCGCCAAGCCCGCTAAATGCGGCCTCATGGCCATCGACTAATTGGTATTTTTGCGCTACGTCAGCCGCTACCAACGCCGTATTGCTGTGCTTAACCGCAGCCGTCTTCTGCAAGCTTGGCGCGCGACGCACGATGCTGTCGCCTGCGTACATCGGCACTTCCATGATGCGCTCGATTTCTGCAGCTGCAGGTGCGATGGTGGAAGCTGCAGCAAAACTGACCGATGCGGCTAAACCGTTATTCAATTTTGCATTGATGAACGCAGGAAGATCAGCGGCGATGCTGCTGCGCACTTGTTCCGCATTTTCTTGATCAAATCCATCGAGCGCCAACATATTGCCCAACACGCGCAATACTTTCCACGCGGGTCGCGTGTCGCCCAACGGTTTTACGACACCGTTAAATGTTTGCGGCGTACCTTCGATATTAACGAAAGTTCCAGCAGTTTCAGTGAATGGCGAAACAGGCAGCATCACGGTGGCATATGCGCCCGCATTGCCCTTGTACGCGCCCATGTACACAACCATGTCCGCAGCCGCAAGCGTGGTTACGACATTCGATACATTGCTGCAATCTAGCTCGGCTTCAACGCCTAAAAGCACGTAGGCTTTAAGCGCTTTTTCAAGCATTGCTTTGGCGTTTAAGCCGCCATTGCTTGGCAGCGCGCTCACTGCAGCAGCACCAACGCTGTTGGCGGCACCATTTACGAAACCTAGCTTAGCGCCGGTCATTTTCGCGATGGCCTGTGCCAAGGCATGCAAGGTTGCGAATTGCGCATTGTTGCTGGCAACAGCGCCCAATAATATCGCCACGCGTTCTTTGCCCGTTAAGGCCGCAGCGATATTTTTGTGTGCGTCATCCGCAGCAGCATTTGTAATTAACGCCGAAAGGGCTGCAGATAATTCAGGTTTCACCGTCGCGGCATCGAACAATGCACGCGCAATACCTGCGAGTGCCGCCACCAACTGGCTCGGCTTCACAATCGCTTTGTTAGCCAGACGCATAAGTAAATCATCATCGGCCACATGCACAACATTAACGCTCATGCCTTTCTTAGCAGATTGACGCAAACGGTTTGCCAATAGCGGCTGTTCAGCACGCAATGTGGAGCCAATTAGCAGTACGCTTTGCGCTGTACTTAGTTCGTTAATGGTCATGCCAAGATATTGAGCGCCTTGCGCGGCAGCATCGCCACTAAAGTCATGCTGGTGCGTGCGCACGTCAATATTTTCACAGCCCAAACCGCGCGTGAGCTTGGCCAGCAAAGACAGCTCTTCCAAAGTTTGATTTGGTGCCGCCAGCACACCGATTGATTGCGCACCGTGATTTTGCTTCACGTCTTTTAAGCCATTAGCCACAAAGTCGAGCGCGGTAGGCCAATCAACATCAATCCACGCGCCGCCTTGCTTAATCGCGGGCTTGGTCAGGCGGTCGTCCGCATTCAGCCCTTCGTAGGCGAACCGATCGCGATCCGAAATCCAGCATTCGTTAATCGCATCATTTTCCATTGGCAACACACGCATCACGCGGTCTTGTTTTACTTGCACCACTAAGTTTGAGCCCAAACCGTCGTGTGCCGAAATTGATTTACGACGTGAAAGTTCCCACGTGCGCGCGGTGTAGCGGAATGGCTTAGACGTTAGCGCACCCACGGGGCAAAGATCAATCATATTGCCGGACAATTCTGAATCAACGGTTTGCCCAACGAAGGCCAAAATTTCGGAATGCTCGCCGCGCCCAGCCTGACCTAATTCCATCACACCAGCCACTTCTTGGCCGAAACGCACGCAACGGGTGCAGTGGATGCAGCGCGTCATGTCGGTTGAAATTAGCGGGCCTAAATTTTTGTTTACCACCACGCGCTTTTCTTCTTCGTAGCGCGATTTTCCAGCACCGTAACCAACAGCTAAATCTTGCAACTGACACTCACCGCCCTGATCGCAAATTGGGCAATCCAAAGGATGGTTAATTAGCAAAAACTCCATCACGCCTTTTTGCGCGGTCTTCGCATAATCAGACGCGGTTTGTACCTTCATGCCTTCGGTAGCAGGTGTGGCGCACGCTGGCAATGGCTTCGGCGCTTTTTCAACTTGCACTAAACACATGCGGCAGTTGGCCGCGATAGATAATTTTTTGTGATAACAAAAATGCGGAATAAATTTGCCCAACTTGCTGGCAGCATCCATCACCGTACAGCCGTTGTCTACCGCTACTGCTTGACCGTCAATTTCAAGATTGATCATTTGTATGTAAACCCTTATTCTGCGGCCATCGCCAGCGCTTCATGCGCGGCAACAGAACTATAACCACCGGCGGCAACCATACAGCGCTTGTGGGTGATGTGGTATTCAAATTCAGCGCGATAGTTTTTAATGAAGGCGCGCACCGGCATTGCCGCTGCATCACCCAAAGCGCAAATAGTGCGGCCTTGAATTTGATCTGCTAAATTGAGCAACAAATCTAGGTCTTCAGTACGTCCTAGCCCATTTTCGATGCGATGAATCACGCGATACAACCAGCCCGTACCTTCACGGCACGGCGTGCATTGGCCGCAGCTTTCTTCAAAATAAAAATACGCTAAACGCTCGGCCGCTTTCACCATGCAGGTGTCTTCGTTCATCACGATAACCGCACCAGAACCCAGCATTGAGCCTGCTTTAGAAATGGAATCGTAGTCCATGTCGCAGGCCATCATCACCTCCGCTGTGAGCACCGGCATGGATGATCCGCCAGGAATCACGCCCTTCAGTTTTTTGCCGTCGCGCATGCCACCAGCCATCTCTAACAGCTTCGCAAACGGGGTGCCTAGGCGTACTTCATAATTACCGGGACGCACAACGTGGCCAGAAACGGAGAACAATTTCGTGCCGCCATTATTAGGCTTACCTAAATTTAAAAACGCTTCGCCGCCTTCGCGCAAAATAAATGGCACGGCCGCGAAAGTTTCGGTGTTGTTGATCGTCGTTGGTTTGCCATACAAACCGAAGCTGGCCGGAAACGGCGGCTTGAAACGCGGCTGACCTTTTTTGCCTTCAAGTGATTCCAACAAAGCCGTTTCTTCACCGCAAATATAAGCACCGTAACCGGGGTGCGCATGTAACTGAAAACTAAAGCTAGAGCCCAGAATATTATCGCCCAAGAACCCCGATTGACGGGCTTCTTCGAGTGCTTCTTCAAAGCGTTTATAGTCAGCCCAAATCTCACCGTGGATGTAATTGTAGCCAACTGCAATGCCCATCGCATAGGCTGCAATAATCATGCCTTCGATGAGCGCATGCGGGTTGTAGCGCATGATGTCGCGGTCTTTAAACGTACCCGGCTCGCCTTCGTCCGAATTACACACCAAATACTTTGGGCCAGGAAATGACCGGGGCATAAAACTCCACTTCAAACCAGTGGGGAAACCCGCGCCACCGCGACCGCGTAGTGCTGATTTTTTAACTTCAGCAATCACGTCCTCAGGCTTAATGCCTTCGCTTAAAATCTTGCGCAGTGCCACATAGCCGCCACGCGTTTCGTAATCTGCACAATGCCAATTAGCGCCAGTTAAACCCTTCATGATGATAGCGTCTGGGCCGTAGTCGATTAAGTTGGCTGAAGTACTCATTGGGCTAACTCCGCAACAAGCGCATCCATTTTTTGCTTATTCATAAAGCTGCACATGCGGTGATTATTGACCAACATCACCGGTGCATCGCCACATGCCCCTAAACATTCGCCTTCAACGACACTAAACTTGCCGTCTTTAGTAATTTCTTTCCAACCCACGCCGAGCTTGGCTTTTAAATATTCCGCCGCATCTACACCGCCCGATAAGGCGCATGGCAAATTAGTGCAAACCGTAATTTTCGATTTGCCCATCGGCTTTAAGTTGTACATATTGTAGAAGGTCGCCACTTCATACACTGCAATAGATGGCATACCCAAATAACGCGCCACCTCGTCCATCAGCGAGGTAGGCAGCCAGCTGTGCTCCTCTTGCGCAATAATTAGCGCTGGCATCACCGCAGATTGCTTTTGCTCTGGCGGGTATTTCGCGACCTCACGATCAATTAGCTTTAACGCGGCTGCCGATAAAATATTTTCAACACTATGCACGATCTATTCACCCTTCCAATAATCTACGTTAGCCGAAGCTTCCGTTAGATGTCGTAACCGCGCGCCGCCATTTGCAGCTACGCCATACGAACCAATTTTTTGCGAATCCGGGTACTCGCAAACTTCTGCAGGCATCATGGTGCTAACCGAAATATAGGCAAGGTCAGCATCCGAATCATTGATAATTTGATGCGCAGTTTCTGCGCCACCTGTAGGGCAGCTAATGAAGTCACCCGCGCGAATTTTGCGACTTTCGGCACCGTAACGCAGCTTGCCAGTACCGCGCACGATAAAAAACATTTCTTCTTCAGCACGATGGCTATGAAATGGGCACGCGGACTTTCCGGCAGGCACCACATCATAAGAATAACCAAGATCGCGCGCGCCTAACAACGAGCCAATGCGTTCAGCCGAGCAGCCAAACTTTTCGCCCTGCGAAAATGGATGGAGCGTGACTTCATCAATATTGATGACTCTGGAATCGATGACAGATTTAGCGGCATTCATCTTCAGGCTTACCGATCTATTTCGCCAAACACGATGTCTTGCGTGCCAATAATTGTGACCACGTCAGCAATCATATGGCCGCGCGACATTTCGTCCAATGCGGCCAAGTGCGCAAAGCCGGGTGCGCGGATTTTTAAGCGGTATGGCTTATTGGCACCATCGCTGACCAAATAAATGCCGAACTCGCCTTTTGGATGCTCCACCGCCGCATAAGCTTCGCTTTTTGGTACGCTAAAGCCCTCGGTAAATAATTTGAAATGGTGGATGAGCTCCTCCATATTCGTCTTCATATTTTCGCGACTTGGCGGGGCTATTTTATGGTCGTCCGAAATTACTGCACCCGGGTTTTTACGCAACCAATCGACGCATTGCTTAATGATTTTATTACTCTCGCGCATTTCTTGCACACGTACGAGATAACGGTCATACGAATCGCCATTGGTGCCGATTGGAATATCAAAATCCATGCGGTCATACACTTCATACGGCTGCATTTTGCGCAAGTCCCACGCAATGCCTGAACCACGCAACATTGGGCCAGTGAAGCCTAAATTTTGTGCGCGCTCTGGCGTGACGATACCGATGTCAACCAAGCGCTGCTTCCAAATGCGGTTATCAGTTAGCAAGGTTTCGTATTCATCAACATATGTTGGAAAGCGCTTGGTAAAATCTTCAATAAAATCAAGGAAACTACCTGAACGATTTTCGTTTAACTTGGCGATCGCTGCGGCGTTTTTAGATTGCGATACTTCGTACTTAGGCATCACATCTGGCAAGTCGCGATACACGCCACCTGGACGATAGTAAGCAGCGTGAAGACGCGCGCCAGATACGGCTTCGTAGCAATCCATCAAATCTTCGCGCTCGCGGAAAGCATACAAAAATACTGTCATCGCGCCCACGTCAAGCGCGTGCGCACCCAACCACAACAGGTGATTCAAAATGCGGGTGATTTCGTCGAACATCACGCGGATGTATTGCGCGCGCAGAGGAACTGACACACCCATCATTTTTTCAATTGCCATCACGTAGGCGTGCTCGTTGACCATCATCGACACGTAATCCAAGCGATCCATATACGGCACAGATTGAATAAAAGTGCGGGTTTCGGCTAACTTTTCAGTGGCTCGGTGCAGCAAACCGATGTGCGGATCAGCACGTTGAATAATCTCGCCATCAAGCTCTAAAACTAAGCGCAAAACGCCGTGCGCCGCAGGATGCTGCGGGCCGAAGTTCATGGTGTAATTTTTAATTTCATGCATAGTTATTTACGCCCCGCATAGGTCTCTTCACGGATAATGCGCGGCACAATTTCGCGCGGCTCGATGGTAACGGGCTGGTAAATAACCCGTTTTTGTTCAGCGTCATAGCGCATTTCTACGTAGCCACTGATAGGGAAATCTTTACGGAATGGATGACCGACAAAGCCGTAATCAGTGAGCAGACGGCGCAAATCAGGATGGCCAGAAAACACGATGCCGTAGAGATCAAACGCCTCGCGCTCATACCAATTAGCACCGCTCCAAATCGGCGCAACGGATTCAACCATCGGCAAATCATCGTCTGGGCACGCCACTTTTAAGCGCAAACGCATATTGTGTTTGATTGATAGCAATTGATACACGACACCGTAGCGCGGGCCGTCCCAAGCACCCTCGCCGTAGCCGGAATAATCCATGCCACACAGATCAATTAACTGCGTAAAGGCGAAGGCATCATGGTCATGCAGCACTTGCGTTACGCTCAATAACTCTGCGGCAGAAATAGTCAGAATGAGCTGCTCAGTGTCGAATACCAGCGCTTTGACTTTACTGCCAAAAATGGCGTCGATATGAAGTTTTAAGGAATCTAGCTTAACGGACATAATGTTGGCAGGTTAGGTACATATACAAATACAGCGCAAGATAGCGCAAAAAAGTTCTAGGCGCGGGCGATGGTGTTGGTACGCTTAATTTTGTTCTGCAACTGAATTAGTCCGTACAACAAGGCCTCTGCGGTGGGCGGGCAACCAGGCACATAAATGTCCACCGGCACAATGCGATCGCAGCCACGCACAACTGAATACGAATAGTGATAATAGCCGCCGCCATTGGCGCACGAACCCATCGAAATTACCCAACGTGGTTCCGCCATTTGGTCATACACTTTGCGCAGTGCGGGTGCCATTTTGTTGCATAAAGTGCCTGCAACAATCATCACGTCGGACTGACGCGGACTGGGGCGAAATACGATGCCGAAGCGATCTAAATCGTAGCGTGAAGCGCCTGCGTGCATCATCTCAACGGCGCAGCAAGCAAGGCCAAATGTCATTGGCCACATGGAGCCAGTGCGCGCCCAATTGAGTAGCGAATCGACCGATGTGGTAACGAAACCCTGATTGGAAATTCCACCTTCTGGCATAGCAAACCCCTAATTGTTCAGGCCAATAAATACAATAATTTATGCCTTACTTTTTCTTCAAATAATTCAGCGCCAACAACAACTTATTCCCAGTCTAGTGCGCCTTTTTTCCATTCGTATACAAAGCCGATAACTAAAATACCTAAAAAAATCAGCATGTTAATTAAGCCGAACCAGCCGAGCTCCTGCAACACAATCGCCCACGGGAACAGAAACGCGATTTCTAAATCGAACAAAATAAATAGGATAGCCACAAGGTAGAAACGCACGTCAAACTTCATCCGCGCATCTTCAAATGCTTCAAAACCGCACTCGTAGGGGGAGAGTTTTTGTGCATCTGGCTTATCGTTGCCGAGCAAGCCGCTGAGCACTTTCGAGGCCACTAGTGGGCCAACACCAACGGCTAAGCCGACGATGATAAACAACAAAATTGGGAAGTAGTTTTCTAACATGGCCTGATGAGTTTTACGAAAAAATCAGAGAGAAAAGCTCTAATGTATTTACCCAAGGCGTTGAATAAAAACGCTTTTTATTCAAGAGTAGCCCGTGCTTGACTGAAATTGAGACGGTCTTTGCTAATCAATTGCGATCACCTTCCACCACTCGGCTCTACAAAAAACCTGTAAACCCGATTTTTACAACAGAAATACCATTACAAAACACTTGGTACCGACGGCGAGACTCGAACTCGCACAGCTTTCGCCACTACCACCTCAAGATAGCGTGTCTACCAGTTTCACCACGTCGGCACTGCATGCATTTTCAAACAACTTCGCATCACTTCTACCTACGACTACACTTTTAAGATTTTACCACTGCAATTGCTCTACTTATGTTGCGCTGCGCAATATTTTCGACCTATTGCACAACCACACAACTTAAAACCTTACTTAGCTGGTGCCGGCGCTACGGGAGCAGCTGGCGGCGTTGTTGACACTGAGAGCGGCGCTGGTGCAGGTGTTGGGGTGACCGAAAGAGTTGGTACCGACTTATCAATCACTTTTGCGTCTTTGGCGGCATCTTTAGTTGCGTCCTTAGCTGCCTCTTTCGCGGCTTCACTCATCACGCCGCCCATCACGCCAGCGCCACCGCGCGCAGACTGCACATACGTAAGCAATAAGCTAGTAACGAAAAATAACGCGGCACAAGTGGCGGTGGCTTTAGACAAAAACGTGCCCGCGCCGCTGCTACCAAACAAACTACCGGCTGAACCGCTACCGAAGGCAGCACCCATATCGGCACCCTTGCCATGTTGCACCAGCACCAAAACAACAATGGCGATGGCTAAAAATACGTGAAACCCGAGAAGTACTGATGTCATGATTACCCTTTGAATACCGCTATTACAACTTAAATTATTTACCACTCACTACGCAGCAGATTTTGCGAAAGCCACATCACCCGCTGCACCCGAAACTTACAACCTCGTCAAATCGACAACTAAGCCGCTAACCAAATTGCTAGAAAATCTTCTGCCACCAACGCCGCGCCACCGATTAAGCCGCCATCAACATCAGGCATGGCAAAAATAGCTGCTGCGTTACTCGCTTTAACGCTACCACCGTACAAAATTGGCATATCCGCCAGCAACGGCGCGCATTTGCCATTATCATCGCCTAATTTACGCAAACAACCGCGTAAAAACGCATGTACTTCCTGTGCTTGCTCGGGCGACGCTGTTTTACCAGTACCAATTGCCCACACTGGCTCATAAGCCAAAATAGCCCCTTGCATAGCTGCGGCACCCACCACCGCCGCAACGGCAAGCAATTGCCGCTGCACCACTGATTCAGTCGTACCAGCCTCGCGTTCCGCCAAGGTTTCGCCCACGCAAAGCACCGGCGTGATGCCTGCGGCCAACAAACGCGCAAATTTATTCGCAACCATCACATCAGTTTCGCCAAATAAAGCCCGGCGTTCAGAATGCCCAACCAACACATATTTACAACCAAATTCAACCAGCATTTCAGCCGAAACTTCACCCGTGTACGCGCCCGACGCCTGCTCGCTCACTGTTTGCGCGCCCCACGCGAGCTGGGAACCCGCCAATGTAGTTTGCGCCTGCGCCAAATACGGCATCGGCACGCAAACGGCACCAATGGCGGATGTTTGGTGCATTTTAAGCGCCGTCAACAACGCCGCATTCTTAACTAAAGAACCGTTTAACTTCCAGTTTCCGATAACTAACCGTTGGCGCACAAAGAAAATCTCATAAAAATAGGGGTTTTGAGCGCATCGCGCTTCAAGCAACCCTCGATTATACCGCTACTGCGGATTGAAGGCAAAAGTTAGTGGAAATTGCAATTGGGGCAATTTCCACGGTTTTGGGTCAGCTGGAGCCAGCGGTAAAAATCTAAACCCTCGGAAAATACTTGCTACAGAAATGGTACGGGTGCTTTCCGTTAAATCGTCCTAAGTTATCCATCACTGTGACAATGCGGCATTGGTCTGTACCACCGTTCTTAATGCCACGTAGGCCTCGCCCCACCATCTGCATATAGCGCACCGGACTTAGAACTTGCCTAGAAATGAGCACCATGTCAGTCTTGGGCGCATCAAAACCAGTCGTCAGAACGCTGTGATTGCACAATACGCGGATATCCCCACGCTGAAATGAATCCAAGAAATAGCGCCGTGCTGATGACGCGGTTGTTCCGCTCACCGCAGCAGCGGGAATGCCTGCAAGATTCATTCTCATGGCCATCTCTTCGGCATGCGTTACCGAGTTTGCGAAAAAGAGAATGCTTTGCTCAGCGCTGCTCCGGATGGTCTCTAACAAAAGTTGGTTACGCTCATCATCATCGGCAAGCGTTCGGTTCAATTCGTCCCACAGGTTTTCCAGCTGGATCGCGCCGATCTCGTCACCCTGTCGAAACTTCTCAGCCAGTTCAGGCGGCAAGACTGTTAGAGACTCGAGTGCTTCATGTTTGGCGACTGCGAGAATTCCTCTTTCAGCCAATTTTATATGCAGTTCTTGCTGGCCTGTCGGCAACCAGTTTTGGTCGAAACGCTTAGCCAATCGAAGGTTTTCTTCATCATCGCTAGCGCCCCGAAACGGTGTTGCGCTGAGACCAACAATTGGCGGCTCGCTTTTCGGCTGACTCCCTGGCCTTGGTGCTTCAGCATCTAACCATTTGAGAAGTCCTGTGTAGCTCGGGGCGATGGCGTGATGGCACTCGTCCACCACTACCAACCCCGGATTGCTTAGCCAGCCAAAATTTTCCTTTCCGATTCTGCTCTTCAGCGTCTGAATCGATGCGATAACGGCGATGGGCTGACCATTCATAGCTGGCGCTGGCGTTGGGTTGCCGCCCCAAAAACGGACAATTCGCAAGTTCGTTCGCTCTGCCCCGCGATTTATCCATACCTGCCGAAAGGATTGAACTGCTTGCTCACATAGCTCGTCGGTCTGTGCGACCCAAAGAACGCTGCGATTGAGCGTCTCAGGTTTCAGCACAAGATCTACCGCCGCTTGAACAGTGACGCGAGTTTTTCCGCTGCCAGTCGGTAAGCTAACTACCGCCCGGCGACGCCCCGTGCCGCTTGTTATCAATTCTTTTAAGCCACCGAGCACCTCCTCTTGGTAGTCATGCAATTGCGGCAAATTTATTGGGCCGCTAATCATCTCTTCGGCTTCACGTTTCGACTCACTAGACGCGGCAAATTCGTCCGGAAAACCCAACGAGTTGACGAATGCACGAGCCTCATCGGATCCCCAGCGATTTGGCGGTTGCAGTCCTTCATCACTAAGCGTGCTAGACAGCTTTTGGAGAATAATGGGCCCGAGCATTGCCAACGCAAGCTCAGCGATTCGGCATGGCTCGCAGTCGTCAGGGATTACATCAGCAGCAGAACTCCCAATCACACCTTTCAAGGAGGCGACATTTTTTCCAACCGCAATTATCAATTTTTCCGCGAGAGTTTGGCCAGCCGCAACAGCCTCCCGGAGTTTTTCAGCCTGCACATTCGCAATTTGGTCTTGCGCTTTTTTTACTGATTCTTCGAGCCACCCTGCCACCGCCGCCTCGTCAAGTACTACGCGTAACCTCTGCACAGTCGGCATTACGTCGAGTTGCTCAGGATCAAGGTAAAGAATGCCTTGCCAGACCAAACACGATACTGGCTGAGCTTGGTCTTCAATGATTAAGCGCAAGCCCTTAACTGATTGGCTATAGGCGTCTCGACCGGCGGCGCCACTTAAGACGCGACCGAGTTCCGGGATAGCGGTTATAAGTGGAACAGGATCGGTCAACACGCCATCCGATTCTTTCACAAATAGTTCGTCAAGATTTTTCGCGCCATGCTTGAGCCAAAGCGTTTGTGTTGAAATGTCTAACGTAACAACCGGACGTCCCTGGGCACGTGCCCGTTTAGCCAAATTGACCGAGCCTGTGACGTAGATTTCAGCGAGAGGCAACTCACCGTTCTTAGTCTTTAGGCTTGCCGGAAATTGACAATCTTTCTCAGCATCTGACCAAAGGCCATGAAGTTGGTCGGCAGCAATAGCATCCGGAGTTCCCAAGAGATCGAATAACGCTCTCCAAAATAGGACAATTTGATCATTCGATGGCGCCGCAAGCGTAGGGCCTCCTACAAGTTCCACAAACCGGGCGAGCAGCGGTTCGAACAGACGCCAATCAAGTACCTTTTGCAGCGCGCTCGTGTCCCGACGCGCAAGTACCGTCTCAATCCGAATTGCATAACTTCCGATAGCCAGAGTGCCGTGCTGTCGCAAGTACCAGAGCATCGGGTGAGAAACCTTTATCACTGGGTACTTCGCTGTCCGAGTCTTATGCCCGTACTCAATCGATGACGGAAGCTTCCCAAGTAGATCGGCGAACTTCAGCGTCAGACGCGAATTTGCTTGACCCTTTAGCTCAGCAAGCAGCATCCAACCGTCCGGCAAGGTCAAGGGGAATGGGCGAAGCAGGCTCGATTGAGGGCTACTGCTCCCGTCGAGCTTTGCTCTGTAGTTGGTCTCAACCTCATCAAGCCACGGTTTGAACTTTGCTGCGTGGGTAGCAATTGATGAATCGTAATCCAAAGGCCCCCGAAAGCCTGATGGGAAATCCCTCACTCCAATTGCGCTTAGCAATTCCCAGTCGTCACGGTGGAGATCGTCATCGATCAGAACTCGAACATTGTCGGGATCATCGCATTTAACCAATTCTCCCGGAAATAGCGCTTCGCTTGGAGTGACCCACACGTCGCTGCGACGCCGAACGCGAAGTTGCTCGCGCTTTTGTTGGATAAAGTTGTCAAGCACGTTCGCGGGCGCGAGGCGAATCGTCTCCCAGAGAGATTTCCACTTTAAGTCGTCAGTGCCGCCTACCTGTATTGCTTGGTCTAGTGAGGTTTGCAGTAAGAATTTCCAACCGTTGTCGTCTAGCTGATGAATCCCCAGCACCTCGGTCAGAATACGGAAAGCATCAGGGTCGTCCACGAGCGCGGCCGCCACGCATACCCGATTGGGCACGTTGATTCCGAGGGGCGCGATAACAAGGCGGTCCCGCTTACAAAGCTCTCCGTTGTCACCTGGAACAATCGCAATTGTTTTAAGTTCTGATTGCCATGTCAACGACAGCTGTTTGTCCATGTAATGGCGCGCAAGTTGTAGAACGGGCTTCGCCACTTCGGCGTCCGTTGATGCAATTGCACCAAACCAATCCGTCGCATTAGCTTGAGTTAGGCTCTTCGGCGCGACATTCTTAAGCCGATTTGCAAGCTCCCGCAGCCGAGCGGGGCGCTCGCCGAAAAGGCAAGTTGGGTGAATCCAATGCGTCAGCACGTCAGTCTTGGCTAACTTCGACCATTCAACATGCAGTTCTTGCAAGTCCAACGGTGGGCGCTTAAGCGTTTTGCCTTCGCACAGATTGCCATTGCCATTGGCGATGAGCGCCCGATTTATCAGATCGTCCCACAAACCATTGACAAGAGGCGCTGCCGGTTCGTCCTGCAGGTCAAGTTTTCGGGGAAACGCGTCCAAGACTCGCCCTGGGTCATCTTCTGTTGCCAAGTCAGGTAAATGGTCTGCGATCAACTTTGCCGCCTCTAGCATCAGGGCGCGATTCCATTCTCCCGAAATTAGCGCTTTGCGATCACTGCTTAGCTTCCAAGGTGCATTGAGAATGCCCGGTAATCGGGTTTGCGTGTCGGTAGGAAAAAAGGCCCAGAACTTGCCGGCTGTGTCACGCTTTTGGTCAAGTGGAATCGCCCAAGCCAAAGGGACAGTTTCACGAGCATGAATGTGTGTGGCGTCCGCCTTTGCTGCGGCGCTAGAAATTCTGATTTCGTGATGCTCGATAACACGCCACCGTGATTGATTTTCACCATCCGAAAGCAGGAAATCTGCGCCCTCCCGCGTACGGCGGAGTGCACGCATGCTGCCAGCTACATCCAAATTCAAGGCAACCGAAACTGGAAGGAACAAAAGAAACTGGTTCGGAAAATCAAGAATCGCAGCTTTAAGGTCTGGAATGATTTTAGGGTCTCGAATCTCCGCTCGAACGATGGTTGTCGCCCAATCAAATCCACGCAGCGTCGAATCGGCCTCTTTTTCAGCATTGCTATCAAGCCCCCAAGCCAAACGCAAACTCGGCACTGGGTGTTCGCCGCCGAGTTGAAACTGGTCACGTAGCTCTTGTTGGCAACGCGAGGGGTCAAACCGCAACGAGCCGCTGGAGCTGAAAACGTCGATTTGACCGGCGAGCCGCAGAATTGACTTGAAGCCCAAACCAAATCGCCCGATCTGATTGCCGCGCTTCGGGGAAGAGTGTGACTGAAGCAATGCTTCAACGCCTTCACGGCTTAGCGGCGCCCCGGTGTTCGCCACGTAGAGATATCGCTCACTCAAAATAACGTCGATACGTGGTTCCCGAGGCAAGTTTTCTAGCGACTGTTGAGACTCCAAGATCGCGTCAGCGCCATTTTGTACAAGTTCCAGAATTTGTCGACAACCATAACCGCCAGCAAGAACCGATTCCTCAATGCCCGCGTGTTCACGAATGTCGGCTGGAACATTTTTATATGCGTCAAGACGTCGATTCCGGATGTCTTGCACGAGTGAGTTGATATTTGTCATTGGTTACATCACATGCGGGTCAGCGTTGAACATTATTTGGCTACTGGAAGAGAAGTCTTGTTACTGCCAGATCGTTGCGCAGGAATATTACCAATTACAACGGTAATTTTAAGGTTAAGTAGGTGGAGTCTGTTTTCGATCTTGGTGATAGCCCAACCTGTCATAAATTTGCTTCGGTCTTGAATGCCCGTATAAATGCGCGCAAATGGTGCGCAATACAGCGGGTTGATTGTTTAAAGTAACCAAAGAAGAATAGCCTGCTTTCCCTTGCCGATTTGGCAACCTATTTTCACTTCGCCCAACGCGGAATGAATCGTTTCAATTTGCATTGCTGTACTTTTGTAGAGTAGTTTTTTTGCGCGGGAGTTTGTTGCCTGTAGATGGCTTATTTTACAAGGGCATCTTCAGTACTATTTTTCATCCTTCAGGCAATATAGAATTCGCGGCCATGTTTGGCAACATGTTCTCGCAAAGCAACTAACTCCACTTTACGCAAATCAATCACATCGAATTTATAAGGAAGCGGTAGCTCCTCTAGGTCACCACTGATGGCTGCTAATTGCTGATCGGATAGTTGACCAACGAGGGCCAAATCAATATCCGAATAGGGTTTAAAATTGCCCATGGCGCGTGAGCCAAAAAGGTATGCACGCTCAACGCCCGAAAATTGACGCAACACGGTAAATATTTTCTCTCTATCTGCAGAGCGCAACCCATCATTATGCATTGAGTGCGCCTTCGCAATACTGGTGAAATTGCGAAATGTGCGTCCAAAATTCTGTTTTATGCGTTTTAAAGCACGCTTAAAGACTTTATTATCATAGGTATGCGAGAGCAAATTTCGCATCTCCAACATATCAATCCAAACTTGGCCGTCAATAATATAGTTTGCAGCAAACGCCTCCTTTAGCACTTGCCTTGGTGTGACCGAACTGATGTCGACGCCATTGTATTCATGCATATTTTTTTGTACTTTCCAAGCCAATTCAAACGTAAACTCAAAGCGCTGAATTGCGCCCTCTTGTTCAAGTTGCGTGAGTAAATCAATGTCAGCGTTTACGACCTCGCCGAGCAATAAAAATGCCCTTTGGAAGTTGCTGAATCGTTGTATCCATCGTAACTCTACTTGGTCATCACTACTCATTCAATTTCCTTCAAAATCATTATTTCTAACGATTATATCCCTATTAAATTAGCACCCATGTTACTATCAAATCCCATCAATGAAACTCTCTCGATGCGACCGCCATTTGACCTAGTAATACGGTTAAATCGCTTAAAAAACCCGCCACCACATGCACCACCGTTTGTTCGCGCTCCACCACCCCGCTTACTTGCATTAAGCGTGAGAAAACAAGGGCTTTGCGTTGTTGTTTGGCTACTCTCGACCAGACTATTACGTTTACATAACCGGTTTCATCTTCTAGCGTAACGAAGGTGGTGCCGCCGGCTGTGGTGGGACGTTGGCGGCAGGTGACGATGCCGGTGACGTGGACTAATTGTCCGGCTCTCGCTTCGCGGATTTTTTGTGCGTCCCAGCGGGCGCTTTTGCCTAATTGGGGGCGCAACAAGGCCACGGGGTGACGACGTAGGCTTAGGCCTGTGGTGATGTAGTCGGCGAGCACGTCGGCGGCTTCTGTGGGCGCTGTGAGCTGTGCTTGTGCTATTTCAATTTTATTGTCGATTGGCGCGTGGAATAAGTCGGCGTCTTGGCCGGTGCCAAGAGCAACCCAGAGGGCTTCGCGGCGATGGCCGGTGAGATTTGCAAAGGCGTCGGCGGCGGCTAAGGCTTGAATTTCGCTATCTTCTAATTGAGCGCGGCGTTTTACGTCGGCGATGTTGGTGAAGGTTTGTTGCGCGCGGGCTTGGGTGATGCGGGCGGCGGCTTCTGTGCTTAGGCCTTTGATCATTCTTAGGCCTAGGCGAATATTTGGATGGCTGGAGATGGCTGTATTACGGGCGTCTTCGGGGTGTTTATTAGACACTGTAGAAGTGCCGCCCCCTCTCTCCCAACCTCTCTCCCTCGAGGGGAGAGAGGAGCGAAGCGGCGCTGTGCCTGTTTGCATGGCGTCACTTTTATTAGAATTGCAATTGCTATTTCCACCCACCAACGCGCAATCCCAATTGCTCATTGCAATATCTACTGGCAACACTTTTACATCATGGCGTACTACATCTTGCACCAATGCCGATGGCGAGTAAAAACCTAGCGGTTGGGCGTTTAGTAGGCCGCAGGTGAATGCGGCTGGGTGGTGGTGTTTTAGCCAGCAGGATACGTACACGAGCAGCGCGAAACTGGCGGCGTGGGATTCTGGGAAGCCGTATTCACCGAAGCCTTGCATTTGGCTGTAAATTTGTTGTGCATATTGCAGCGGATAACCGCGTGCCAACATGCCGCTTAGCAATTGTTCGCGGAAGGGCTCGATGCCGCCTTTGCGTTTCCATGCGGCCATGGCGCGACGCAGTTTATCGGCTTCCCCTGCGGTGAATCCAGCAGCCACAATGGCCAATTGCATGACCTGTTCTTGGAAGATGGATACGCCCAAGGTGCGCTTCAATACCTGTTCTACAGCCGGACTGGGGTAGCTCACGGGCTCTAATCCAGCGCGGCGTTTTAGGTAGGGATGCACCATGCCGCCTTGTATTGGGCCGGGGCGAACGATGGCAACTTCGATGACTAAATCATAAAAATTTTCTGGTTTTAAGCGCGGCAACATCGACATTTGCGCACGCGATTCAATTTGAAAAACACCGATAGTGTCAGCAGCTTGAATCATCTTGTAGGTGGCGGCATCTTCAGCTGGAATATCTTGCAGGCGCAAGCTGA
Source organism: Betaproteobacteria bacterium (assembly GCA_043760555.1). Classification (GTDB taxonomy): domain Bacteria; phylum Pseudomonadota; class Gammaproteobacteria; order Burkholderiales; family Usitatibacteraceae; genus JANMDR01. The sequence continues at coordinate 20,292 of JAYUOW010000340.1, forward strand.
TGCCGTGATAATTATTGAGTAAATCAAGTGTTTTACGAATGGCGGTGAGCATGCCCAAGGCCAGCACATCTACCTTTAATAAACCCAGTTCATCGAGATCATCTTTGTCCCATTGAATTACCGTGCGGTCTGCCATGGCCGCGTTTTCAACTGGGACTAAGCGGGTTAATTTATCTCTTGCAATCACGAAGCCACCTGAGTGTTGCGATAGGTGCCTTGGAAAGCCGATGAGCTCGCGGGTGAGCGCCAACAGCATTTGCATGTGGGGGTTATCTGGATCAAAACCCGCTTCAATTAAGCGTTCTGGGGCAATCGTATGGCCGTCCCACCACGCAATATTGCGGGCTAGGCTATCGAGCTGGTCGAGCGATAAACCTAGGGCGGAACCCATGTCGCGAATGGCGCGCTTGGGGCGATAGGTAGAAAGCGCGGCGGTAAGTGCGGTGCGGTCACGGCCATATTTTTGATACAAATATTGAATCACTTCTTCGCGTCGTTCGTGCTCAAAATCAACATCAATATCAGGCGGCTCGTTGCATTCACGCGAGATAAAACGCTCAAATAACAGTTGCATTCTTGCAGGATCAACCTCAGTGATCAGTAAGCAATAACACACCGCAGAATTGGCCGCTGAGCCTCGGCCTTGGCATAAAATATGGCGCGACCGCGCAAATTTCACCACGTCATAAATGGTTAAAAAATAGGCTTCGTAATTAAGCTCAGCAATTAATTTTAGCTCATGCTCAACTTGCGCCACCACTCTTGCTGGATGATTATCGCCGTAGCGAATCGTCATGCCTTCATAGCTTAATTTACGTAAATAACTGGTCGTCGTTTCATTATCAGGCACCACTTCGCGGGGATATTCATAGCGTAATTCGTCCAGCGAAAAGTTGCACAGTGCCGCAATGCGGGCGGTTTCAAGCACGGTTGATAATGGATATTCATGGTGCAGGTGATCAATAGTTTTAAGATGCGACTCAGCATTGGCAGCGGTGTGATAGCCTAAATTTTCAACTGTGGTTTTAATGCGCACCGCCGTTAGCGCATCAAGCAAAGGCTTGCGTTCACGCGTGGCTAAATTGATGTGTGGCGTGGCAAGCAGCGGTAGTTGATAGTGGCTTGCAAGCTGCTGCGCGACCGTTAATTGTGCCGCGTCGTCAGCGCCAAAATTACGTGCATAACCTAACCATAATCTATCTATAAATGCGGTTTTAAGTGATTTAATAATGCCTTGAAGACGCCCTATAATAGGGCGTCTTGAAGGCATTAAATGGGCATCTTTTGTATCACTAATTGCAATTAAAATACAGTGCGGCGCAAATTGAATAAGGTCATTTAGCTGTAATTGATATTGTCCTTTTTCAGCCCGCCTGCGTGAAGCGGTGATGAGTTCGCACAGGTTTCCGTAACCTTCACGGTTTTGCGCCAGCACGATGTAACGTGAAAATTCTGA
>JAYUOW010000341.1:0-21699 GCA_043760555.1 Betaproteobacteria bacterium
ACGACGCGTTTGGTGCCCGTGCAGTTTGTATCAAGCTTAAATCAAAATTTTGCGTGGCGGTTTGAAGCGGTTGATAAAAAAGTAGAAGTACATCCCGGCGCGCAAACCACAGTGATGTATCGGGTAAGCAACCCAACTAATAAAGTAATGGTCGGTCGCGCAGTACCTAGTTTTAGTCCGCAGGAAGCGGGGGCGCATTTTAGTAAAGTTGAATGTTTTTGCTTTAGCAATCAAACCATGCAACCCGGTGAAACACGCGATATGCCCGTGACGTTTTTTGTAAGCCCTGATTTACCAAAAGATATTCCGATGATTGCGCTGTCGTATACGTTTTTTGATGTAACCGCAGATGCAACGAGTAAGGGCTAACAGTAAGCATCATGTTTGATGCCTTTAAAGCGGTATTTTGGAGTTTTTTCGGTGTTCGTAAACAAGCTGATTACGATTCTGACGAAAAGAAATTAAAGCTTAAGCACGTGATATTTGCAGGGATTGTTTCAGTACTAGCGCTCATTTTTGGCTTGTTTTTTTTGGTAAAAATGATCGTCAAATAATCTGCTAGTGCGCACCAAGTGGCAAAGTTTATTAAGCAATCGCGTTACCCAGTTTTAATCGACGTTTTCAAATTTAAGTAAGACAATATTTAGTTTTAAAGGAGTGTTTTCGTGGCTAATGCACAACCAGGTGGTTACTATTTTGCCCCGCCGTCGAAGTGGCCGGTCGTCGGCTCATTGGCGCTGCTATTTATGGGTTCAGGCGCAGTTTTTGCTGTAAATTTCATTCAGCCGATGGGCTATTCGCTGCTTGCAATTGGCTTTGCCATTTTGCTTTATATGCTTTTTGGCTGGTTTGGCAATGTGATCAATGAAAGCGAATCCGGTTTGTACAACAAGCAAGTTGATGCGTCCTTCCGCTGGAGCATGGGCTGGTTTATTTTCTCTGAAGTTATGTTCTTTGCCGCCTTCTTCGGCGCGCTGTATTATGCGCGCGTGTATTCGGTGCCATGGTTGGGCGATGTGGATAACAGCTTGCTGTGGGCAGGGTACGAAGCACAATGGCCTAGCAATGGACCGTATTTAAGCACCAATGCTGAAAACAATTTCGGCACCATGAGCGCAATGGGAATCCCTGCGCTAAACACGTTTTTGCTTCTGGCTTCCGGCGTCACGGTTACATGGGCGCACCATGCCTTGCGCGCCGGACATCGCACCCAGCTTATCGTGGGGTTGGCGATGACGGTAGCCCTTGGTTTCGTGTTTTTGGGCTTCCAAGTTTATGAATACATGCATGCCTATAGCGATTTAAACTTGAAATTGACATCGGGCGTGTTTGGGTCTACCTTCTTTATGCTCACCGGATTTCACGGCTTTCACGTGACGTTGGGCGCGATTATGCTCACTGTTATTTTGTTCCGCTGCATTAAAGGTCACTTCAAACCGGATCAGCATTTTGGTTTTGAAGCCGTGGCGTGGTACTGGCATTTTGTGGACGTAGTCTGGCTTGGTTTGTTCTTGGCTGTTTACGTGTTTGTATAGGTAACGCATCAAACGCACACAAAAAAGGCCGCAGATGCATGCGGCCTTTTTTGCGGCTAAAGTAGTGAAAATATCGCGTTTTTAGTATTTAATTAGTGCCTGAAGATGCCCTAAAATAGGGCGTCTTCAGGCATTCATTGTAAGCGCAATTTAGATGAATTTAACCATTATTTTATATAGCCCAAATAATGCCCGCCCATCACGATTAAAAAAATGGTGATTGAAAGCGCGATACGAATTTTTAGCGCCTTTAATGTACGTCCTGCGTTGTTGTCTTTATCTTTGTACATAAAGAATAAGCCGCCAAACAAGCTAATAAGCACCATCACCAACAATACTGCGATCAAAATTTTCATAGCAACCTCAATTGTTCAGCGCTCTAGTTTAAGGCAAACATTGCGCGGTGGTAAATGTTTTTAGATCTAAATTTCAACTGTCGCAGTAGTCGTAATAAGTCTTTTTCCTCAAGCGGTTTCCTGTGCCATTAAGCATTAAAAAAATCCAATTTAAACCCACGCTCATCCCCACGCTGGCTGCCGTGGCCATGATCGCTTTGACGCTGTATTTGTCAAATTGGCAGACTGGACGCGCCACCCAAAAAGCCGCGTTGCAAGCCAGTTACGATACGCGGGTGAGCTTAGCGCCGATAAATTTAAACGATGTTCTACACGCCCCAATTGAGCCTGCGCAGCTAGAAGCCATGCGCTTCCGCACTGCAACCGTCGCTGGCGAATGGTTAGAGAATGCGCAATTTGTGGTCGATAACAAGCAGCAAAACACCACGCCCGGCTATCACGTCATCACGCCCCTGCGCTTAGGCGGTTCGGCAGATGGTGCTGCTGCAACCGTCATCCTAATAAATCGTGGCTGGGTGCCACGCACGCGCGACTATCCCACACTTCCTGCCATCACCGCACCGCCGCAAGCGTCAAGCTATTCCGGCGTGCTGGTGGCGCCAACTAAAAAATACTTAGAATTGGGCGCTGATACTGGTAAAAACGCAGCACCTCCGAAAACCAAACCCGCACCCAATCAAGTTTGGCAAAATTTAGACGTACAACGCATTGCTGTTGCCACCGGCATGACGGTTTTTCCACTGGTGATGCTGCTTAAAACCAATACAAATAACGCCCAAGTCAGTGGTAGCACATCACCCATCGAGCAAGTCGAAACACCCGACGCTGGCGTCGACAAACATCGCGGGTATGCGTTTCAATGGTTAGCACTCGCTATCGCTATAAGTCTTGTCTGGCTTATAGTTAACATCAAATTCATTCGTCATCAACCAATCTAAAAGGGTTTCCGCACCATGAACCATCGCGTAAAACTTGTTGCCATCTGCGCTGTTTTTACAGTGCCGCTCATCGCTGCAGCCGTTGCATTTTTCTTCCTGCCGCCCGCTAAATCAATGAACTACGGGGCGCTGGTGCAGCCTGTTATTGCTCTGCCCGAAGTGCCTGCACCACTTGCCATCGCGGGTGATTTTGGCGACGGTAAGCAAGTAAACATTGATCGCGGTTTGCGCGGTAAATGGCTGATGGTCATGCAAGATACGTCTGCCTGTGCTGAGCGCTGCCAAAAAAAGCTCTACGCCATGCGCCAAGCCCGCACCATTATTGGCCGTGAGCAAGACCGTTTAATGCGCGTGGTGTTGCTAACTGATGATGGTCAGCCCTCGGCTGAGTTGCAAGCCGCCTACAAAGGGACGGTCTGGGTTCAAGCCCGCGATCACCCGTGGCTCGCAGCATTGGCTAAGCTCAATGCGGTCAACCCACAAAAAAGTAGCGATGAAATTTATGGCGTGGATACCCTTGGCAATCTGTTTATTCGCTATCAACATGATGCCGATATTAAGCTGATTGTCCGTGATTTTAATCGTGTAATGAAAGCCTCGCAGATAGGCTAAAATAGGGCATCTACAGGCATTGTTAAGGTGATATTTCTCACCTAAATGCGTAAAACTGAAAGCATCAAACTAATGAGCGCAAGTGAACACAGCATTATCGGATTCATCACCTTAAGCATTATCATCGGGCTATTTTTGTGGGTTGGCAAAAGCCGCGCGCGCTATCGCCAATTATTGTGGGGCTTAACGGCGGCCACGTTTGTGTTGGTGGTGCTAGGCGCTTATGTGCGGCTGGCCGATGCAGGTTTAGGCTGCCCAGATTGGCCCGGTTGCTACGGCAATTTAACGCCCGCGCATTCTAAAGACATTATTATCGCCGCCCAAGAAGCGTCGCCGCACGGGCCGGTATCCATGCCCAAAGCGTGGAAAGAAATGATCCATCGCTATTTAGCCATGTTAGTGGGCGCTGGCATTGCCGCCGTCATGTTCGCCGCGTGGCGCAACCGCCGGGCGTTTAAGCAGTCGCCGCTGCATGCCACCGTGCTGGCGGCATCCGTTATTTGGCAGGCGGCATTGGGTGCATGGACTGTCACTATGCTGCTAAAACCTGCGATTGTCACATCGCATCTGCTTGGCGGCATGACGGTTTTAGCGCTGTTGGCGTGGCTTAGTTTGCGGCAAAGTAAAGAAAGTGGCGACTTCGCTATTTACCAAAGTAAAGCCAAACCGTCAGGGAGCGCCACTGCATACAATCCGTGGTTGCCCCGCGTTGCATTTTTAGCCCTAGCCGTCGTTATCGCACAGATAGCCCTTGGCGGGTGGGTAAGCACTAACTATGCGGCGTTAGCCTGTGCCGACTTCCCCACCTGCAACGGCAAGCTGGTGCCGGATAACTTAAACTTTGCCGATGCGTTTCACGTGCTCCGTCCGCTCGGCATGACGGCAAAAGGAGAGCTGCTGAGCATGGACAGCCTCCGCGCGATTCATTGGCTGCACCGAGTTGGTGCGTTAATTGTGACGGTAGTGCTGCTGGGTTTTGCTTGGCAACTGTGGCGCGCAAAGTTGCGCGTAGATAGCATCGCCGTCGTTACTGTGCTGAGTTTGCAAGTGTTTATCGGCATTGGCAATGTGATCTGGAGCTTGCCGCTACCGTTAGCCGCCGCCCATAATGCAGGAGCCGCTGCGCTGCTGCTGTGCATGTTGTGGGTTGCGCGACGCGTGCATGGCGCAACATAATCAGTCCTCACAAGACAGCAGGGCAAAATAAGCTGTGATGCCGTAAAATGGCGCATTGCATAGTTCCATTCAGACCACTTTCGATCGCCGCCAATTTTGAACCCATCCGCCGATAAAACTGAAACACCCGCCGTGATCTCGCCTCCAACGCCATTCAACCTCGCGCAAACGCTCAAACAATTCGTCGGGCTGTGCAAGTTGCGGGTCAATTCGCTTATCGTTTTCACCGCCGTCATCGGCATGATGTTGGCCTACCATCCGGCAGTGCCGTGGAATTTCGCGTTGATGTTTGCCGCCACCATCGGCATTGGTTTAATCGCCTGTGCTGCAGCGTCTATCAACTGCTTGGTTGAGCAAGCGCTTGACGCCCGCATGGCACGCACGCGAGCCCGCCCCACCGTTTCCGGCAATATCCGCACGCCAGAAGTGTTAGTGCTGGCAAGCATCGTCGGCGGCGCAGGTTTAGGCATTTTGGGCTATTTCGTCAACACCCTTACCATGTGGCTCACGTTGGCTACCTTCATCGGCTACGCGGTTATTTACACCATCATTTTAAAACCATCCACGCCGCAAAATATTGTCATTGGCGGCGCATCCGGCGCCATGCCGCCGGTGTTGGGCTGGGCAGCCATTACCGGCAGCGTCGCTCCGCAAGCGCTACTGCTTTTTTTGATTATCTTCGCATGGACGCCGCCACATTTTTGGGCGTTAGCGCTCTACCGTAAAAATGACTACGCCAGCGCTGGCATCCCTATGTTGCCCGTCACCCACGGGGATGATTTTACTAAGTTACACCTGCTGCTCTACACCTTCATCCTCACCGCCACCACGTTGTTACCTGTGGCCATTGGGATGAGCAGCGTGTTTTATTTAATTTGTGCGCTGGTGCTTGACGCCATATTTATCTACTACGCCGTGCGCCTTTATCGCGGCTATACCGATGCTTTATCGCGCACCACATTCAAATTTTCTATTCTCTATTTATCGCTGCTATTTGCCGCGCTGCTCATCGACCATTACTGGCCGTGGATGCGTGGTTTCTTCCCCAAATGATAGGCTGAAGATGCCCTACGACCCGAAGGTAGCCCCCTTCGGGTCGTAGGGCGTCTTCAGGCATATTTTTGACCTAAAAATTCACTCAACAATGATTAAAAAAGTAGCGCTTTCCCTTAGTTTATGCGTCGTCGTTTTGCTAGGCTGCACGCCTACGCCGCCCGTATTCACGGCCGTAGATATTACCGGCGCACAAGGCTATGCGGCAGACTTTAAACTCACCGATCACACCGGTAAATCGCGCACCTTAAAAGAGTTTCAAGGCAAAGTAGTCGCGCTATTTTTCGGCTTCACCCAATGCCCAGAAATATGCCCCGGCACCATGCTAGAAATGAAGCAAGTGCGCCAGGCGTTGGGCGCTGACGCCGAAAAACTCCAAGTGCTATTCATCACGCTAGACCCAAAACGCGACACCCCCGCTGTGTTATCGCAATACGTACCCGCCTTTGACCCCAGCTTTTTAGGCCTACACGGCACGGAAGCCGACATTGCCAAAGTAGCCAAAGACTTCAAAATATTCTGGCGCATCCAAGAAAGCGCTAACTCCAGCAATTACACGCTTGACCACACCGCAGCCACCCTTATTTTTGACACCCAAAGCCGCTTAAGACTATTCGTAAACATGGGCACCCCCGCCGATAAAATCGCCGCAGACATTCAACAACTCCTAAAAGGGAAATAATATGGGCTCCAGCATCACCCGCTTTGCCGTAGGTCGTCGCCTATCCGAAATGGCCATCCATAATGGCAGCATTTATCTAGCCGGCCAAGTAGCCGAAGACACCACAGCCGACATCACCGGCCAAACCCAACAAGTGCTAGCCGCCATTGATAAGCTCTTGGCGCAAGCTGGCAGCGATAAAACCAAAATACTCTCCACCACCATCTACATCACCGACATGGCCAACTTCCCCGCCATGAACGTAGAGTGGGATGCCTGGGTAGTGCAAGGCCACACGCCACCAAGAGCCACGCTACAAGCCAATTTAGCGCGGCCTGATTTTTTGGTTGAGATACAGATTATTGCGGCGCAGTAGGTTTTGAATGGCTGGAGATGCCCCATATACGGGCATTTGTAGCCATCGTCGTAGGTTGGGCTGAGGCTGTTGCGAAGCCCAACTTCGGTGTAAAACACATCCGCCTCGATATGCTTCCCGCACGGCATCACCGAGGTTGGGCTTGATGAGGCGTCTGCCCAACCTACGAGCTACTTGCTCGTCCCGCCTAACAAATAATCCCTTGCGCAAGCAGAAAAATCCTATTAGAGTAAGATTTTTAAAGGAAATTCTCATGCGACAAGCTTTACGCCGTGCTGGGGGCTCGTTAGTAATGACAATTCCCAAAGCCTTTATCGAACAAAATAATTTGACAGACGGCGCAACTGTCGAATTACGCATGGTCGGCAGCACGATGACAATCGACGCGCCCGCGGTGGCAAAGCGATACAAGCTTGCCGATTTGATGGCAGAAATGCCTGACGGCCTACCTTTGGTGGAAGGCTGGGATACCCTGCCTGCGGTAGGTCGCGAGATAGTTTGATGGCCTATATTCCCAATCGTGGCGATATTGTTCATCTTGATTTTGATCCCGCTACTGGGCGCGAAATTAAAGGCGCGCGCTTTGGTGTTGTACTAAGCGGAAAACAATTTAACCAGCACGGGCTAGCAATGATTTGCCCGATTTCCCAAGGTGTTGCTGCCGCATCGCGCACCTACGGCACCATCGTTACTTTAATGGGCGCAGGCGTTGACACGCAGGGGGCAGTGCATTGCCATCAACTCAAAGCACTTGATTGGCAAATGCGCAAAGCAAAGTTTAAAGAAGCCACTCCCAAGCCGCTATTCGAAGAAATTTCCGCCCGCGTTAATGCGATCTTGTTTGACTAGACGCTAACCCAACCTACAGATAGCTTGTGGTGGTTGCCTGAAAATGCCCTATATTCGGGCATCTTCAGGCATTAAAAATATAAAAAGGCGGTGGTGATTTCTCACCATCGCCTTTTCATTTTTGTTTTTACTCTTCCTCCAGCCCTACAAATTCACCTACTTCATCAAAATATTTGGCAACCATGTCGATAACCCCGGCCAGTACGTCACCACAATCAAAAATACCAGCATGGTTTTTAACCACGGCCACACCGCCACCGTAAGCTCAGTAATGCCCATTTTAGTAATGCCGCTGGCCACATATAAATTCAAGCCCACTGGCGGATGGCACATGCCAATTTCCATGTTCACCGTGATGATAATGCCTAAGTGTATTGGGTCAATGCCTAACTTCATGGCAACAGGGAAAAGTATCGGTGCCATGATTAAAATAATCGACGATGGCTCCATCACGTTGCCAGCGATGAGCAATAAAATATTGACCACAATTAAAAACACCACGGGACCAAAGCCTTGCGCAATCATCCAGTCGCCCATGGCTTGCGGTATGCTTTCGTTAGCCATCAAGAAGCTGAACAACACGGCGTTGGTGATGATGTAGAGCAACATGGCGCTCATGCTGGCTGAATCTAGCAACACTTTTGGCACGCCGCGCAAAGGCAAATCTTTATAGATAAACACTGCCACCACAAACGCATATACAGCGGCCATCGCTGCTGCTTCGGTGGGCGTGAATTTACCGGAATAAATACCACCAATCACAATGACCACCAACGCCAAGCCCCAAAAGCTTTCGCGGAAAGCCGCAAAACGCTCGCCCCATGTGGCTTTGGCTAAGCGGGGGTAATTGTTTTTGCGTGCAATCCACCATGTGGTGGCACCGAGCAATGTAGCCAACATTAAGCCTGGAATAATGCCCGCGATAAATAGCGAGCCGACGGAGGTATTGGTTGAAACCGAATACATCACCATGGCAATGGAGGGCGGAATTAAAATGCCCAACGCACCCGATGTCGTCACAATACCCGCGCCAAATCGTGGCGGAAAGCCCTGCTTTACCATCGCTGGCAACACCACGGAGCCGATGGCTACGACGGTGGCGGGGGATGAGCCCGATACCGCTGCAAACAGCGCGCAGCCCATGACTGCAGCCAATCCTAAGCCCCCGTGCCAATGGCCAATCAGCGTGGTGGCAAAGCGAATCATCCGTTTGGCTACCCCGCCATGGGTTAAAAAATTACCCGCTAATATAAAGAACGGAATCGCCATAATCTCAAACTTTTCAATACCGGTAAAAAGTTTGAGTGCAACAGATGCAATTGGCACATCGGTCATGGTGAATAAAAACGTGAGTACGGTTAAGCCCAGTGAGATGGAGATGGGCATGCCCGTGAGCATAAGTAAAATAAGTAGGGTAAAAATAATGATGGCGTTCATTTGGCAACTCCTATGCGAGCAGCACCTTGGCGCAAAATATCATCGGCGTCCGATTCACTTAACCCATCTACATGGCCGTGGTCATGATGCGGTAATTCGTTGGTTTTAAAGAAGCTCAACGCCACTTGTAAAAAGCGAAAGCTCATTAAATACGAGCCCAGCGGCACGCACATGTACACAATCCACATCGGCACTTCAAGGTCAGACGACACTTGATCCGTGCGCGACATATGCCACACAAAATTAGCGCCTAATGTGCCGACGATGGCCGTAAATAGCGCGCCTGCAAACAATCCAAACAAAATTAGCGCACGTTTTTTACCGCCTTCAAGCTTGCGAATAATTACATCTACCCCCACATGAATGCCGGTGCGTACGCCATAAGCCGCGCCAAACTTCGCCATCCACACAAACATAAAAATGCAAAGTTCCTGTGCCCAGCTTAAGTTTATTTTTACCAAATAATCTTGTATGTAGGGCACCGTACAAAAGTAGCGGTGCACCACAGATATAAAAATAACTAACGTAGCGGAACCCATCAGAAAAGCGATCAGCCATTCTTCTAAGTGGTTTAAAAAACGATTGATCATAATGGGCTCCGAAATTATTTAAAAAATTACTTGGGCATTACAAAACCAGTGGCTGCATACACGGCATCGATGGTGGCTTTGCCCACACGGGTTTCCATTTCTTTGTGCACCGGCATCAACGCTTTTTTCATTTCGTTGGTCTGCGCTTCGGTTGGTGTGTACACCGTAGATTTGCCAGATGCTTTAATTTTTTCAAGCGCTGTGGCGTTGTCGGATGACGCAACGGCATTCGCATGTTCAGTCGCATCTTTCATCGCGCTATCCACCACGGCGCGCAAGTCGGCTGGCAGGCCGTCGTAGAATTTTTTGTTGATGATGACGGCATAGGCTAAGTGACCGTGATTGGTCAAGCTAATATGCTTTTGCACCTCAAAAATTTTCTGCGTAAAGAAGTTGGAAGGCACCCCTTCAGTACCGTCCACCACGCCCGATTGCAAGGCCTGATAAAGCTCGGAGAAGGCCATTACTTGCGGCAGCGCGCCTAGCGCACGCATTTGCGCGTCGAGTACTTTAGACGACTGAATGCGCATCTTCAAGCCTTTGTAATCGGCTAGATTTTGCAGCGGTTTATTGGCCGACATAATATGAAAGCCGTTATCCCAATAGGCCATGCCTTTGATGCCTTTGGCGTCCAGCTTGCCGAATAAATCAGCACCTACTTTACCGTTTACCACCGCACGAAACGCTGCGTCGTCTTTAAAGATGTAAGGCAAATCAAACACTTCAAACTCTTTTACGCCCAATGGGCCGAACTTGGCTAGCGATGGTGCCAGCATTTGCACTGAGCCCAATTGCAAGGCTTCTAATTCTTCTTTGTCTTTGTACAATTGGCTGTTTGGGTACAGCTCCACTTTCAAGCGATTTTTGCTGCGCTCTTCGGCAAGTTGCTTAAACTTTTCAGCGCCTTTTCCTTTGGGTGTATCCGGTGCAACAACGTGGCTAAATTTAATCACAATCGGGGCTTGCGCCTGGGCTGGCAACACCAATGCAGCCGCTGCCAACGCGCCACAGGTGGTCACAGCCAAAGCTATTTTTTTAAATAAAAGTTTCATGATGTCCTCGTCGAAAATTGTTTGAATCGGCTTTTTACACCGGCAAAAAACAGATTGCCAATGTGTAGCAGAAGTCTAAATACTCGTGAGATCAAGCGCTATTGTGGAAAACCACATATTTGCAGCGACCCTAGTTTGCCTAACGCACTAAGTTGTTAAACTAATGCCATGCCGTTATCCGACACCGCCAACACCCGCAATAAGCCGCCACAGCCCAAGCCGCGTGCGGCGCTAATGCGCGCGCTGTGGGTATTGCCATTGCTGCTGTCGCTTGGTTTTGTAGGTGTGGTGATGGTGCTGTTAGAGCGTTCCGACGCCTTCGATCGAGACAGTCTGCAACAAACCATGATAGCCGACGCGCTATCGTTAGAAGCCCAGTTGCGACAGCGATTGGAATCTGAAAATGAACAATTGCAGTTACTGCTGCCCGACATGGTCAGCGCAAAAATCAATCCCAGTAATTTTGCAACAGCGGCACCCACCGTCGCCGGTTTGCAACGTTTTTGGCAATCAATTACATGGTTAGACGCGCAAAACCAAGTGTTGGTGCATCTGCCGCCGCAGTCAGTGCAGCCACCTTTTAACGCCAAAAGCGGGGACGATACGCGCGGCTTATCAGCGCATATTCGCGTGCCGATAACGGTGGATAAAGCCAACACACAGCCACAAAATTTAATCGTGCGTTATTCGCCCCGAGCGCTATTGCAGCAGCAAACGCCGTGGTGGTTGGCGCGTAAATACGAGGTGCGTCTGCTTGATAGTAACGACCAAGAAATCGCCACCACTTACGATAGTTTAAAAGACAATGATGGCCTGAAGACGCACTATAGTAGGGCGTCTTCAGGCATCATTAAGGCGTCAAAAAACCGTCCCAGCTATCGCCTTAGTTTTGAAACCGCAATCCCCGATGCGTTTTTAGAGCTTACCGTGCGCCAGCCCTTGCTACCGTGGTACCAAGCGCTGCCGCTTATTTTAATGGCGGGATTTTTGTTGCTCATCGCGATTGCTACATGGATGTTGCGTCGGCAAATGTTAGAAGTTGCCCGCGCCGAACGCGCGTGGCGGACTGAAGCCGCGTGGCGTTCGGCGATGGAAGATTCTGCCGTGGTCGGCTTGCGTGCGCGCGACCTTGAAGGCCGCATGGTGTATGTAAATCGCACTCTAGAAGAAATGGTCGGCTGGAGTGCTGCTGAGCTGGTAGGCAAGCTGCCACCCATGCCCTACTGGCCACCCAATGCCATGGAAGAAACGATGCAACGCCACTTGCGCAACATGGCAGGTGGCGCGCCGCGTGAGGGCTATCAAGCCAATTGGCGGCATCGCGATGGGCGCAATTTAGTAGTGATGATTTTTGAAACGCCGCTGGTCGATGCAAGCGGCAAACAAATCGGCTGGATGGGTTCTATTTTGGATATAACTGAGCAGCAGCAAATGGAACAACGCGAAACTCAGCGCATTCAAACCATGCAGCATCACGCTCGGCTTACGATGTTGGGTGAAATTGCATCCACCTTGGCGCACGAGCTAAATCAGCCGCTCATGGCTATTTCAAGCTACAACGCCGGTGTAATCAACACCCTAAAACGGTGCGGCTTTGACGATGCCGTGGTGCTGGCTGCCTTGGAGCGACTAGGCCAACAATCGGCCAATGCGGGGCGCATTGTGCAGCGCATCCGCGTGTTTTTAACCCGTCGCGCCCCGCAGCGTGAACGCGTAAATTTGCACGATTTGCTGGCAACCGTCACCGCGTTGCTTAAACGCGAAATGCAAGATAAAAAAATTAGCGTACAAGTTCAGATGGCCGAAAATCTGCCCGCGCTAAATATTGATGCGGTGTTAATTGAGCAAGTCATCATCAATTTGTTGCGCAACGCCGCCGATGCGTACGCTGTCGATGCAATCGACAAACGCATCGCTATTGAAGTAAATATCGCTGCCCAAAATTGGGTGCGTATTGCGGTATCCGATAATGGACCTGGTTTGGATGGCCGCACGTTAGAGCAATTAGCCGCGCCGTTTTATTCCACCAAAGCCGAGGGCATGGGCATGGGCTTGAGTATTTGCCGCTCTATTATCGAAGCCCACGGCGGCGCGTTTGAAGCCACCGACGTGCAAAAAACATTCGCCAATTCGGGCGCTAAATTTAGTTTCTCTTTACCGATTGCCCATGCCGTTGATCTAGTTGAGGACGCTTAAAATGATGACGCCAACCGTCTATATTGTGGATGACGAAGAACCCGTGCGCGACGCGATTCAATTTTTGCTATCCTCGCAAGGGCTGAATACGCAGGTGTTTTCAGGCGGTCACGCGCTATTGCAACACCTTGAAGTAGATGCCGCACCAGTGAATGTGCAAGGCTGTTTTTTATTAGACCTTCGCATGGAACCCATGTCTGGTGCCGCGCTACACGATGCACTATTGGCGCGTGGATACACCAATCCCGTGCTATTTTTAACTGGCCATGGCGATATTCCAATGGCTGTAGAAGCCCTAAAGAAGGGTGCCTTCGACTTTTTAGAAAAACCTACCGCCGATAATTTACTCACCGAACGCATCGAGCAAGCCCTAGCTATTGATCTAGCCTCACGCCAACAAAACCAAAGTGGCGCAGCACGTCGCGCGAGGCTAGCGAGCTTAAGCGACCGCGAACGCGAAGTGATGCACAAAGTAGCCGCCGGTAAACTCAACAAAATTATCGCCGACGAACTGAACGTAAGCATGCGCACGGTAGAAGTGCATCGCGCGAAGGTGTTTGCCAAGTTGGGTGTAAAAAGCGCGCCGGAAGTGGCGACGCTGTTAGCGGCGGGATGAACGCCCCGCAATGCCGCGCACGCACTTGAATTTTACACCCGAGTGAAGCCTGAAGATGCCCTAAAATAGGGTGTCTTCAAGCATTATAGAAGCGGCGTGGTTGGCCAATTATGGCCTCAAACATCGCGCACTCTTGCCGTGTGTTGCGCCGCACGGCTATCCAAAGCTATTGAAATTCCCCGATCTGAGTTTTTAAGTTGATTTTTCCAGCCAAGCACAATTAAATTCTCCGATAGGAGTTTTAATCTTGTTGTGGTCTAATGATGGTATAAATTAACACCGTTCGGAGTATTGCTATGCAAGATATAGGCTCGCCGCAGCCAGTTAATGCCGCCGTTCAACTCGGTGCAGCAATTCGTGCGCGCCGAAAAGAAGCGGGGCTTACCTTGATTATTGCCGCCGCCTCAAGCGGCGTGAGCGTGAAATTTTTGCAAGCACTTGAAACCGGTAAGCCGACCGTGCAGTTTGATAAAGCGCTGGGCGTGGCGGCGCACTTCGGCCTTAAATTGTTCGTGGTTTAGTTATTGTGACCGCGCTCAATATTTGGGTTGACACTGCGCACGCTGCTACGCTGGAAGCCAATGCGAATGCAGATGGGTTTACTTTGCGCTACCGTGAAGCGTGGGCGCAGCTGCCGCAAGCATTTGCGTTCTCGCCCCACCTTCCTTTTGGACAGGCTACGCATGGCGCGTCTGTTAAAAATTTCTTCAGCAATTTGCTTCCAGAGGGGCGACCGTTAGAGGCGCTGTCGTTCGCGCATCAGGTCAGCCAATACGATGTGTTTGGCATTTTGCGTAAGGTTGGGCGTGACTGTGCGGGTGCACTGGTGATTGTCGAGGACGCCACTACGCCGTTAGAGGCGGCGGCGTTCAATGCTGACGACTACGAACCTGTGAGCGAGAGCGAGCTTCAGGAGCGTATTGAAGCGTCCCGCGCGCAAGATGTGCCGCTAATGGCGTGGCAGGGCACCCAGCGGATGTCCTTGCCTGGCGTGCAAAACAAGTTGGGCGTTTACATGGCGCAAAATGGCGCGCTGCAGCTGGCAAAAGATAGTGCCCCCACCTCGCATATTTTAAAAATTGGCAACGCCCGCCATCCCGATATGGCGGCGAATGAATACGCGTGTATGCGTTTAGCGCAGCGCGTCGGTTTGCTAGTGCCACGCGTGCAATACAGTGAATTGCCCGAGCCAATTTTGCTTGTGGAGCGCTATGACCGTCGCTGGACGCCCGATGGCGCGTTACAACGCATCCATCAAATTGATGCGTGCCAAGCGCTAAATTTGCCGCCTGAGCAAAAGTACGAAGAGCCTTCGCACAGCATGGCAGCACCCGGCCCCGCCTATGCGCAATTACTGGCGCTGCATAAATTATGCAGCACGCCGGCAAAGGCGCAAGTGCAGTTGCTCCAATGGTTGATGTTTAATTTCATTATCGGCAATAGCGATGCGCATGCGAAAAACTTCTCATTTTTTGTAAGCACGAATGGCTTGCAAGCTGCACCGCTGTACGACTTAGTGAGCGGATTGCGCTATGGTTATTATGAAATGGCGCAAAACATTGGTGGCGAGGCGCACCTAAATATAATCGGTACAGAAGAATGGCGGCGATTGGCCAAAGACTGCGCAATTTCTTTTTTGCTACTGCAAAAATTGGGTCAGCAGCTTGCGCGTCGCGTTGCACCTGAAGCTGAAAAATTGCAGTTAGAACTCGTTGCAAAAACCACGAAAGAAAACACGGATGCGATTAAATTTGTGTGCAACTTAGCGCAAGAACGGGCAAAATTATTGTTGCTACAACTTACTTAATTCCAGACTTTAGTTCTTAAAAAACGATCCCCTATGCAATCCTATACCAGCCTCACCATCAAACAAACGCAAGAATTTTTACTCAACGTCGCCCCCGTGCGCCCCGTGTTTATTTGGGGGCCGCCGGGTGTGGGAAAAAGCGCGTTGGTAGAGCAATTTGCACAAAGTTTAGGACTTGAATGTGTGGCGTTGTTGGGCTCGCAACTCGCACCTGAAGATCTCATCGGCATACCAAAAATTGAAGGGCAGGTGAGTCGATTTTATCCGCCTTCGATGATTGTGCGCGACAAAGAATTTGTGCTGTTTATTGATGAGCTAAATGTGGCTGCGCAAGAAATTCAAAAAGCGTTTTATAGTTTAATTTTAGAAAAACGTATCGGCGAATATCGGCTGCCTAAAGGCTCCATTATCATCGGTGCAGGCAATCGCGCGCACGATGCTGCCATGGCAAAACAAATGCCCAGTGCGCTGGTGAACCGCATGGTGCATGTGCATTTAAAAACGTCGCATCGCGAATGGCTTGCGTGGGCGCAGGACGCCAATATTCATCCATGGGTGCTGGACTACATTCGCACTCGCCCGGCGCAGCTTGCTACTGAAGTGCCGCCCACGCGAGAAGAGCCATTTTCCACACCCCGCAGCTGGCACACTGTGAGTGATGCGCTAAAAAGTTTTGGCGATGACATCGCACCCGACATGCTCGATGCATTGCTGTTTGGCTGCGTGGCGCGCGACCATGCGCTGGGTTTCAAAGCCTATATGAAGCAAATCCGCAATAAGTTTAGTGTGCATAAAATTTTGAAGGGCGAAGAACAATGGCCGGCTAAACCGGAGGATCGGGACCTTGCTTATTTCTTAAGCCACAGCCTGCGTGATTTGCTGGTGAAAGAGCTGCCTGTACAAGAAACGAGTTTAGGCCGTGACGCGCGCGAATTAGCGCAGCAAGCAAAGTCCGCACTCAAAGCGCTAGCGCGAATTGACGGTGAATTAGCGCAATTGGTGTTGACTGAAAACGAGGCCAATGAGCGCGTGCCAGACTGGTTTGTGCTGGAAATTGCCAAAGAGTTGCCGCGCTTGTTGCAAGAAAATACGGCAGCAAAGTCGTAACGTATTATCGTGGCCAATCACAGCAACAAAATGCAGTTAAAACCCCATCAAAAAGCGTGGAACGAGCTTCTTGCGCATCCGTTGTTGGGTGGGGTTGCGGCTGCAGTTAGTGTGATCGATAATCGTTTTTTATTTTTTACTCCCCTGCCAAAAGGGCAGGCTGTGCGTGTTATGTTGCCTGACCGGTTATTCATTGATGTGGATGCCAAACTTAGCGTTGCGCAATGGCTTGGTCACTACGCGCTGGGTGTTTTTATACTGGCAAGCGGACCCGCTAAACGCATTCCTGTGCCTAACCCCTTGAGTGATATTGCCGTGCAGTTGGCCGCCCTACATTGGTGGCGGCACCTGCGCGTGGGTGAGCTACCAGAGCAGATGAATGTGCTGCCCGACTTGCTCGCGTGGGGCAGGCTACCGCTTGAAACCATCGTGCACAGATTGCGTAGTGAAGCCGATAATCCGATGTTTGCCGACTTCACATGGTGCTTACACGTCAACGCAAAAGGCCAAATTTTAGGCTCCTTTTTGGAGCCCGAAGGCGTGCGCAGCAGTTGGAATAAGCCAGAAGATATTGAGGCGCGATTTGCGCAGGCCTTGGTAGACAACGCTAAGCGTGCCCTACAATTGCAGCATGATGCCAGCCATCCTGCGCGTGAAGGCAGCAATCCGAACAGCACCGCAAATATTGCCAAGCGCTGGCTAGCAACGCACTATCCGCTTTTGGGCGGCATGATTGTGCGCTTTGATATTGTCGAAGATACAGCAGTGTGCCGCAGGCTAGACATTAGCATCGCCGCCATTCAAGTGGCCACCAATGAAATTTACATCAACCCAAATCGTGCACTAACGCTTGAGCAATGCAAGTTTGTGCTCGCCCACGAGGTGCTGCATGCAGGGTTGTGTCACGCCAGCCGCAGGCAGGGGCGCGACGCTTATCTGTGGAATGTGGCGTGTGATTTTGTGATTAACGATTGGTTAGTGAGCATGCAAGTAGGCAGCCCGCCACCGGATGGCTTGCTGTTTGATGAGGCATTGCGCGGGCAATCTGCGGACGATATTTACATCAAACTAACGCAAGATTTGCGCGTGCGCCGCAGGCTCTCCACCTTTCGTGGGCAAGACGTTGACATGCTTGACAACGATCGCTTTTTTACCGATCAAGAAGCGTTTTGCAAGAACGCATTGCTGCAAGGTTTAGTGTTCCATCAAGCCAATGGCCGTGGAGGCTTGCCTGAAGGCTTGGTTGAAGACATTCGCGTGCTCAATCAGCCGCCTATTCCGTGGCAAGCCAAGCTGGCAGAATGGTTGCAAGAGCGTTTTCCGCTACCCGAGCGCCGCCGCACATACGCCAAAGCATCGCGGCGGCAAAGTGCCACGCCGGACTTGCCGCGCCCGCGATTTATTGAGCCAGAAGAAAATCAAACCACGCGCACCTTCGGCGTGATTATCGACACCAGCGGATCGATGAGCCGCTTTGCGCTCGGCAACGCCATCGGTGCGGTGGCAAGCTACGCGCAGGCTCAGTCCGTGCGCCAAGTGCGGCTGGTGTATTGCGATGCCACACCCTACGATGAGGGTTATGTGGATGTTGACAGCCTCAACACGCGGGTAACAGTGCGTGGGCGCGGCGGCACCGTGTTGCAGCCTGCGGTTACACATTTGCAATATCAACGTGATTTTCCCGCCACTGCACCCATTCTCATCATCACCGATGGTTTATGCGAAGACCACATCGACATCACGCGCGACCATGCGTTTTTATTGCCGCCGGGTGCAAGGTTACCTTTTGCAACGCGTGCGCCGGTGTTTTTAATGCGCTGAAGATGCCCTGAAATAGGGCTTCTACAACGTTCTTCTACAAGGTGCTGCTAGGTGTACCGGCGTGACCGATAATCGGCAACAGCCTTACGCGCATATCTCGATTAGTGACGGTGATGGCTGCACCGTTTGTAAGCGCAAGCGCTATTTGCGGCCAAACTCGAATTATCAGTGCGGCGAGGCGCTCGCCATTGAGCCCAGCTTGCCTAATGCGTATCACCGATGGTTGCAGGAGTTTATGAAGCGAAAGTAGCATATGAAAATCGCTATCCAGCGTGATGATGGTGCGCTTTTCTCGGACTGCCCACTGAATAATTTCCCAATCTGTTGCACGCGCCATGCCTTCATCGCCGACATGGAGGGCGTCAAAGCCTTGTGCATTCAGCAGCGTAGCACTGCTGCGGGGGCAGCCTTGATCTAAGCCGATTCTAGGGGTAATACTCAAGCTACGGCCAAGGGCATAACTTCATCGGCTAGACAAAGTGCAGCGTATTGAAATGCCTGAGTAATATCTTCGCGCTCTAGCTCAGGATAGTCAGCACGCAGAAGTTCAAAGTTAGGTTGCATCGCGAATGCTTCTAGCACGCGCCTGACTGACAAGCGCATACCTCGAATGGTGGGCTGACCATTTAGTACCGCGGCGTTTACGGTGATGCGATCAAATGCGTGCATGGCAATGCTCCTTTTTACATCATTCAATTGTAGCAATTTTGTTGTGACTCTGCTGCCGCGTTATCGCCGACAATCAAATTGTCGTGCCGCTTTTTACACCCAGTGTAGCAGTGGAAGATGCCCTAAAATAAGGCGTCTTCAAGGTATCAATAGAGGTGCCTCTGTGCTTTGGAAAGTTTTGACG
Organism: Betaproteobacteria bacterium; assembly: GCA_043760555.1. GTDB lineage: Bacteria > Pseudomonadota > Gammaproteobacteria > Burkholderiales > Usitatibacteraceae > JANMDR01. Next base: position 19,036 of record JAYUOW010000341.1, read on the forward strand.
TGATAGAGGCGCCGCGCTTTTGCATGAAGGCTGTTGATTTCGTTATGCAGTAGCGAGAGCCTTCGCGCTGACGCGCATTGTCAGCCGCCATTGTCTATCTTTGCGTTTTCGAAAGCCTGCATTGCCTCACCCATCGCAGCCGTTGGCGTAGAACCCGCGTCTTGCGTGTGGAAACTAATGATCGTCGTTCCAACAACAAAACAATACATGACGCCCACCGTTTCCAGTTTCTGCACCAACCCCGTCCATTGCAGTTTAGCCGCAGGTAAGCCGCCAATTTGTATTGGTGAAGGCTCCGTTCTTTTAAAATTCGTGCGGCGGCGCTCGATACCGCCAACGAAGTCGATCAGGTATTTTTTCGCAGCGATTGCTCGCTCTGCATCATTCATTTTCTTTAGTTGTTCGGCAAAATCGTAGAGGCTAATTTGAAGGAGCGTCTTGGCGGTGGAGCCATTGGTTTTCGTAAATGCGACCATAGTGGCGCCACTTTGCTCTTGCCTAATTGGGCCTTCAAAACCAGATGGAATGCTTATGGTTACTGGCGGGACAGTGAAGTCGCCAGCTGCGGCTGTTGCCGCTACGGCAAGCGAAGCGAGTAGCGCAATTGCCTTGGACATTGGAATTATTTTTTCGGCTGTGCGCCCCAGTACATCGCGGTCAGTGCGAAGCGGCTTGAAACTGTGTTGCGAAGCAAACGCTTCAATCGCTTTGAGCACGCGCCGAACGCACAGTTGAGCAATGGATTGATTATTTACTACTGTCGTGCCTACGGTAATGTAGTCGAATTTTTGCATGAGATTATTCCATTCTTGAGGGTAAACTGCAGTGATGCTGAGCGCGCTCCCTCATCTCGTTACAGCCAACAAATTGGGTGCGTTGGGTTTTTAAATGATACCTTGTAGAAGCCCTTAAATAGGCCGTTTCCAGCCTTTTTTTACCACAGAATTTGGCAGCCTATCAACCCTGGAACCGTTTAACCACCCGCCACGCTGCAGCTAAAAATCAACGCCTCATCACTTCAACGCCTGCATTTGCGCCTGAAAAGTAGATGCGGGCGGTAGGCTAAAGAATTCAGGCTGTGCTTTTTCTAGCGCGTTTAGTTGGGTGCGGGATTCATTTAACACCGCTGCATTTTTGGCCTGCACTGCCAAAGTCGCGCGCAACAAAATTAGCTCGCCGTGGCGTTGCATGGTTTTGGTGTTGCGCGCGGGCGGTACGAGCGTGCTGTAAAGCGCAATTCCCTGCGCACTTTCGGCCATCGCCGAGATCAAATCAACCTTGTCAGCAAAAGCGCGGGTACGCACGTAATGCACGCGGGCGCGATCGGCAATTATTTTGGTGTCGGCAGGTTCTAGTTTTTTGAATTCTTCGATTAGGGTTAAGGTGCGTAGCGACGTTGATAATGCGGCATCGTTTTGCTTTAACTCCATCTGTCCCATGCCCTTTAAAGCATAGGCTATGTACAGGCTACGCAAATCTGGCGGGGTCGGGAGCTTACCTTTAAAAAACTGCTCAATGACTGCAATTTCATCGCCCGTATATTGAATGAGGTCGGCATATTTTTTGTGAAATATCGCGTGCGTGGCTTTCACGCGCAGCACCTGCGTTTTAAGCTCAAAGACGGTGTTCGGCTCGTCTGGATAATTTTTAACGGCAAGTTCGGTGGCAATAGCACCCTCGTTAATTTCCGCCGACCCATCTTGACCGAGCTCCGCTTTAACGCCAGCCAGCCCCAACAATGCGCCAGCACGAATAACCCCAGCACGTTGGTGTTTTGGGTTCAAGTTTTGCGCCCGTAAGGCATAGACGGCACTTTTTTCAAACAGTGCTGCTGCTTCAACTGGCTTATTTTCCGTGAGCAATTTTCCGTAAGCATCTTTGGTGTAAAGCGCACCAAAGGTTGCCTGCGCATCGACATTGTTGGGCTCGCGCACCAGCACGTCGGCCAAAATTGCGCGGCTTTTGTCATACGCGGCTTTGGAACCAGCCCTATCGTTTAGGTGCGGAAAGCTATCGTCGTTGTACATCACATGCGCTAAATTACCATAGCCCTCTGCGCGTTCTAGCGCCACTTCTATGTTTGCATTACTTTCGTCGGTTAGCTGGTCAAGGAATTTTAAGGCGTCCACAGTGAGCGGTTTTAACACGGTCGATGCGCCAGCAATTTCGCGAATTTTTGGATAGTGGGTCATTACAAAGCTGCGGGTAATCTCGCGGGCTTGGCTATACCGTAAATCCGCTTTTTGTTTTTGAATTACGGCCACCGTGGTCACCACTGTTAGCGCCATCACCGCTGCAGCGCTCGCCGCACTGGCTAATTTATGGCGACCCACAAATTTGGTGAAGGTGTAGGCGGCACTTTGCGGGCGTGCCAATATGGGTTGACCATTTAGGTGGCGATTTAGGTCATCTTGCAGCTGCGCTACGGTTTGATAGCGGTCTGCTGGTGCTTTGCTGCACGCCTTTTTTAGAATCGTATCAAGCTCGCCTTTCAATGACGCCACAAACTGCGGGCTTTGGCGCGCAGCCACTTCGCTGGCGGTTTGTGGGGCGTCGTTTAGCACCGCATCGACCATATTGGCAATGCTAGGTTCGCGTGTTCGTGATGCACGCTCGTAGGGTCCATCACCGGCCAGTAGTTCGTAAAGCAGCAAGCCAAGCGCG
>JAYUOW010000342.1:0-2530 GCA_043760555.1 Betaproteobacteria bacterium
TAGAAATTCAATTAGACGCCTTTGCCGAGCTACGTTTGGCGGGCAAAATTAGCCGCATGGTGCCAACCATTGACCGCAGTAAAGCAACGCTGCTGGTGAAGATAGAATTTGTAGAGCGCGACAAGCGTGTGCTGCCCGACATGAGTGCAAAAGTAGCGTTTTTATCGCGCGCCTTGCTGGCCGCCGAACGTGCGCCTGTGGTGGCGATTAGCCCCACTGCAGTCGTAAAGCGCGATGGTAAGGATGTGGTGTTTGTGGTGACGGACAATAAAGTAAAAATAACGGCCGTTACCTTGGGTGAAAAAATCGGCGATGCGCTGCGGGTGTCCGGCGTAAAACCGGGCGATAAAGTGGTGCAAGCGCCGAATGAAAAGCTGCTCGATGGCGCAACTGTTGTAGTCGCTAAGAAATAAATATGTCGGCAGAAAATCAAGGCAGGCCGCTCGTCGATATTCGCAACCTCGCTAAGTCGTACAAGCGCGGCGACCAAGTTGTGCCAGTGTTGCGCGACATCACTTTAGGCGTTGCGGAAGGCGAATTTATTGCCCTCATGGGCCCTTCGGGCTCGGGTAAAAGTACCTTGCTTAATCTGATTGCAGGCATTGATAAACCCGACGCTGGCGTGCTCGAAATTGCCGGTTGCGACATCACGCGCTTGAGCGAGGGTGACCTTGCGCGCTGGCGCGCGGCCAACGTGGGATTTATTTTTCAGTTCTATAATTTAATGCCGGTTTTGAACGCGTATGAAAACGTAGAACTACCGTTGCAGCTCACTAATTTAAGCCGCGCCGAACGCCGCGAGCGGGTAGAAATGACCTTAGGGCTGGTGAATTTATCCGACCGCATGGATCACTACCCAAATGAGCTCTCAGGCGGTCAGCAGCAGCGCGTTGCCATCGCGCGCGCGATCGTGACCGACCCGACAGTGCTGGTGTGCGATGAGCCAACGGGCGACTTAGATAGAAACTCGGCTGAAGAAGTATTGGGCATGTTGACCCGCTTAAATGAAGAGATGAAAAAGACCATCATCATGGTCACCCACGACACCCACGCGGCGCAGACAGCACGGCGCATGGTGCATTTGGATAAGGGTGAATTGCGTGATTAATTTCCGCTTTTATGCTTGAAGATGCCCTAAAATAGGGCATCTTCAAGCATTGTTAGTCATAAAATTCGAGTAAATAATGTTATTTCTAAAGCTAGTATTTTTAAATATTTTTCGCGCTAAACTGCGCTCACTACTCACTATTTTTGGGTTAATTGTGGCGGTGATGGCGTTTGGTTTATTGCAAACCGTGGTGAACGCGTGGTTTGCAGGATCTGATGCTGCATCATCGTCCAGACTTATTTCACGTAACGCGATTTCGCTTGTGTTCAGTATGCCAATTTCATACAAAGAAAAGCTGCGCTCGATCGACGGCGTGAAGGCTGTGAGCTACTCCAACTGGTTTGGTGGCGTGTACAAAGAGCCTAAAAATTTCTTCCCGCAGTTTGCGGTTGACCACAATACCTACTTCGATTTATACCCAGAATATTTGTTTAAGGCCGATGAATTACTGGCCTTCAAACGTGATCGTTTGGGTGCGGCCGTTGGGCGCAAACTAGCGGACACACACGGGTGGAAAATTGGTGATGTGATCCCCATTCGCGGCACGATTTATCAGGGCGATTGGCGCTTTACGTTGCGTGCAATTTTTGATGGAAAAGATGAGGGCACCATCACGCGGCAGTTTTATTTTCATTATGACTATTTAAACGAAACAGTTAAAAAAATTGCGCCGCGTCGTGGCGATAGCGTTGGTATTTTTTTGGTAGACATAAAAGACGCCAGCCGCGCCGCCGAAATTTCGCGCGCGGTGGACGACACGTTTAAAAATAGTTTGGCGGAGACCTTAACCGAAACCGAAAAAGCCTTCCAGCTAAGTTTTGTTGCGCAATCTGAAGCCATTGTATTGGCGATTCGCGTGGTGTCGTTTGTGGTTATTTTTATCATCATGACGGTGGTGGCAAACACCATGGCGATGACCGCGCGCGAGCGAATTTCTGAATATGCTACGCTGAAGGCATTGGGCTACACGCCCCTATTTGTGGGGCTCTTAGTGTTTTCAGAAGCAATGTTGCTGTCACTGTTTGGGGCGGGCATCGGCATATTATTGACCTTCCCTGTAGCCTCAGTTTTTGGTGCGGCCGTGGCCAGCGTATTTCCGGTTTTCCGTGTGAGCACCGAAACACTTTACCTGCAGCTAATTTGCGCTTGCGTCGTGGGCGTGGTAGCGGCGGTGGTGCCGGGTATTCGCAGCGCGAACATAAAAATCGTCGATGGCCTACGGCATCGTGGGTAGGACGCAAAACCAATGACAAGCATTCCCTTCAATTATATTTTCCGTAATCTGTGGACACGCTTGCTCACCACAGTGCTCACCGCAATGGGCATGGCGCTCGTCGTGTTTGTGTTCGCAGCTGTGCTCATGCTCGACGCTGGCTTAAAGCAAACAATGGTCGGTACCGGCAGCTTTGATAATGTGGTGAT
>JAYUOW010000343.1:0-21600 GCA_043760555.1 Betaproteobacteria bacterium
GTCCCCAGATGGCAAAACCATTGAGTCTGAAGCGGCACACGGCACCGTTACACGCCACTATCGTATGCACCAGCAGGGTAAGCCAACATCCACCAACCCAATCGCCTCCATTTACGCATGGACACGCGGTTTGGCGTATCGCGGCAAAATGGACGGCACACCAGAAGTTGAAACCTTTGCCCATACGCTAGAAAAAGTATGCGTGGACGTCGTGGAATCTGGCCGCATGACAAAGGACTTAGCGATTTTGATTCGTGCCGATCATCCGTATTTGACGACTGAAGAGTTTTTAGAAGCCGTTAATGCGGAGATGAAAATTCGCATGGCGTAGTAGCGTTAAAAGCTGATTAAGAAATTTATTTGCGGCAACTTCTTACTTGGGTGCGTAATCTAAGGTTTCAGAAGTTGCCGCATTTTCATTTAATTTTACGAAGGATATTTACCATGAAATTATTTTTAAGCCTTACCGCAATCGCTTCTTCGCTACTAGCACCCAGTGCATTTGCATTAGCAACAGTAGGCCAACCCGCGCCAGAATTGGCGCTAACGGACGTGAATGGCAAAGCCGTGAAGTTGTCTGATTTTAAAGGCAAGCAAGTGGTATTGGAATGGACTAACCCAGCATGTCCGTTTGTGGTGAAGCACTATGACAGCAACAATATGCAGGGTTTGCAGACTAAATACGATGCCAAAGATACGGTTTGGTTAAGCGTAAATTCAACCACCAAAACGCATCAAGATTACATGAGCAACGACAAACTTAAAGCCCATATCGGTGCTAAAAAAGCCGCGCCGGATGCCTATTTAGTTGATGTCGATGGCGTAGCAGGTAAGGCTTACGGCGCTAAAACCACGCCGCATATGTTTGTAATTAACCCAATGGGTTTAGTGGTTTATGCCGGTGCGATTGATGACAAGCCAACCGCTAAAAAGGAAGACATAACCGGTGCTAAAAACTACGTTGTTGCTGCTTTGGATGACTTGAAAGCGGGTAAGCCTGTCGCAATGGCAAATACCAAGCCTTATGGTTGCAGCGTTAAATATTCCGAAGCGAAATATTAGTAGGAAATTTGGATTAAAAAAACGGCTAGGCGTAGTGCGCCTAGCCGTTTTTTATTCTTCCCAGCAGATCCGCCTCAAACCGACCTTGTGTGATACAGCGAAGCCAAATTATCATCCAAAATCGTGATTGACCGGCGCTGAACTTCGATGAAGCCTTGCTCGGTTAAATCCTTCAGCGTGCGGTTTACCATCTCGCGCGATGCGCCGATCATGGAGCCTAAATCTTTTTGGGTGAGTTGCTCGCCGACAATTTTGCGGCCGTTAGAAACAATCGCTAATTCCATCAATACCCGCGAAACCCGTGCCGAAATATCCATCAACGCCAAGGTGCTAATTTTGCGATCCGCATCGCGCAAGCGCTGTGCCAGCGTTGCCATCACGCGTCGTGCAATGTCTGGCGAGCGGTCTAGGCAGCGTTGAAACGCGCTATAGGATAAAACTTGAAGGTGACACATTTCTAAGGCGACGACGCTAGCTGATCGTGTCTCTTGATCGAACAACGGAATCTCTCCAAAAAATTCCCCGGCACCAAGCGTTTTTAAAGTCACTTCGCGGTTTTGGTCGTCCGTCATGTACACCTTGACGCGTCCGGCGGCAATCACAAAAAGCGAGTCGGCCTTGCCGCCTTGTTTTACGATGATGTCGCCCTTATTAACGACGAAAAGCGCAGCGTGCGCGCTAATGCTGGCAAGGTGGTTTGCTTCCATTTTTGAAAATAATGGGATGACATTGAGCACGGTAGATTCCTAAGGGTATCTCATGCAGCAGGAATAGTAAGCTGCAATTTTTATTATTATAATTCTACGCCATTGTGCACCCAGCGGTGCTAATCCTTGTGTGTCATCGTTGTTGCGGAAGCCGTCCGCGACACCAGTTGCTCGTAACATCTTTCAGCACGCCCAAGCGCCCATGAAAAAAATGCTCGCCGTCCGGTATCACCGTCACCGGTAATCCTTGCGGGCGCGCCCACGTCATCACTTCTTCAAGCGCTACCGTATCGTCTTTATCGCCATGCACAATTAAGCTGCTAAGCGCCACGTTTGGCGGGGTTTCGCCGCTAAAGCGTTGCCACATGGCGGGCGCGATCAGCGCGCAATGCATAGGGCGCGTAACGCCCAATTGCGTTTGCACACGCAACATCACCGCACCGCCGAATGAGAAGCCTGCAATAAACACGGGCAGTAATGGTGCTGCATCGCTAAGCGCGGTATTCACCACCTGCAACGCATCGCGCACTTCACCTGGGCCTTCGTTATGCACGCCTTCGCTTCTGCCCACGCCACGAAAGTTAAACCGCCACACGGTCACCCCGCAATCGTTGAATGCGCGCATCAAGGTGGTGACGACTTTATTGTCCATCGTGCCGCCAAAAAGCGGGTGAGGATGGGCGATGATGGCAATGCCGCGCGGTTGTGCTGCGGCATTTACCGCCACTTCAATATTGCCCGCTTCACCTGCTAGGCTCAAAAACATGGTTTCACTCATGGAAGTTAAATCTTTAAGCGCTCAACCACGCGACCATGTTGAATGTGTTCCGAAATAATTTCATCAATATCGGATTTATCCACATAGGTGTACCAAATGCCTTCTGGATACACCACCAACACAGGTCCTAATTCGCAACGGTCAAGGCAGCCAGCGGTGTTAATCCGCACGCGACCTTCACCGCTAATGTTCAGCGCTTTGATACGGTCTTTAGCGTATCCGCGCATGGCTTCGGCTTTGAAATCTTGGCAACAGCCTTCGCCTTCTTTACGCTGGTTAGTGCAAAAAAAAATATGTTTTTTAAAATACGGTGTGCTGGGGATGGGCATAAATAGGGGTTCTTCAAAGGGTTTGTTACAGTAAAAATTAGTAGCTTAAGCGACGCCTAATAAAGCAGTAGGCTAAAAATACCAACGCCAGCAGCGGCCAGGTTTCATGCAAGTAGCGGGTAAGACTGGTGAAGTTGCTCAGCTGCCCATATTGCCAATTAAACAATTTCAAGGTGGCTTCAACTGGATCGTAAATGCTGCTGAGCTTTGACATGAGCCCGCCTGCAAAAACCAGCAACGTCGCTACAAACAAGCGCGTGCGAAATTGTAACCGCAATAAATATACCGAGGTAATTAGCCCTGCCAATAAACCCGAAACCGAAGCAGGGCTCAACCATTCGGTGGACGCCGCTGCACGCAGCATAAATGCGCCTGCACTTAGTTTTAATAGCAACCCACTTAGCATCAGCGCCAACACATACACCATCGTCGCCCGACCCGGTTTGAGCAACACCGATACCAACAACGCAAAGCCGCACACATTAAGCGCCACGCCAATGCCCTGCGGCAGCAAATACAGTGGATCGTAAGGGTTTGACTGCCAGCTTTGGGTAAATTGATTGATCATATTACCCGCCTCAAAAAACGGAATGGCGGGGTTTGTTTGTGCTAACAGCCACCCAAGTACCAACATAAGCCCAATATCGGCGCAATTGTCGTCCAAAACGCTGCGACGACGCCATTGTGCGGCCTTACGCAGCCAGTTTTGACCCAGCGGCGAGATAACAATCAGCGCACCGATAATGCCGCCAACCGTATTTGCCAGCAAATCAATAGTGGAGGGCACGCGTGACACTAAAAAAAACTGGCAGGTTTCTAGGCTGGCGCTTAGCAAAAACGCGCTGGCGCTGGCCATCAGCACCCGCAGCCAGCGCGCATCGCGGCGGTTCCACAAGGCACACACAATTGCACCAAACGACACGTAAGCAATCACATTAAATGCGACATCAGCATTGCTGTAAAACCGTGGCCAAAGTGCCACGGTAAGACGCGCAGCGTCAAAGCCTTGCCAGCCGTAAAATGGATACAGGCTGGCGTAGGCAATAAGCAATCCGTAAGCCCATAATGCGCCCGTCCAAGGCTTAGGGCGCGGCGGCGGGTGTACTGCGGCTGTAGGTGACATGCGCGGGTGGCTAAACCAGTGGTTTTAAGCCCGCCAAATACCGCTGCGCATTTTCAACATAATGCTGCGAAATCCAACGAATTTTAGCGACTTCATCATCGCTTAATTGGCGCACCACCCGCCCGGGCGAGCCTAGCACCAGCGAGCGATCGGGAATTACCTTATCTTCAGCAATTAAACTGTTTGCGCCAATTAAACACTCACGGCCAATCACGGCACGGTTTAGCACCACAGCTTTGATGCCGATTAGCGTGCCTTCGCCCACGTGACAGCCGTGCACCATCGCCATGTGGCCAATACTTACGTCGCGCTCCAAGGTGAGCGGCAAACCAGCATCGGTATGCAGCACGGCGTTGTCTTGCACGTTCACGTTTTCGCCCAAGGTAATCCGATGGTTATCACCGCGAATCGTTACCCCAAACCACACGTTGGCGTTCGCCTCCATCAGCACATCGCCGATGACGGCGGCATTGGGCGCAATAAAATTATTGCCGCGCAAAATGGGCGATTTATCACCTAGGGCATACAACATGGCTAATCCCTAAAATTATTAAATTCTAGCGGTACTTCGGTGATCGATTTTTTGCATAGCGCAATGACCTCTTGTAAATCATCGCGCTTGGTGCCCGTTACGCGCACGGTTTCGCCCTGAATGCTGGCCTGCGCCTTAATTTTTGCGTCTTTAATGAGCTTGACGATTTTTTTAGCAAGCTCGGTTTCAATGCCATTTTTAACGGTGACGATTTGCTTAATTTTATCGCCGCCAATTTTTTCTTTACTTTTTTCGGTCAGCAAACGCACATCAACGCCGCGTTTTGCGAGCTTGTTATGCAGCACCTCGGTGACTTGCTTGAGCTTAAAATCATCGTCGGCAAACACGCTTAATTCAAATTCCTTTTGCTCCACGCGGGCGTCTGAACCTTTAAAGTCAAAACGATTGGAAACCTCTTTATTCACTTGTTCCAACGCATTTTTAAGCTCAACTTTATTAACCTCGCAAACAATATCGAATGACGGCATGACGGTTTTCCTAGTAGCGTTGTTGTTTTTGATGGTCTGAAGACGCCCTATATTAGGGCGTCTTCAGCCTATTAGTTTATTTAGTTTTAGATGGCTCTGGCTGTTTGGAGTTAGTTTCAGCTGGTTTTTCAACAGCGCCCACGGCTTTAATATCACCAATCGAAATATTCGGCACCGCGCGGCGATAAGCCCGTGCGCTAGCGCTTTCAACAAACGAAGTCAGGTTGCCAAACAATTGCTCAAGCGGCATTTGCGCGCCAACATCGAGCGCCGTTGATTTCGGATCGTAAATTTTTTGGAAATCAAAGCGTGATTCTTTGGCGATGAGCTCCATCGTTTTCGCATCAAACACCCACGTTTGGGTGTAAAAATAAGGCGCTACGTATTGGTACGATGATTTACCGGGCTTGCCATCTGGGGTAATCGTTTCTTCGCCGCTATCGGGGCTAACGCTAACGGATGCACCGTCTGCGCCCGTTTCTTCTAGCGATCCCTGTCCCAACGGTTGAATGTAAATACCAATGCCTTGCAGCTTTGAACCCATGCCTTTGCGCTCGGATAATACCCAAGCTGGCGTGACGGCAATAATGCGATCCCAATTTTTACGATCGGGGTTTTTTTCAAGCGCACTCACGAGCTTGCTAATGATGGCTTCTTCGCGATCTGATGCAATGACGTTTTTAACCTCATCGGGATTCAAGCGCAAAAATATGCGGTTTGATTTCGGATCGCGCGCTTGAATTTCTTTATCCAAACCCCGCAAGACGGCCGCATTTAGCACGTTTCCGTCGATTTTCAATGTTTTACGCGTGGTGTTATCGATCATGTTGGAGCCAACACTTTGCTTTTGGCGCACGATGTTTAGCTGATCGCCCACGGCTGAAACTAAGGCGTAAGTCATCACCTTCGCGGCGGGCTCTGTAGACCCGTCAACAGCAACTGCGGGTGCCGTAGCTGCCGCTGGAATCGCCAGATTTTGTGCGTGTACCGAGAACGTGCCCATCACCATCGCGCCCACTAACAATTTAAAAGCTATTTTCATGATTCTATTTTTCCTAAAAGTAAATATTCCATTAACGCTTTTTGTACATGTAGCCTGTTTTCGGCTTCGTCCCACACCACGCTTTGTGGGCCCTCCAGCACAGCTGCACTGACTTCCTCTCCGCGATGTGCTGGTAAACAATGCATAAAAAGTGCCTCTGGCGCGGCATGCGCCATCATTTCGGTATCCACACAATAATTGGCGAATACTTTTTTGCGTGCTTCTGTTTCTGCTTCAAATCCCATACTGGTCCAAACATCCGTAGTGACCAAATGCGCGCCACGTACCGCATCTATAGGCGTTTTGAACACCTTAAGGTTCCCCGTATTTAATTTTTCTAAGCGGCTTTTATCCAGCCCATAGCCCTCGGGTGTGGCCACGTGCAACGTCGCGCCCAACATGGCGGCGGCTTGTATCCATGTGTAGCACATGTTGTTGGCGTCGCCCACCCACGCGATGGTGGCACCGTTGATAGATTTACGGTGCTCAACAAAGGTAAAAATATCGGCCAACACTTGGCAAGGATGATATTCATTGGTTAAACCGTTGATTACCGGCACGCGTGAGTTTGCAGCAAAGCGTTCTAAAATTGATTGCTCAAAAGTACGAATCATTACGATATCGACCATGCGCGACACCACGCGCGCCACGTCTTCAATCGGCTCGCCGCGCCCGAGCTGGCTGTCGGAGGTATTGAGCACAATGGATGAACCACCCAGTTGATAAATGCCCGCTTCAAAACTCACGCGCGTGCGGGTAGAGCTTTTTTCAAACACCATCGCCAACATGCGATCGGTTAGCGGATGATAAGGAATATAGCTTTTAAAGCGTTGTTTTAAAACGGCGGTACGGGCAAATAAATGCTCGATTTCATCACGGGAAAAATCAGTAAATTGCAGAAAATGTTTCATGGTGTTTGGGTGCTTTTTGGAGAGGTTCGTGCCAAGCTCGCTATTTTGACGCAAAATCGTCGATCGTAGGGTAAGGTTTCCGCTTTTTGTCGCAAAGTGCGCTTATGTACCAACCAAACAACAGATTAGAAGGAAAATTTTATGTCCATGGAAACCGTTTTTGAAACCAAATTAAGCTGGCCAGCGGATGCCAATCAAGCCAAGCCGCCAGCGTTAGATTATTCGCGTAACAGCGTCGTTAATGGCGTGGAGAAGGCCGAAATTAGGGCATCTGCACCGTCTGGCTTCGGGGGCGATGACACCAGATATAACCCTGAAGAATTGATGTTAATGTCGCTATCGCAATGCCATATGCTCACCTTTTTAGCCGTTGCCGCCCGCGCTAAAATTACCGTACTGGCCTACGAAGACCGCGCCACCGGCAATTTATACAAAGCGCCAACAGGTAAAGCCCAGCTTGAAAAAGTGCTGTTGCAACCTCGGGTAACAGTGCCAAAAGGCACGGATTTAGGCCTTCTTCAGCCATTGCACGAAAAAGCACACGCTAATTGTTTCATGGCCAATTCAGTTAATTTCCCCGTCCATTGCGAAGCGATAGGAATCGAGCAATGACCGCAACAAAGTTACCCACTATCGCAAACCTTGCCACCAAACTACAAGCAGGTTTAACCACATCAGAAAAACTCACCCAAGATTGCTTAGACCGTATTGCCGATCCCGCAGGTGAGGGCGCGCGCACGTTTTTGCACACCAACCCCGCCCAAGCGCTCGCTTGTGCGCGCGCAAGCGATGTGCAGCGGCGCGTAGGGCTGGTGGCATCGCCTTTAGCGGGCATGCCAATATCGGTAAAAGATTTATTTGACGTGCAAGGCGAAATTACCAAAGCCGGCTCGATTATGTTGAACGACGCGCCCAAAGCCACGGCTGACGCGCCCGCCATCGCACGCCTGCGCGCCGCAGGCGCCATCATCATTGGTCGCACAAATATGACTGAATTTGCCTACGGCGGTCACGGTATCAACGCCCATTACGACACGCCCCGCAACCCGTGGGATCGGGCGTCACAGCGCATTCCGGGCGGCTCTACGTCAGGCGGCGCTGTGAGCATTACCGACGGCATGGCGCACGGCACAATTGGCTCGGATACCGGCGGGTCAACCCGCATTCCGGCTGCATTGTGCGGCACGGTTGGCTACAAGCCCACGCAACGCGCGGTGCCGCTGGAAGGCGTGTTTCCGCTGTCGTTCTCGCGAGACTCGGTGGGGCCGTTGGGCAGGTCGGTCGCGTGCTGTGCGTTGCTGCACCAAATTATGGCTGGCGAGGCGGTGAAAATAGTCACACCAATCCCGCTAAAAGGCCTAAATATTGGCGTTCCCAGCAATATCGTGTGTGATGATTTAGACGCCGAAGTAGCGACTGCATTTGAAGCCAGCTTAAACGCGTTAAGCCGAGCGGGAGCCAATATTATGCATTTTCATTTTGATGCGCTGGAGCGTGAACGCGCAGGCAGTTCAAAAGCGAATTTTTCAGCCGTAGAAGCCTACGCCTTGCATCGCGAACGCCTGCAAAGCACGCCTGAATTATTTGACGAAATGGTGCGCGTGCGCTTAATGGTGGGCGCCACCATGTTGGCAGCAGATTATGTTGATTTACTTAAACTCCGCCATTCGCTAATCGCGCAGGCCGATGTTGAAACCGCAGGTTTTGCGGCGCTAGCAATGCCAACAGTGCCTATCGTCGCGCCAACATTTACGCAAATGCGCAAAAGCGAAGCGGAATTTTTTAGGGTAAACGCGCAGCTATTGCGCAATTGCGCGCCGTTTAATGTGTTCAATCGCCCCGCGATTTCGTTGCCGTGCCATGCGGTGGCGGCGGGGCGGACAACAGTGACAACGGCGGCACCTGTAGGATTGATGCTAGTGGGCGAAACCGATGGCGATGCGCAACTATTCGCGCTGGCGCAAAGCGTAGAAGCAGCTATAAATAACGCCAGAAGAAGCCCGTAAATAGGGCATTTTCAGGCAGTTAAATGAGGCTAAAAACCGCGATTTTTCTTCTTAGTTTCTTCAGCGTCGCGGGCATCGGCTGCCATTTTGCGTTCCGCGTTTTTCTTGTCCACGCCGAGTAGTGGGCAAATGACTTCCCACCAAATAAATAGCGCCACTAAAGGCATCAACACCACCCACCACTTCCATTCCGCAGGCGGGCCAACTTCTAAAAGCTTACACAAAATAATAATGGCAGCAACGATGGCTAGTGGCATGGGACGCTCCTTAAAGTGGGAAATCACAGTGGTTATTGCTCGATTATGCGCGAATTTTCGAACGTTTGGTGTGGACGATCAATGCGTCAACCGCGCGCCATGGCATTGCGTTAGGTTAAAATTCATTGTGGTTATAAGTTGTAGCCGTACGATTTAACCGCAATCTCGCGAAATCAAAAATTAATTGGGAGCATCAACAGCATGAATCAACTTTCTGTATTAAGCATTGGCGTAGCGTTATTTTGTGGTGCCGCAGGGTCGGCCTACGCAACTGAAAAATTAGCCGCCGATAAAGGTTGTTTAGCCTGCCATCAGATCAATAAAAAACTCGTCGGCCCCGCCTATGAAGTCGTGGCCGCTACTTATGCTGACAAAACTAGCGAGCAATACAAAAAATTTATAGCGCTGAATGATAAAAAATTGACCATTCAAGATTATGTCGCCCGCAACATCAAAAACGGCGGCGCAAACAAATGGGGTCCGATTCCAATGCCGGCACAGTCGGTAACGGAAGACGAATCCAAAGCGCTATCGAAGTGGATATTGTCGCTCGCGCCAAAAGCTGAAGCGAAACCAGCAGCAAAAAAATAGCGTATTTGGAATCACGTAGAAGCCCGTAAACAGGACGTTTACGGGCTTTTTTGTGGTCTAAATTTATGCTGTTTATCAGCTAGACTAAAACCCGAATTTTCTTTATTTGACACTTTCTTTTCGGTGTTTGTATAATCGTTGGTTGTACTAGCCACTCACCTATCTATTTTTGGAGAACACCGCAATGAAATCCACCCATAAAGTTTTAGTAGCAGCCCTCATCGCTGTCGGCGTTGTAGCCTGCGGTAAAGAAGAAGTAAAGGCGCCTCCAAAAGTAGAGCCAGCAAAAGCTGTTGAAGTGCCTTCAATTACCGTTAAAATCGCCCACGCGGGTCCGCTAACAGGCAGTATTTCGCACTTGGGTAAAGATGACGAAAATGGCGTAGCGCTTGCCGTTGCCCACGCCAATGATAAAAAAATCATGATTGACGGCAAGCTAGTTAAGTTTGTCATGCAGTCAGAAGACGACCAAGCCGATGCAAAAGTGGGCACCGTAGTTGCCAATAAGTTGGTTGATGCCAAAGTAATTGCAGTAGTTGGCCACTTGAACTCAGGTGTGTCCATCGCTGCGTCTGAAATTTACGCAAAAGCGGGAATCCCAATGATTTCTGGTTCTGCCACCAATCCCCAGCTAACAGAGCGCGGCTTGAAAAACGTATTCCGCACAGTGGGTCGTGACGATCAACAAGGCCCAGCGCTGGCTGCTTTCTTGAGCAGTGATTTGAAGGCGAAAAAAGTCATGCTGCTTGATGACAAAACAGCCTACGGCGAAGGCTTGGCTAACGAAGTAGACAAAACGCTGAAAGCCGCTAAAGTAGCCGTTGTAGGCCGTGAGCGCACCACAGACAAAGAAACTGATTTCCGCGCTATTTTGACTAAAGTAAAAGCCAAAGCGCCAGACGCCGTTTTTTACGGCGGCATGGATGCAACAGCTGGCCCTTTGCTCAAACAAGCGCGTGAAATGGGCATTAAATCTGTATTCACTTTCGGAGATGGCGCGTGCACAACTGAAATGAATAAATTATCCGGTGCCGCGGCCGACGGCCTAGTGTGCTCGCAAGCTGGCTTGCCATCCGAAGCCGCAGGCAAAGAGTTTTTAACTGCATTCAACGCAAAATACGTAGAAGTAAAGCAATATGCCCCGTATTTTTACGACGCCACCATGGCCGTTGTAGAAGCGATCAAAAAATCAAACTCCGTTGATCCAGCAAAATTCGGCCCTGAAATGTTCAACGTAAGCTTCACCGGTGCCACCGGCAAAGTAGAGTTCGACGCCAAAGGCGACCGTAAAGATGCAGAAATTACCATCTTCAAAATGAAAGACAGCAAATTGGTACCAGTATCGGTTGTAAAAGCTGGTGTAGCGACTGCCTATGGTGCTGCTCCTGCAGCAGTGCCTGCACCGGTAGCCGCACCGGCTCCAGTAGTCCCAGCGGCTGCACCTGCACCAGCAGCACCGATGAAGAAGTAAGTTTTAGCGAAAGTAAGCTTTAGGTAAGCCTAGTGCGACGTTGATGAAACTCAACGTCGCATTGTTTTTTGAAGGTAAGGCTTTGTGGCAAAACATTGCCAATTGTATTTGTGCTAGTTGGTGCGCGCCCAAAACCGCCGATAATTCGGCGATTCATCGCAGCAAACCGCAGCCAGTCGCACGCAATTGATATTCGCTTGCTAACCGCAGACATTGTTACTAGACTACTAACACTTGATTTAAGGTGCTGAACACACCTTAAAGCTGAGCAACGTCAGAAACACAACAACATCAACCGCGCGAACGACAAAATCGAAACGCGCGACGCAAGAACACCCGACACAATTAACCCTGTTATGAAAGGTAGTATATGAACAGAATCAAACAAACCCTACTAGCCGCCGCGTGCTTTTTGCCCGCGATAGGCATGTTTGCTGGGGCTGCGAGTGCGCAGGCCAAAGCAGCGGTCGCGTCAACCGAGCCTGCATATGTGCAAGCTGGGAAAATCTCCGTGGAGACGTTTTTTAAACGGGCGGAGTTTACCGATATGCAAATGTCGCCGGATGGTATGAAGTTAGCGGCGATCGCCCCAATGAAAGGGCGCGGTAATTTAGTGGTGATTGATCTCACAAAGCGCACTCGAAATATCATTACATCCTTTGAGTCCGTTGATGTTGTCAGCGTGAACTGGATCAATAATGAGCGCATTTTCATCCGTGTAGCAGACGGCCAAGAGGTAACAGGACGCTTTGTGTATCGTGGACAATATGCTGTTAACTGGGATGGCACAGAACTTCGTGATTTAAGAACGCTTGGTTCAGCGGTGGGCACAGTTACTAACGAAGGCGCACGCGCTGGATTTGGGATTGCTGGCCTAACGTATGATGGTTCGCCAAACATCATCGTTAACGTTCCGTTGCGCACTAGAGAGTCTTCGGATTTATACCGGCTCAATACAAAAACCGGTAAAACTGAATTAATGACCTTCGACAGTCCCGGGCGTGTTGGTGAATGGGTGCTAGATCGTGATCTGGTTCCGCGGATTGCTGTTCGCTATGAGAAGCGTGTGGACAAAACTAAGGGTGCTATTGCTACACTTTGGCATCGGGAAGGGGAGGGGAAAAAGTGGGAACAGTTTCACGAGTACAACACCGATGACAGCGGTGAACAAATTCAGCCTTTGTCGTTTGATTTTGATAACAAGACGCTTTACGTAGCGTCGAATGTTGGTCGCGATAAGTTTGCTATTTATAAGTACGATCTTGCCGCGAAAAAACTGGGCGAACTTGTTTTTGAGCATGATCTGATTGATATTCAAGGGGGATTGCTGTTTAGTCGCGCTAAAAAGAAGCTGATGGGTATTCGGTTTCACCCTGATCAACAGTACGTGAAGTGGTTTGATGAGGAGCAAAAACTTATACAGCGTCAAGTAGATGCAACTTTTCCCAGCACCTTTAATGCGATCACCGGTGTTGATACTGGATCTAACATGCGGCTTATCTATACGAGCTCAGATGTCGATTCTGGCAGCTATCACCTGTATGACCAAAGCAAAAAATCCATAGAATCCTTGGTGGGTACTCGCAGCTGGTTGCCGCCTGAGCTAATGTCACAGCGCAATTTTATTACCTATAAGGCGCGGGATGGCCGCAGCATTCCTGCTTGGGTCACGATTCCTAAAGGTAGTAGTGGCAAGAATTTGCCGCTGGTTATAAACATTCACGGCGGTCCGCAAGGGCGCACGTATTACGGTAGCCAATGGGGCATTCCTGAGGCGCAGTTTTTGGCTTCGCGTGGCTTTGTGGTGTTAGAACCTGAACCGCGTCGCTCGACGGGTTTTGGCCGTTCCCATAATATTTCTGGGTACAAACAGTGGGGTTTGACAATGCAGGACGATATTACTGATGGTGCCCTGCACTTAGTGAAAGAAGGAATTGTCGATAAAAATCGCATGGGGTTATATGGCGGTAGCTATGGTGGCTACGCGACGCTACAGGGTATGGTAAAGGAGCCTGATTTATTTAAGGCAGGTTTTGCTTTTGTCGCAGTTTCAGATTTGTTTTTGTTTCAAAAAGTTGCGTACTCAGATATTGCGCGAGGCGGCGATTATTTTGAAACGGATTTCAAGTGGCAAGTGGGCGACAGCGTTGCTGATAAAGCCCAGTTTGAGCTGACATCCCCAACGCTGAATGCGGCAAAAATAAAGGGAAAAATCGCTATAACAATGGGTTCTGATGACGTTCGGGTTCCGCTGATTCATGGTGAAGCAATGCGCGATGCCTTGGATAAAGTGGGTAACCCAGCAGAGTGGAAGGTGTACACGGGTGAGGGACACGGCTACAATAAAATGGAAAACGTAGTTGATCACTACTCACGGGTGGCGACGTTTTTTGGTAAAAATTTGAAGTAGCAATTTTGACGTGAAAAAGGCACCTTCGGGTGCCTTTTTAGTTTCTGATGATGAAGGTCGCACCGGTCGCTTTTCAATCGAACGCGTGCGATTCAATGCCGATAGATTTTGCAAGCATTCGTATATCTTCAGCCATCGCGATTTTGTCGGCGTAACGGGTCGAGATAGCCTTTGATAGGGCATTTGCAGTGTTTGTATTTGCAAAAGCGTGCGATGGTTTTTGGCTCAACATGATTCTTTCCCCATCCAACGCTGATAGCGTAGCCACCCACTCAACCAACGCGCCAATATCTTGAATCGCGTGTTCCTGCTTCTCGCCCAAGCCCGCAGCCAAATAACTTTTACCAAAGCCGCTGCTACCGCGCACATTTGGGTAAACGACCGCGATACCGAGCACGTTAATAAAATAATTATCTCGCCCAATAAAACCGGGTTTAAATTGTGCGAGATTGTCGTCGGGCAGCTTGATGATGACGGGTCTTTTGCCGGGGAATTTTGTTTTATCGGGGGCGTAGTAGAAGCCCGTAATTGGGGTGTTATCAACACTTTTCCACGCGATGGATTGTGGCTCGACAAAGTCCATTGGGTTTAGGTTGGCGCTGGCGCTGTTGGTCCAGCGGCTGATGCGGCCGCCTACTTGTGCCGTGAACACATCTTCTGGGCCGCGGGCAGATGCTAGGGTGAAGCCTAGTTCGGTTTTGGCAGAGTACGGTTTTTTGTTGGCTTCTATGCCGTCCACACCTTCGCTGTCGTCATCATCCAATGCGCCGCGCCAGTGTAGGCCGGTTATTTCGCCTGGCAGGAGTGGCGGGCGGGGAAGTTCTTTGAACGTGCTCAAATCTAGAAACCGTAAGCCATTGCCGTCGGGTTCGTTGGTGATGAGCGCTACGCGGTTTTGACGTACTGAGATTAAAAATGCATCAATGTCAAAGGCAAATTTACTCAAAAATTCCACCTTGCCGGTGCTCAAGTCGAATTTGCATAAGCGCTTGAAGTCGCTATCCAAATTACAGATTAAAAAAAGGCTTTTTCCATCGATTGAATACCTTGTAGACGCCCAATAATAGGGCGTCTTCAAGGCATCGGCAGGCGCTGATGCGAGGCGTTTGGTGCTGCCGGTGGCAATATCTAGCTGCCCCAGATGAGATTGGCCTTGGGCTAAGGTTTGCACATACACGAGCGACTTGTCGTCTGGTGCAAAGTTGAAATCGCTGTATCCGACGCCTTTTAAGGTGGCTAGAAGGCGTTGTGCGTCAGTTTTTGGACGCTCGCCTAGGTACACGTCTGTAGTGGCGTTAGCGGCGCTTTGTGTCGTGTAGGCGAATAGGCTGCCCGCGCGGTTAAAAACAATGTTGCCTGCGTGTTGGTCGGCGGGGCTTATCGCCGTTTCGGTCTTTGTAACCAAATCCAGTCGAAATAGCTGTGTTTTGTTGCCATCTAGTTTTTCAAAAATGATGTAGCTGCCAATTCGAGGCTCAAACCACGCGCGACCTATTTTGTGCGGCTGTGCTAGCAACGTCGAAATTTTGTTATCAGCGGGTTCTCCCGTGAGCGGCGTAAGTTTTCCACCGGCACTTTCTACCAGTTGCAATTGTTGGCCGGTTCTTGCGCTGTTTGCGTTGTTGGTGCGCACCAGCGCTTGTTTGGTAATGGGGTGCCAGCCGAGTAGCGTAGTGGATTTAAATTCCAAATAGGGTGCGATGTCGGCCGCATGTATTTCATAGGGCGAGGTCGTTTTGACTTCTGCTGGCTGTTGGGCTAGTGCTGGTGTTGCCCTAAATACGACCATCAGCAACGCTTGGCTTAGCGCGACAGTCAGTGCGATACAAAGCGTTTTGCGGCGCAGATTCATTTGCACAAAGGAGGCGTAATTTTAAGGAGCATAAATTTGCACCCTAGCCGCGCGCAACCGGTCGCGACGTGTCCGCAATCCATTCGCTCCACGAACCGCCGTACAGCGTAGACCCTGCCAACCCCGCCACTTCCATCGCAAAAATATTCGCGCACGCCGTCACGCCCGACCCGCATTGATGCACTACTTGAGCCACGGTAGTTACACCCTGTTGCGCCATCATTGCGCTAAATTCTGTGTGTAGTTCAGCGGGGGAGCGCAGCATTAGCTTCGCATCTAAATTCATTTTGTAAAATCGATTTTTAGCGCTCGGAATATGGCCTGCCACCGGGTCAATCGGTTCTACTTCGCCGCGATAACGCTCTGCGGCGCGCGCATCGATGAGCAGCATGTCAGTTGAGTTTAGGCGTGCTTGCACCTCGGCCGCGCTCACATGCATGAGCGGGTTCGCGCGCAATGCGAGGGCGGTGCGTGGGTAGGTCGGTACGTCGGTATTTAATGTGCGGCCTTCGCGTAGCCACGCGCCTATGCCGCCATCCAAAATCGCCACATTGCTTAAACCCACCCATTTACACAGCCACCATAAGCGGCTGGCAAATTGCCCGCCCACATCGTCGTAGGCGACGATGATGGAATCTTCACTTACCCCGCAAGCCGCTAAATACGCGGTAAACGCCGCAGGGGAGGGCAGTGGATGGCGACCGTTGCTGCCAGTTTTTTCACCTGACAATGCAGATTCTAAATGCGCATATTGTGCTTGCGGTAAATGGCCTGCCGCGTAGAGCGTGGCACCTTTGGTCTTATCCATCAAATCAAACCGGCAATCAAATAATCGCAAATTTGGACTCGACATTAAGGTTGCGGCAGCTTCGGTGCTGATGGATGGCGACATGATGTTGTTCCGCTAGTTAGGTGACTTTTTTGGCTTCGCTTTTTTTGGCGAGCAATCCAGCCGCAATAATAATACTGATTCCGATAAAGCTGATTGGCGGCAATAGTTCGTGAAAAAACACCACGCCAATAATGGCTGAGAACACCACGGTAGAATAGGCGAAGCTGCCCACTACAAGCGGGTTTCCAGCATGGTAGGCGCGCGTCATCGCCAGCTGCGCTAAAGTGGCGGCTAAGCCCATGAAGGCCAAATTTAGCCAGTTGCCAGCTGTTAAACCGCTGAACGCGCCGTAAAAAATGCGGTGGATTGCAAAGCCCAGCACGCACGAAATGACGCTAAAGTAAAACACCACCCGCCATTCAGGTTCGCCCGCATCGCCTAGCTTACGCACGTTAATGTAGGCCGCCGCCGCACACAAACCAGATAGCAAGCCAACTACTGACGCCACTGCACTTGTGCCCGCAAAGGTAGGACGTAGCAGCAGCGCGATGCCGCAAAAGCCAATGCAAATGGAGGCCAACAACATCGGTTTAAAATGCGCGCGCAGCAAAAATGTGGAGAGCACCGCTAAAAATAATGGTGAGGTGTAATTGAGCGTAACAGCGGTGGCCAATGGCAAGTGGGTAAGCGCGTAAAAATAGCCAAATAGCGATGCACTGCCCAAAGCGCCGCGCCACAGATGATCCCGCCATTGGAGGCTGGCAAATTGATGCGCGATCGAATGGCCTCGGCCAATGGCGCGACCAATAATTACGCCGCCAATGAGCACAATGCCAACGAGCGACCGATACGCCGCCAACTCAAAGCTAGAAAATTCGCTGGCCGCAATTTTACCGAACGCACCTACAGCCGCAAATAAAAAACCTGCAACAAGCATCCATGATGATGTCATCGCTGAATAAATATGCCTGAAGATTCCCTAAAATAGGGCATCTTCAGGCATTCTTTGTAAGCGTTAACGATGCGCAGTTTGATTTACGTCATCTTTCATTGCCGTCCGCACATACTCATGAAAATGCACCAAGCCATCTTCCATCGGCGATTGATAAGGGCCCTGCTCGTCCCGGCCTTCTTGAAATAACAGCCTGCGGCCATCGTGCATGCGCTGGCAAATTTCTTCATCTTCAATTGCGGTTTCAGCATAAGCCTGCTGCTGCGCGGTAACAAATTCGCGCTCAAACAAAGCAATTTCTTCAGGATAATAAAACTCAACCACGTTGGTGCATTTATCTACGCCACGCGGAATAATCGTGGAAACCACCAACACATGCGGGTAGGCCTCTACCATCACGTTTGGATAATAGGTGAGCCAAATAGCGCCGAAGTCAGGTGTTTCACCACGTCTAAAATTAAGCACGGTTTCATGCCATTTTTTATATGTGGCGCTACCCGGTTGCGCTAATTCGCGATGTACGCCAACCGTTTGCACGCTATGCCGTGCACCGAACTCCCATTCGAGATCATCGCAATCTACAAACTTGCCCAAGCCCGGATGAAACGGGCCTACGTGATAGTCCTCTAAATACACTTCAATGAACGTCTTCCAATTAAAGTTGTATTCAGTTACCTCCACTTTATCGAGTACATGGTCGGCGAAATTTAAGCGCGGCGCGCACGCCAGTTTCGCTAAATCGCCTGCAATATCAAGCTGGGTGTTAAACAGCAAACCATGCCAATTTTTCAGCGGTTTTTGCGGCAAATGCAAGCACGGCTGTGCCGCAAAATGCGGCGCGCCCAGCAATTTGCCAGCACCGTCGTAAGTCCACCGATGCAGCGGGCACACAATATTGCCAGACGGTAATTTGCCCGCGCCATCCAGCATCACTGCCTGCCGATGCCTGCAAATATTGGATATACAGCGGGTCTCCCCATTTTGGTTTACCAACGCCCACGCACCGGAAGTAGCTTCCAACACGCGGTAATCATTGGCCTCAGGCACCATCAGAGCGTGACCCACATAATTAGGCCCTGCAGAAAATAAACGTGCCTGCTCCTGCGCATAAACGGCAGGATCAAAATACCAAGAAATCGGAAGCTGGGGGGATGAAGCGGCGAGTTGCAGTTCGCCCAATAAGTTGGACATAGTCCTTACCTCCAATGAACTCGTCGTTTTAAAACTCTAAAACGCGAATTAACCAAAGTAAAAACAACACCCGGGCGATGAGTTTGTTAGCTTTTAACTCTACAGACTCCTTCCCGTAAAACGAATTCCCAAGCGGGAACCCACGAAATGGATAGCTTAGAGTATGCCGGAAAACCTGCGTTTTTACAAGGTAACGTTGATAGGTTCGAGGCGCTAGCTTGCCAATTTTTAGCCAGCCCACCGCATTTCATCGGCTTTTATTGGCGTAAAATAAAAGGAGAATGCGGTTAAACAAAATGAGACGCCAATCGGTAAATTAAAATGTTGCGTAGGGTATACATTGAATCGTCAGTTGTTGGCTACCTAACCGCTCGTCCTAGTCGAACGATTTTAGGTGCTGCGCATCAGCAAATTACACTTGCGTTTTGGGAAACAAAGTTGACTTACGATTTGTTTGTTTCGGAAGCCGTGTTGCGAGAGTGTGCGTCGGGCGATCCGGATGCTGCTCAAAAGCGCTTGGGCGTGCTTAAATCAGTGCCACTTTTGCTAATCAACGAACGCGCATTGCAAATAGCGGAAGCACTCGTCGAGCTAAAAATTGTCCCAGAAAAAGCAGCCATTGACGCCTTGCATATCGCGATTGCAACAGTTCATTCGATGGATTATTTGCTGACGTGGAACTGTCGCCACATTGCTAACCCTGAAATACAACGTGGCATCGCGGCCTACGTGGAGCGCATTGGTTTACACCTCCCCTTTATTTGCACGCCGGAAGAACTTTTAGGAGCTGATAATGTTGAACGATGAAGTTGTAGACAAGGTGCGAGGAGTGCGAGATCGCTTTGCGGCGAAACATGGGTATGACCTCAAAGCCGTGTTCGCCGACCTTAAAGCGTCGGAGGCGGCGAGAGTCGCTAATGGGCATCCGGTCGCGATAAATGCGGCTGTGGACGCGGAGCCGCCATTGACACAGCGATTTAGCAGATTTGCGTCAGTACAGCGCTAAGTGCCAAGTTAGTGGTGCAAACAACCTAAGCCGGTCCCACTCCTGCGTGTTTAGCCTGTGTCAGTGCACCGCGCTCCCTCAGTTGTCCCTGCGTTAAATCAACTGTTTTTGCAAAATCTAACATCCGATCAATGGATTTTTTAGCTTGTAATCCGAGGGCGGCATCAATCAATATTTCGTTCTTACCGGTTTCTAGTACGTGGGCTAAATTTTCCAAGCCATTCATCGCCATCCACGGGCAAGCCGCACAGCTTTTGCATGTTGCACCGGTGCCAGCGGTGGGCGCTTCCATGATAATTTTGCCGGGTGCGGCGGCGCGAATTTTATGAAAAATACCTTTGTCGGTGGCGACAATAAATTCTTTTGCGTCCAATGTTTGCGCGGCGCGAATAATTTGTGTGGTGCTGCCCACCACGTCGGCAATCGCCACCACGGCGGCGGGGCTTTCTGGATGCACTAAAATTTTTGCGTTCGGATATTGCGCGCGCATCTGCAGCAAGGCATCGGCCTTAAACTCATCATGCACAATACAGCTGCCTTGCCATAACAGCATGTCGGCACCCGTTTGCGCTTGAATATAGCCGCCCAAATGTTTATCGGGTGCCCAGATAATCTTTTTGCCCTGCGCGTGTAAGTGCTCCACTATTTTTAAGCCGATAGATGACGTCACCATCCAATCGGCGCGGGCTTTGACGGCGGCGCTGGTGTTGGCGTATACCACCACCGTGCGGTCGGGATGGGCATCGCAAAAGGCGCTGAATTCATCCGGTGGGCAGCCTAAATCTAGGGAGCACTCGGCTTCTAATTCGGGCATTAAAATACGTTTTTCGGGGTTTAAAATTTTTGCCGTTTCGCCCATAAAACGCACGCCTGCCACCACCACTGTTTGCGCTGAATGGTCTCGCCCAAAGCGCGCCATTTCAAGTGAATCTGAAACGCAGCCGCCCGTAGCTTCAGCTAAATCTTGCAAATCTGGGTGCACATAATAGTGGGCGACGAGCACCGCGTTTTGGGCTTTTAGCATCGCGGCAATTTTTTGTTTTAGCGCGGCTTTATCAACTTGCGAAGGTTCCTGTGCAATTTTTGCCCACGCAAATTGAATGGTGTTGATGCCTTTTTTTGGCAGGTCATATTCGACGCGGGTAGGGGTGATAGTTGTCATGGTTTTTCTCGAAAAAATGGATTTAAAAGTTAAGGCACAACGGCGCGTTCACTAAACTGCGGCGCGGCATAGGCACGGTGTGCCATGATGTCGGCAAGCGTTGCCACAGCATCCCACGCATCTACAAAACGGGTGTATAACGGCGTAAAACCAAAGCGCAATAAATTAGGTTCGCGGTAGTCGCCAATCACACCATTGGCAATCAGCGCTTGCATGATGGCATAGGCGTGCGGGTGTGCGTAGGAAAGTTGGCTGCCACGGCATTCGTCAGCGCCGGGTGAAAATGCACTAAAGCCATATGCGTCCAATCGTTGCGTCATCAACTGCGAAAACAAAAAAGAAAGTTGCAAGGATTTTTGGCGCACCAATCGCATGTCAACGCCCGCAAAAGTATCTACGCCGCACTCAAGTGCTGCCATCGACAAGATGGGCGGTGTACCGCAAAGTAGGCGCGATGCATCGGCGGCAGGGGTGAAGGCGGCGTCAAACGCAAAAGGCTTGGTGTGGGCAAACCAGCCTTGAATTGCCACCGGAAAATTTGCGTGCAAATCAGCGGCAAGATACGCAAAAGCCGGCGCACCCGGACCGCCATTTAAGTATTTATAGCCGCAGCCCACAGCTAACTTTGCGCCATCGGCGTTCAGTGAAATTGGCACGGCACCGGCACTATGGGCTAGGTCCCACAAAATGACAGTGCCAGCATGGTCTGCTGCCGCGTTCAGTGCCGCCATGTTGTGCAAATAACCACTGCGGTAGTCCACTTGCGTTAGCATCACAATTGCAGTGGATGCGTTGATGTTGGCGTGTAGTTCTGTAGGGCTGGCGACGAATTTAATCTCAAAGCGATTACCAAACAATTTCGTTAAACCATCGGCTACGTAAATGTCTGTAGGAAAGT